>JAGOEM010000089.1 GCA_017997715.1 Ottowia sp.
CCTAGCAAAAAACCCGCCAGGTGACCTGCAGCGGGTTTTAGACGTATCAAATTCTAGCGACAGGCAAAGCCCCGCCAGCGAATGGCATACCGGGGTTTTCCCTCTTTATTTCTTGGCCGGCAAGCGCTTTCCAAGGCACCTTTGATGTGCATCACGCCTTTATTCGGTGCGTCCGGCGTCCCGGTTGCGTTGGCGCAACTCGTCCAGTTTGGTGCGAATTTTGATCTCCAGCCCGCGCGCAACGGGTTGGTAGAACTGTTGCGCCGGCATGCCGTCGGGCAGGTAGGTTTCGCCGGCGGCGAACGCGCCCTCCTCGTCGTGCGCATAGCGGTAGCCCTTGCCGTAGTCCAGCGATTTCATCAGCTGGGTGGGCGCATTGCGCAGGTGCATGGGCACCGGCCGCGTGCTGTCTTGCTTGACGAAGGCGCGGGCGGCTTTGTAGGCCGTGTACACGGCGTTGCTCTTGGGCGCCATGGCCAGGTAGATCACGCATTCGGCCAGCGCCAGCTCGCCCTCGGGCGAGCCCAGGCGCTCGTACACCTCGGCCGCGTCCAGGGCCAGGCGCAGCGCGCGCGGGTCGGCCAGGCCGATGTCTTCGCTGGCCATGCGCACCATGCGCCGCGCCATGTAACGCGGCTCGGCGCCGCCGTCCAGCATGCGCACCAGCCAGTACAGCGCGGCGTCGGGGTCGCTGCCGCGCACGGCCTTGTGCAGCGCACTGATGGTGTCGTAGAACTGTTCGCCGCCCTTGTCGTAGCGGCGCAGGCGCTCGCCCAGCACTTTCTGCAGCCAGGCAACGGTGATGGTGTCGATGCGTTCGACATGGGCGGACACGTACAGCGTCTCCAGCGTGTTGAGCAGGCGCCGCGCATCGCCATCGGCATAGCTGATCAGTTGGTCTTGCGCTTCTTTTTCGATAGCTGTCTGCGCATATTCCGCCTGCGCCCTGGCCAGAATTTGCCTTAAATCCTGTTCGCCCAGGGGTTGCAGCACGTACACGGCCGCACGCGACAGCAGGGCGGAATTGACTTCGAACGAAGGGTTCTCGGTGGTGGCGCCGATGAAGGTGAACAGCCCGCTTTCAACGTGCGGCAAAAAGGCGTCTTGCTGGCTTTTGTTGAAGCGGTGCACTTCGTCGACGAACACGATGGTGCCCTGCGGGGTAAGGCTGTCGCGCGCTTTCTGCGCCAGCTCCACCGCTTCGCGGATGTCCTTGACCCCGCCCAGCACCGCGCTGATCGAAATGAATTGCGCGTCAAACGCATCGGCCATCAGCCGGGCGATGGTGGTCTTGCCCGTGCCCGGCGGGCCCCACAGGATGCAGCTGTGCGGCTGACCCGATTCGAAGGCGATACGCAAGGGCATGCCCTCGCCCAGCAAATGCTGTTGGCCGACGACCTCGCTCAGCTTGCGCGGGCGCAGGCGCTCCGGCAGCGGTATGTGAAGCGAAGCGGGGGTGGCAGGTGCGCGGGGCATGGCCCATTCTATGAAGCTGTGCCAGGCGCGGGTCAGCGCCGGTGGTGGGGCAGCGCTGGCAGATCAAGGCATCAGGGAACTATTGTTTTTATAGCTGCTTGCGCCCATCTGGTGGGCGCTGGATGGCAATTTCAATCAGAATTTTGCCGTGCAACCGGCGCCGGTCAGTTGCGCAGCACGTCCGCGCCTTTGGGCGGGGTAAACACAAACCGGCTGGCGGGCACGGCGGCATTCACCTCAAAACCGGAAAAGCTCAGCACCGACCGCTGGCCAAAGCTGTCCAGAATGTCCAGCGTGTTCAGCTCAGCGCCCTTGGGGCCCGACTTGAAGCCCACGCGAATGGCCTGCAGCTGCCCATCGCGCGACTTGGGTGTGGCTTTCACCCACTGCTGGCCGTCCTGGTCGGGCTCTTCGGCCAGGGTGAAATCCTTTTCCAGCGCCTTGACATCGGGCGCCGCGGCAATGATGGCGGCAGGTGTGGCGCCCAGCACCTGGTCCTGCTTGCGCGCCGTTACCTGGTTCAGGTCGACGTCGTAAAGCCACAGCGTCTGCCCATCGGCCACGATGGTTTGCTCGAACGGTTTGCTGTAGACAAAGCGAAATTTGCCCGGGCGTTGAAACTCAAAAGTGCCGCTTTGCGTCTTGCTGCGCCCGGCCTGGCCTTCCTTGCCCGGCGCCGTCACGACCTGGGTGAAGTTGGCCTTGCCACTGCGCGTTTGCTTGACGAATTCGGCCAGGCTGTCCAGCCCGCCCGCCCAAGCCATGGGCGCGGCCAGGCCCAGCACGGCAGCGCCGGCCGCCAGGCGAATCGAGCGGGTCGTCCATCGAATGCGAAGAGATTTCATGTGCTTTGAGATGCTTGAAGCGGGCCAAAGGTTCTGCCCGCCACGATTTGAAACACCCGCTTGCGTGCGCGACACACGGCGCTTTGCGTCGCGTGGCGTGTTCACCTAGTCCGCGCGCGAAGGCGCCAGGATCTCGCGCTGGCCACGGCCGTTCATGGCGCTGACCAGGCCGGCTTTTTCCATGGCGTCCAGCAGGTTGGCGGCTTTGTTGTAGCCGATCGACAGGTGCCGTTGCACCAGCGAAATGCTGGCTTTGTTGTTGGACAGCACGATCTGCACGGCCTTGTCGTACAGCGGGTCGGCCTCGCCACCGCCTTCGCCGCCAAAACCTTCGGCGCCATCTTCGCCGTCCACCGTGCCGCCTTCCAGCACGCCGTCGATGTAGTTCGGCTCGCCGTGGCTTTTGAGGTATTCAACGACACGGTGCACCTCGTCGTCGCTGACGAAGGCGCCATGCACGCGCTGTGGAAAGCCGGTGCCGCTGGGCATATACAGCATGTCGCCCATCCCCAGCAGCGCCTCAGCGCCCATCTGGTCAAGGATGGTGCGGCTGTCGATCTTGCTGCTGACCTGGAAGGCGATGCGGGTGGGAATGTTGGCCTTGATCAGGCCGGTGATCACGTCCACGCTGGGGCGCTGCGTGGCCAGGATCAGGTGAATGCCCGAGGCGCGCGCCTTTTGCGCCAGGCGGGCAATCAGTTCTTCGATCTTCTTGCCGACCACCATCATCAGGTCGGCCAGCTCGTCGATCACCACCACGATGTACGGCAGGCGCTCCAGCGGCTCGGGGTCGTCGGGCGTCAGGCTGAAGGGGTTGAAGATGAACTCGCCGCGCGCCTTGGCGTCGTCGATCTTCTGGTTGAAGCCCGCCAGGTTGCGCACGCCTGCCTTGCTCATCAGCTTGTAGCGGCGCTCCATCTCGGCCACGCACCAGTTCAGGCCATTGGCGGCCTGCTTCATGTCGGTCACCACCGGGGCCAGCAGGTGCGGAATGCCTTCGTAGACCGACATCTCCAGCATCTTGGGGTCGACCATCAGCACGCGCACGTCTTTGGGCTCGGCCTTGTACAGCAGCGACAGGATCATGGCGTTGATGCCCACCGATTTGCCCGAACCGGTGGTACCGGCCACCAGCACGTGCGGCATCTTCGCCAGATCGGCCACCACGGGCTTGCCCACGATGTCCTTGCCCAGGCCCACAGTCAGCAGCGACTTGGCGTCGTTGTAGACCTGCGAGCCCAGAATCTCGGACAGGCGGATCGTCTGCCGCTTGGCGTTGGGCAATTCCAGCGCCATGAAGTTCTTGCCGGGAATGGTTTCAATCACCCGGATGGATACCAGCGACAGCGAGCGGGCCAGGTCCTTGGCCAGGTTGACCACCTGCGAGCCCTTCACCCCCGTGGCAGGCTCGATCTCATAGCGCGTGATGACCGGGCCCGGCGCAGCCGCCACCACCCGCACGTCCACACCAAAGTCCTTGAGTTTCTTCTCGATCAGGAGGCTGGTCATCTCCAGCGTCTCGGGCGCCACGCTTTCCTGGTGCGCGGGCGCGCCGTCCAGCAAGTCCACCTGCGGCAGCTTGCTGTCGGGCAGCTCGTTGAAGAGCGGCTTCTGCTTTTCCTTCACCACGCGGTCGCTTTTGGGCACGCTGACCACGGTGGGCTCGATGAACACCGGCGCGGGGTGCTGCTCTTCGATGACTTCGCGCTCGTGGTGCACCACTTCCTCGCGCTCGCGCGCCGCCTGCTTGCCCGCTGCCACGTCCTGCGCAATTTCGCGGCGTTCGCGGCGCGATTCGACCAGCGCGTAAAGCACGCCACCGATGCGTTCGGCCACGTTGGTCCAGGAAAAGCCGAACATCAGTGAAACGCCAGACACCAGCGCCAAAATGCCAAGCAGCGCCGAGCCAGTGAACCCCAGCCATTTGACGGCAAGGGGGCCGCCAAGGTAACCCAACACGCCGCCTGCCGTACCCGGCAGCGCGTCGTCCCAGCGGTAGAGGCGCGTCCATTCCAGGCCGGTGCTGGCCGCCAGGATCAGCACCAGGCCCAGCCAGAAAACCCAGTGGGCCGATCGGATGCGTGCCCACCAGCCCGCCGCGCTGGTCAAGGAATGGCGAGCGGATTTGCTGCCACCCAGCCACCTGCGCACCCCGCGCAACCAGGCGCTGATGGCCGCCGCCACGCACCACCAGGCAGAAAAGCCGAACAGCACATACAACAGATCGGCCAGCCAGGCGCCAAGCTTGCCCGCCCAGTTGTGAAGCGATCCGGTGGCGCCCGAGGTCGACCACGCGGAATCCAGCGCGGAATAGCTGCTCAGGGCCATCACCAGAAAAATGGTGCCGGCCAGGCCAATGACCAAGAGCACTTCCTGCGCAAAGCGCCAGATGCCGCCGCGCGAGGATTCCGTGCCGGGGTCGGCGTTGAAGGTATTGAGAGGGTAAGCCATGAATTTAACTACTACTTTCGTAGCTTACCGCACGCGCCGTCCGTACGGAACGGGCATAGACAGGGTTCAATGATGCCGCGCTGAACGGTCGTCAGCCCGCGGCCCAGGTCAACCGAGCGCGTTCAACCGCTCTTTGACAATGATCGAGCCATTTTCCTGCGTGTCGATGAAGCCCCTCTCTTCCAGATCCTTCATGACGCGGCTGACCATTTCACGCGATGCGCCCACCATCTTGGCAATGTCTTGGCGCGAAATGCGGTCCCGAATCAGCAATTCGCCCTCAGGGGTTTCAACGGCAAACTCAAGCAGCGCGCGCGCAACCCTGCCATACACGTCCATCAAGGCCAGGGATTCGATCTTGCGGTCGGCATGGCGCAAGCGCTGCACCAAGCCACGCATCACGGCGTAGGCCATGGAGGAGTTTTCGGGCAGGCAGCGCGCAAACTCCAGCCTGCCCAGCATCAGCACATCGGTCTGCACTTCGGCACGCACCGTCGCTGAGTGCGGCTCGTTGTCGATCAAACTCATCTCGCCGATGTGATCGCCTGGCTGCAGCGTCGCCAAAATGACCTCACGGCCTCGGCTGTCGGCCGTCACCACCCGGGCGCGACCATTGAGCAGAATGAAGAGCGCGTTGGATTTCTTGCCTTGCTCCACAATCACTTCGCCGCGCTTGAAGCGCCGCTTGATGACCGCATCTGCCACAGCATTGGCCTGCGATTCTGTGAGCATCGAAAACAGCGGCACCCTGCGAATCAGATCCAGGCTAGAAAGCATCGTCATCTCAATTCCCTTTGGAGATCGACCAATTGATCGAATCCTTAAAATCCTGCATACCTGAGCGGCATGAACCCCAGCGCGGCGTGAAGTTTTGCACGCTGGCTCTTGAATCGCAATCGTAGCGCACCCGTCGCCTTCTCCCTTCATCGCGGATAACCATGACCTCCCTACACTCCAAAGTATTGATTCTTGGCTCAGGCCCGGCGGGCTACACCGCAGCGGTCTACGCCGCGAGGGCCAACCTGCACCCCATGCTGGTCACCGGCATGGCGCAAGGCGGACAGCTGATGACGACGACGGAGGTCGACAACTGGCCCGCAGACCCCTTGGGCGTGCAGGGCCCAGACTTGATGCAGCGCTTCTTGCAGCACGCCGAACGCTTCAACACGCAACTCGTGTTCGATCAGATCCATTCCGCCGACCTTGCCACGCGCCCTTTCAGGCTGTTTGGCGACAATGGCGAGTACACCTGCGACAGCCTGATCATCGCCACCGGCGCCTCCGCAAGGTACCTGGGCCTTCCGTCTGAAGAGGCCTTCATGGGCCGCGGCGTATCTGCCTGCGCGACTTGCGATGGATTTTTCTACCGCGATCAGGACGTCTGCGTGGTCGGCGGCGGCAACACTGCCGTGGAAGAGGCCTTGTACCTGTCCAACATTGCACGCAAGGTCACGCTGGTGCACCGTCACGACAAGTTCCGTGCGGAACCCATCCTGGTGGACAAGCTGATGGAAAAAGTGGCGGCAGGAAAAATCGAGTTGAAGACGTTTTACACGCTGGACGAGGTACTGGGCGACAACAGTGGCGTAACCGGTATTCGCATTCGCCACGTAGAGTCGCGCCAGACGGAGGACATCGCGCTGCAAGGCTGCTTTATCGCGATCGGCCACACCCCCAACTCGGAAGTCTTTGCAGGCCAGATCGCCATGGAAAATGGCTACATCAAGACCCGCGGCGGCCTGCAGGGCTTCGCCACGGAAAGCAGCGTTGCCGGCGTCTTCGCGGCTGGCGATGTTCAGGATCACGTCTACCGCCAAGCGATCACCAGCGCCGGCACCGGCTGCATGGCGGCGCTGGACGCACAGCGCTTTCTTGAGCAACTGCCGGATTGATCAGCCTCATCAGGGGCTGCAGCACGCTATAATCGAAGGCTTCGCCGCAAATTCTTGCCTGTTTTCATAGGCAGCGCATGCGTTGCGGCAGGGCTACCGCCACCCTTTTCTTGGCGAGGTGAGGTTGCGGCGAGTTGTGACGTGGTACGTCATGGCGCAGAGCCAAGACCGAGTGATCGGAGTGATCGAATGGCACGCGTGTGCGAAGTCACGGGCAAAGGCCCGATGGTGGGAAACAACGTTTCCCACGCCAACAACAAAACCAAGCGCAGGTTCCTGCCGAACCTGCAATACCGCCGTTTCTGGGTCGAAAGTGAAAACCGCTGGATACGCCTGCGTGTTTCCAGCGCTGCTCTGCGCTTGATCGACAAGAATGGCATTGATGCCGTGCTCGCAGACATGCGCGCCCGTGGTCAAGCCTGATTAACTGCGAAAGGAATACACCATGGCTACCAAAGGTGGACGCGAAAAGATCAAGCTGGAATCCACAGCCGGCACAGGTCATTTCTACACGACCAGCAAGAACAAAAAGACGATGCCTGAAAAGATGTCGATCATGAAGTTCGACCCCAAAGCGCGTAAGCATGTCGAGTACAAAGAGATCAAGCTGAAGTAATTCAGCTCGATCGCAAAAAGCCCGCCTGGATCAGGCGGGCTTTTTTATGGCTTGATCAAATTGGATTGCACGCCCACGCTAGAATGCGCGGTTCATTCAGGAAGAGTGGCAGAGTGGTCGATTGCACCGGTCTTGAAAACCGGCGACTCGCAAGGGTCCGTGAGTTCGAATCTCACCTCTTCCGCCAACGCATTAAACTCGCTTTGCCGCAGCAAACAACGCTGCGGCCTGCGTCTTCAGTTCAATGCACAACGTGCAGCTGCCCGCGCAGCTCGCCACCGGGGTTGGCGGTGGTTCGCACGTTCAGGTACCAGCGCCCGCCCACCAGATCGACCGCCTGCTCGGGTGTCAGTGTGGCGCGGCCTTCGTAGCTGGGGCCAAACGGTCCGGGCCAGATCAAAGTGGCCGGTCCGTTCTGGGTCATGTCCGCAGGACCATGAAACTGCACGCCGTTGATGGCACCTGACAAGCCGGACCACGATGCCTTCCAGCGCAGCAGCCGCGTGTTGGCGTCATAAATCGCATCGAGCTGGCCCGCGCCATTGCTGCGCGCCGGCGGTATCGCACTGTTCGGGTCCAGCCGCGTGGTCAGCGTCACGACGCTTGCGCGCGGATCAGCAGACACGGGGCCAGCACTCGGCCCGTTTGGTAGCGGCGTTGACCCGATCGGTGGCAGCGGCTGCGGCATGGGCTGGGCTGGCGGCACTGCGCTGGGCTGGGCGATCGGCGGAAGGGGGGCAGGCGCCGGGGTGGTTGCCTGCGGCATGCGCACGGGCGGCGGGTCATAGCGCGGCCCCAGGTCCACGGACGAACACGCACTGGCCAGCATTGCCGCAGCAAGCACGACGAGCGGAGCGCGTGACGAAGGCGAGGTGAAGGCAATCATGGACAACAACTCCTGGAAGCTAGAACACGGTGGGATACAAGAATCTCGCGCGCACCAGAGATACCTCACTGGGGCTGCGGCGGCACGGCTGCGCGGCAACCAGTCCGGACGGCGATTGTAGGCAGTCTACACACGCAGGCGCTGTTCAAACGCACACAGAAAAGGCTACCAGCGCCCTCGTCCCGCGCTACCTGCTTTGCCCGCACATGTGCGAAGTGCAATAGATGCTTGCGACGTGACGTGCGCGGAACACGGACGACTGCAGCGCGCCACGCACGGCGAAACCAGCTCTTGCGCGCAGCTGCCAGGCCGCGCATCGCCGTAGCCAGGATGCGACGCGCGTGCTGGCCTGGGTCAGCGCTGCGCTAAACCAACTCCGCGGTCAGCACTGCAACCACCACGGTTTGGCTTTCGCCTTCTCGCTCGCGCGATCTGAACCACCAGATGGCCCCCTTCTTGATCGCGCATTCACCGGCCGGCAACCCCAGCAGCTGCGCTGCCGCCTGTCCCAGCGTGGGTTGATGGCCCACCACCAGCACGGGCATTTTGGCCAGCGGCCAGCCGACCAATTTCAGCAACTGATCGGCACTGGCGCCCGGGCGCAATTCGTCCAGCGACTTGTAGCGGCGCCCCAGCGCGCGCGCGGTTTCGTCGGTGCGGCGTGCAGAACTGCTGAGCACGCGGGTTCCGTCGGGCAATTGGCGATCCAGCCAGGCCGACATGCGTGCCGCCTGCTTCTCGCCGCGCTTGGTCAGCGGGCGATCCAGATCGGTCATGTCGCCCTCGGGCTCTTGCGCCTCGGCATGGCGCCACAAGATCAAGTCCATCGCAGCTCCTGGTTACTCACAGAATCATAGCGCGCCATCAAGGCCTGTTGCGCGGAAGGGCCAGGTTTTTGCCCTGGTTCAACCACGCTTTGATAGGTGCCCTGCGGGCCTTGAATCCAGGCATCGCACTGGTCGTGCAGGTAGGCGACCAGGCATTCATCGACGATGCGCTGGCGCAACGCTGGGTCGGTCACCTGCCATGCCGTTTCGACACGGCGCAGCATGTTGCGGTTCATCCAGTCGGCAGACGACAGCCAAAGCTCTTCGTGCGAACCCGCGCGAAAGTAAAACACCCGCGAATGTTCCAGAAAGCGCCCGATGATGCTGCGCACGCGAATGTTCTCGGTCAACTGGCCGGGCAGCATGCAGGCGCCGCGCACGATCAGGTCGATCTTGGCGCCCGCATCGCCAGCGCGCAGCAAGGCTTCAATGAGGGGCTGATCGGTCAGCGCATTCATCTTGGCCACCAGGCGCCCCCCGCGCCCACGGCGCGCCGCCAGCGCCACCGCATCGATCTTGGCCAGCATCTGCTTGTGCAGCGTGAACGGCGCCAGCAGCATGCGCTGCATGCGCGGCAGGCGGCTGTGGCTGGCCAGATGGACGAACAGGCGGTCCATGTCGGCGGTCAGCCGCGCATCTGCGGTCAGGTAGCTGATGTCGGTGTACAGCGCCGCGGTGCGCGGGTTGTAGTTGCCGGTGGACAAGTGGCCGTAGCGGCGCAACTGCCGGCCTTCGCGCCGCGTCACCAGCAGCATCTTGGCGTGCGTCTTCAGCCCCACCACGCCATAGACAACCTGCGCGCCGGCCCTTTCCAGCCGCTCGGCCCAGTTGATGTTGGCCTCTTCGTCAAAGCGGGCCTTGAGCTCGACCACCACGGTGACTTCCTTACCGCGGCGGTGCGCCTCGATCAGCAGATCCATCATGCGGCTGTCGTCGCCTGAGCGGTAGATGGTCTGCTTGATCGCCAGCACCTGGGGGTCGTGAACCGCTTCGCGCAGGAAGTCGATCACGCCATCGAAACTCTCAAACGGCAGATGGCTGAGCACGTCGCCCTGTTTCAGCCGCTCCATCACCGACTCGCCCTTGCGCAGCTGCACCGGGTAGCTGGCGCTGTAGGGCGGAAACAGCAAGTCCTGCCGCTTGGCCAGCTGAATCAGCTGCTGCAGCCGCACCAGATTCACCGGCCCCTGCACCCTGAACAAGGCTTCAGGCGGCAGCTGGAACTGCCGCAGCAAGAAGCCCGACAGTTCATCGGAGCAGGCGGAAGACACCTCCACGCGCACCGCTTCGCCGTAGTGGCGCTGGTGCAGGCCCTGGCGCAGGGCGGTGCGCAGGTTCTTCACCTCGTCCTCGTCCACCGACAGGTCCGAATGCCGGGTCACGCGAAAGTGCGAGAAATCGCCCACCTCCCGCCCCGGGAAAAGATCGGCCAGGTTGCCCCGAATCACGCTGGAAAGCATGACGAACAGCGTCTCGCCCCCGCTTACCCGATCGGGCATGCGCAGCACACGCGGCAGCACGCGCGGCACCTTGACGATGGCGATCTCGTTGGCGCGGCCGAATGCGTCCTTGCCCTTCAGCTGAACAATGAAATTGAGCGACTTGTTGGCCACCTGCGGAAAGGGGTGCGCCGGGTCCAGCGCCACCGGCACCAGCAGCGGTTTGACTTCACGCATGAAGAGTTCGCGCACCCAGCGGCGCTGCGCTTCGGTGCGGTCGACGTGCGACACGATGCGCATGCCCTGGCGGGCCATGGCCGACAGCAGCGCGCCGTTGTAGATCTCGTACTGGCGCGTGACCAGCGAATGCGCCTCTGACAGCACCGCGCGCATGCGGGCGGCTGAATCACCGTTGGTGCGCCAGGTCGATATCAGCGGGTCGGCGCGCACCTCAAAGAATTCGTCCAGGTTGGACGAGACAATGCACAGGTAACGCAGGCGCTCCAGCAAAGGCACATCAGCGCGCTCGGCCCAATGCAGCACGCGGTGGTTGAAGCCGAGGATGCTGGCGTCCCGATCCAGCAGGGGGTAACGTTCCAAAACAGATGGCGGCGCGGGGCGTCGGGTCGACATGAAAGCACTTCAAAAGTGAGAGCACGCCAGCTTACCCCAATCAGCGTTTTCCAGCTACCGTGCGCCCAGGGCGGGTTGCTCTTGCAGCGATCGGGCGGGCACCAGAAAGCTGCGAAACAGATCGGATGCGGCTTCCCACCCAAACCGCTCCGCGTGCTGGCGCGCGGCAACGCGGTCGATCCGCAGTGCGGCGCCCACCGCCTGGCGCAAATCCTCGTTCATCACGCCGCCCACGGGCACGCCGGGCAGTGCGCGCAGCACCTCGCGCGGGCCATCGACCGGGTAGGCCGCCACGGGCGTGCCGGTGGCCATCGCCTCCAGCATGACCAGGCCAAAGGTGTCGGCCCGGCTGGGAAACACGAACACGTCCGCGCTGGCGTACACACGGGCCAGCTCGTCGCGCGGCAACACGCCCAGCCAATGCACCTGCGGGTAGCGCGCGCGCAGCTTCTGCTCTACCGGGCCAACGCCGCACACCACCTTGGTGCCGGGCGTATCCAGCGCCAGAAAGGCCTCGACGTTCTTCTCGTACGACACCCGCCCCACAAACAGTTGCACGGTCCGCGGCAAGCCGTCCAGCGCCGGGTGGCGCGCGGGCAGTTCGCTGAAGGCGAACAGGCGTGTATCCACCCCGTGCGTCCAGCGGCGCAGGTTCTGAAAGCCCCGTTCCGCCAGCATGTCGGCCACCCCGTCCGTTGGCACCATCACGCCGGACGACGGGCGGTGAAAGTGCCGAAAGAACGCGTAGCCCAACGACAGCGGCACGTGCGCGGCGGCGTTCAGGATTTCTGGAAACTTGGTATGAAACGCCGTGGTGAAGGCCCAACCGCGCCGCAGGCAATGCCGGCGCGCGGCCCAGCCCAGCGGCCCTTCGGTGGCGATGTGCACGGCGTCGGGCGGGCAGTCGTCCAGCAGCCGGGCGACCTCTTTGCCGGGCCGCACGGCAAGATCAATGCCCGCGTAACCCGGGCACGGGCGGGTTTTGAAGTGCGACGGCTCAATCACCCGCACGTCGTCGCCGCGCCGCTTCAGCGCATGCACCAGTTCCACCAGGGTGGTGACCACCCCGTTGACCTGCGGCGCCCAGGCATCGGTGACCAGGGCCAGCTTCATGCCTGCACCGCCGTGCGGGCGCGCTCTGCCATCGCAGCGTTCATGCTTTCGTCGTCCCAGTAGAGCAATTCAAGGCGGCCGTCGTGGTGTTCAACCAGGGCGCTGCGGCTTTCCACCCAATCGCCGTCGTTGCAGTACAGCGTGCCCTCAATCTCACGGATTTCGGCATGGTGGATATGGCCGCACACCACGCCCTGGTGCCCGCGCCGGCGCGCCTCGGCGGCCACCGCGCGTTCAAAGTCGCTGACATAGTTGACCGCCTTCTTCACCTTGTGCTTCAGGTAGGCCGACAGCGACCAGTACGGCAGGCCCAGGCGCGCGCGCAGGCTGTTGAAGTGGCGGTTGAGCTTGAGCACCATCTCGTACGCGTGGTCGCCCACATAGGCCAGCCACTTGG
>JAGOEM010000090.1 GCA_017997715.1 Ottowia sp.
CTGCTGCTGGGCGTGGCGCTGTGGGGCGTGCACATGGGCATGACGCAGGGCCTGCTGGCCACCATGGTGGCGGGCACTGCCCCGGCCGATCTGCGCGGCACCGCCTTTGGCATGTTCAACCTGGTCAGCGGCGTGGCGCTGCTGTGCGCCAGCGTGGTGGCGGGTCTGCTGTGGGAATACCTGGGCCCGGCCTGGACCTTTGGCGCGGGCGCCGTGTTCAGCCTGTTGGCCATGGGCGCGCTGCTGCTGCGCCGCCCGTGATCGTCACGGCGCAGCGCCGCTGATTCATCCCGCCGCCGCTGTTGGCGCCAGCACGCGGCGGATGGCGGCTTTGGTGCGACCCTGGCCACCTTCGCTGCCTTCTTCGAATTGCCGCCAGCGGATCGCCCGATGCGGTTGGCCAAGTTGTGCGCCGGCCCGTACAGGGCGCACCAGGCGCGCCAGTCAGCCCATCGGTTGGCGCAGGGCAGGGCGCGCGGCGTGGTCGAGGCGCGGGTTTTCACGACGGCCGCGTGCAAGACGAATTCAGCGATTTCTGAAATAATGCAAATCATTCGCATTCGTATTGAAGCGCGACGCCACGCATTTCATTCTTGATCCGCAGAAAAAAGGAAACACCATGGCCTACACCTTGCCGCCACTGCCCTACGCCTTTGACGCGCTGGAGCCCCACATCGACGCCAAGACGATGGAGATCCACCACGACAAGCACCACCAGACCTACGTCACCAGCCTGAACGCCGCCGTCAAGGACACGCCGCACGAAGGCGAAACGGTGGAGCAGCTCATTACCGATCTGAACCGGCTGCCCGACGGCATTCGCACCGCCGTGCGCAACCACGGCGGCGGCCATGCCAACCACAGCCTGTTCTGGACCGTGATGGCGCCGGTGGGCCAAGGCGGTGGCGGCGCGCCCACGGGCGATCTGGCCAAGGCCATCGACGCCGACCTGGGCGGCCTGGACGCTTTCAAGGACGCCTTCACCAAAGCCGCGCTGACCCGCTTTGGCAGCGGCTGGGCCTGGCTGACGGTGGGCAAGGACGGCAAGCTGCTGGTCGAAAGCAGCGGCAACCAGGACAGCCCGCTGATGCGAGGCATCGGCTCGGGCGGCACCCCCATCCTGGGGCTGGATGTGTGGGAACACGCGTACTACCTCAAGTACCAGAACCGCCGCCCGGACTACATCGCCGCGTTCTACAACGTCGTCAACTGGGACGAAGTGGCCCGCCGCTACGCCGCGGCACGCGCCTGAGGCAAGCCCGCCGCCGATGGCGAACGACCCGGAGCCTGATCCCATGGACGAATTGAGCGTACCTGCCAGCGCCGCGCCGCCCCGCGCCGAACTGACCGCGCGTGAATGGCTGGGCCTGGTCATCGTCGCGGCGGGCGTGCTGATCCTAGCCAGCGAATTCTGGCGCTACGTCACCGCTCGGCCGGTGGTGTGGAACGCCTTCCTGGGCGGCTCGGTCGCTGCGGTGGCCACCGCGCTGGGCACCGTGCCGGTGATGTTTTCGCAGCGCCTGTCAGAGCGCGTGCAGGACACGCTGTTCGGTTTTGGCGCTGGCGTGATGTTGGCCGCCTGCGCCTTCTCGCTGATCATTCCCGGCCTGGAAGCCGCCAAGGCCCAGAACCTGGCCGGCGGCAGCCCCTGGGCGGCCGGCAGCGTGATCGGCCTGTCGATCCTGCTCGGCGGCGCCGTGCTGATGCTGATGGACAAGCTGCTGCCGCACGAACATTTCATCAAAGGCCGCGAAGGCATGGACGGCGAGGCGGTGCGCAAGCTGCGCCGCACCTGGCTGTTCGTGTTTGCCATTGCGCTGCACAACCTGCCCGAAGGCCTGGCCATTGGCGTGGGCTACGCCGGCAACGACGGCCTGCGCGGCAACGCGCTGGCCACCGGTATCGCCATCCAGGACGTGCCCGAAGGCCTGGTGGTGGCCGTGGCGCTGTTGGCGGCCGGCTACAAGCGCTGGATTGCGGTGGGCCTGGGCATGGCGTCGGGCCTGGTCGAACCCCTGGGCGCGGTGCTGGGCGCGTCCATCATTGGCTGGTCGGCGGCGCTGTTGCCGTGGGGCCTGGGCTTTGCGGCGGGCGCTATGTTGTTTGTCATCAGCCACGAAATCATTCCCGAATCGCACCGCAAGGGGCATGAGGCGTATGCCACCAGTGGCTTGATGATTGGGTTTGTGTTGATGATGTTGCTGGATACGGCGTTGGGGTGATGCTATTGGGTTGATAGCTGTTGGCGCCAGGTGGGTGGGCGCTGTGGGCTGTTTTGTTGTGTTTTTTTGTGTTTCTGGTTGAAGGTGGGAGGCCGGGTCTCGCCCCGGCGGGCGACCTTCTTTTCTTGCTCGCACAAGAAAAGAAGGCAAAAGAAGTGCGCCCTGCTGGCTGCGACCCCTTCGCTTTCGCTACGGGGCGACCTGGGTCGGGGCATGGGCGGGGTGGGCCGCAGAACTCACTTCGCGCTTTCAGCGCTACGTTCAGACAGCTGCGGCCAGTCAGATAACGAAGCGGCTGCATCCTGCGGTGCAGCCGCCACCCCGCCCATACCCCGACCCAGGCGCATCCAGAAGGGGGTGGGAGTCGACACGGGCCATCGCTTCGCTCGGCCTTGGGGCGGCGGAATTCATGCTCTTGGCTGCGGCATCAGATTTCCGTTCTTGATGCGCTTGGCCTGTCCGGCGCGTGCCGAAAGTTCTAGGCGCGGCGCAAGGCTTCCGCAAGGCTCAGCCCGAAGGGATGACGTTGGGTAGAGGCGAGGTAACGCGCTGGCGCTGCGCGCATACCGGCTCGGTCGACCACAGCGACGGGCCGTATCGTCGCCCCGGCCTTGCGGTCGGGGTGCGCAACGCAGCGCAAGGCGGCATGTCCTGTGGTTGTGTGTTTTGCGGTCTTTTCAGGGGCGAGAACCAGGCCGCGCACCGGGCGCGTGCCCCCAATGTTCGGGCTCGAAGAAGCTTCTTCAATCATCAAAAACAATAGCTGCTTGCGCAATACAGACGGGCGCTAGAGCCTGATTTCGTTCAAATATCAGCGCTCAGCGCTCAGCGATCAGCGGCCTTGGGCAACGTTGGTTGCGGGTCTGCGGCGCTGCAAATCCTCGCGATCGCGTGGGTCAAGGCTGTCGATTGCGCCTTGCAGCCCTGCGCATTCAGGGCGCGCGGCATCGCGAGGACACATTCGCTTCGCCCTGAACTCCTGTGCCCCTACGCATCGGCAGGCGCAGGCGCCTGCGGTCTCAGCTCACCGCGGCCACTTCACGCAGCGCCGCGCGCACGCCCAGCACCACATCGCCGACCACCACGATGGCGGGGCTGCCCAGGCCGCTTTGCTTCAGGTCGTGCACCATCTCGCCCAGCGTGGTCAGGCATTGGCGCTGCGCGGGCAGGGTGGCGCGCTCGATCACGGCCACGGGCGTGGCGGCGGGCAGGCCTTGCAGCAGGCCGGCTTGAATGCGCGGCGCGCTGCTGATGCCCATGTAGATCACCAGCGTCAGGCGCAATTCGTCGGCCGCTGCGGCCAGCCTGGCCCAGTTCAGGCCGGGGCCGTTTTTTTGTGGGTGGCCGGTGACGAAGACCACGCCCTGCGCGTGCTCGCGGTGGGTCAGCGGGGCGCCCAGGCTGGTCAGCGCCGCCAGGCCGGCGGTGATGCCGTTGACCACTTCAGGTTCGATGCCCGCAGCGCGCAGGCTTTCCACCTCTTCGCCGCCGCGGCCGAAGATGAAGGGGTCACCGCCTTTCAGGCGCACCACGTTTTCGCCCGCGCGCACGGCGTCGAGCATCAGGCGTTCGATGGTGGCTTGCGGCGTGCTTTTGCAGCCGCCGCGTTTGCCGACATAGGTGATGCGCGCCGCCGGTTGGGCCAGCGCCAGGATGGCGTCGCTGACCAGATCGTCCACCAGCAGCAGGCGGGCCTGCTGAATCTGCTTGACCGCCTTGAGCGTCAGCAGATCGGGGTCGCCCGGGCCGGCCCCGACCAGGGTGATGCGGGCAGGTGGGGTAGGCGCGGGCGAATCGGTCATGCGGTCATGCGGTCAGTGGGGCGAGCAGGGACGGATCGCCCGAGGCTTCGATGGCTTTGCAGGCGCGCAGGATGTGATCGGCCTGAATGACGACCGATTCCGGGATGGGCACCAGCCCTTCCAGCACGGCGCGGGTGTAGGTGGCGGTGGAAATGGCGTCGATCTGCGTGGGCAGCGAAGGCAGGCTGGCCAGGGGGCCGCCGCGCGCCTCTTGCACCTGGTGCAGTTGGCCGCTCAGGAAGATGTCCATGCGCGGTGTGCGGCGCGGGTCGGCCACGGGCTCGCCCTCGGTGCCGCGCAGCAGCATGGCGTTGCTGTCCATCAGGCCGAACGTGGTGGCCATGGATTCGGCGTATTCCGGGTGGGTGTAGCTGCCCACCACCAGGGCGGGGCCGGCCACGGGGTTCATCAGCTTGACCAGGCTGTGCGCGCTGTTGCGCAAGCCGATGGTGCGGCGCACGTCCAGCAGGCGCTTCAGGCCGGGCAGCAGGTCGTGCGTGTCGACGAAATGCAGGCGCCCCGGCGCAATCGCCTGGTGGGGCGACTGCGCGGTGATGCCGATCACCGCCAGCGCGTCTTGCGATGTGACGCGGGCGTCTTCGGTGGCGGTGCCGTGGATCAGCACCGGCAGGCCTTTGCGTGCCAGCATCAAGCCCAGCAAAGGCGTCAGCACGGGCAGCTTGCGCGCGCCGTTGTAACTGGGCAGCACGACGACCGGGCGATCGCTGCCGGGCAGGTGGGTCATGCGTTCGCCCACGGCATCCAGAAACCCGGCCATTTCCTCGGGCGCTTCGCCCTTGACGCGCATGGCCAGGCAGAAGGCGCCCAATTCCAGGTCGGTGCAACGGTTGTCCAGAACCATGCCCATCAGATCGGCGGCCTGCTCGCGCGACAGCGCCCGCGCGCCTTCGCGGCCGCGTCCGATAACTCTCAGGTAAGGGCTAATTCCCATAATCTCATTGTGGTTCGGTGGGGGGATGACCGCCATTGACCGGGGTCAAATTATTGCTCGCTCAGCCGAGTATGCAAGTTTCGAGCCGATGGCGCGCGTTACAGCCAGTGCGCGTGCGGCGCGGCGCTGGCCGGGGCCATCACAGGTCCAGGCTTTGCAAAAGGCGCCCGATCTGGCCCGCTTGCGGCAGCACCGGCCCGGCAAAGCGTACCCGGCTGTCGCGCCCGCCAATCACCAGGGTGGGAAAGGTTTCGATGTCCAGATCGCCGATGGCATCGGCTTCGTCTTCGATGTCGATCCAGCGGAAAACCAATTCGGGCCGTGCCAGCGCCGCCTGCGCGAAGCCGGGCGCGAATTCTCGGCAGGTGCCGCACCAGTCGGCGCACAGACAGACCACGGCGCCGTGCGCGTTGCTGTCGGTCAGCGTGTCAGACAGCAGGGCGATCAGATCGGGGTCGGTCAGGGCGTGGGTCATCGGGTGCGCGGTGGCGTGGGGTCGCCGTCAAGGAAGTTTAATGCGCGCGAATGCGGCCCATGCGGCCAACGCCGGGGTGACCGGTTGAGGGAGAGGGTGGCCGCGCCAAACCCAGTGTGTCGATGGGCAACGATCTGCCCAGGCCAGTCGTGGCGACGAAGCTGATCCCGGGGCGATCTCAGGCGATCCCGCAGCGCGCGGTGGCGCGTCGTGGCGCATGGACACGGCCACACCTGCAAGCGCCGCTGCTGTTGAATTTGGTGGTCAAATCGGTCGCTAGCGCCCGTCGGACGGGCGACGATAGCTATATTAAATATAGCTAATGTCACCATCGCCAGTGCGATGCAGCCCTGCCGGCCACCGTGCGGCCACTGCGGTTTGCACGGCCTTGTAAGCCTTATGTAGACACCACGCCCCCGCGCCGCCCGCGGTTGCCTGAACGGCCGGACCTGACCATTTTTGCCAGCGTGGCGGCAGGTGACACAACCTGTCACATCGATAAGCTGGCGACCCCCGCGGGTGAGGCCCGTGGTGGCGGAACTGGGGATGGCGTGGGGCGGCAGCTTCTGGCACCATGTGTGCCATATTCCACGCCAGCCCCAATAAAGGATCCGCCCATGCCCAACGTGTCCGACATCCTGTCGCACCGCGCCAACCCCACACTGGCCGCGCTGTCCCCCGACGCCACGGTGCGCGACGCGTTGCAGCTGATGGCCGACCGCAACGTGGGTTCGGTGCTGATCATGCAGGGCGATGCGCTGCTGGGCATTTTTACCGAGCGCGATTACGCCCGAAAGCTCGCCCTGAAGGGCCTGGCCTCGGCCGATACCTTGCTGGCCGACGTCATGACGGCCAAGCTGTACGTCGTCAGCCCCAAGCAGACGGTGCAGGAATGCATGGGCGTCATGTCGCAGGCGCGGGTGCGGCACCTGCCGGTGGTCGACGGCGGCAAGGTGCTGGGCCTGGTGTCGATCGGCGACCTGGTCAACGCCGAGCTGGAGGCGCAGCGCTTTCTGATCGCGCAAATGGAACGCTACATCGCCGGCCACATGGCCTGATGCCTGCGACGGCCTGGCGGCGCGGCCGATAATCGCCCGCATGTCGCTTCTGATCCTGGGTATTGAATCGTCGTGTGACGAAACCGGCGTGGCGCTGGTGCGCGCACATGGCCAGGGCATTCCGCAACTGCTGTCGCACGCCCTGCACAGCCAGGTGGCCATGCACGCCGACTACGGCGGCGTGGTGCCCGAGCTGGCCAGCCGTGACCATATCCGCCGTGTCATTCCATTGACAAATGAGGTTCTAGCGCAGTCTGGACAAGCGCTGGAAGCTATCGATATGGTAGCGTTCACGCGTGGCCCGGGTCTGGCGGGCGCCTTGCTGGTGGGTGCCGGCATGGCCTGTGCGCTGGGCGCCGCGCTGGGCAAGCCAGTGCTGGGCGTGCACCACCTGGAAGGGCATTTGCTGTCGCCCTTTTTAAGCGCCGACCCGCCCAGCTTTCCCTTCATCGCGTTGCTGGTCAGCGGCGGCCACACCCAGCTGATGCGCGTGGACGGCGTGGGCCGTTACCAGCTGCTGGGTGAAACCATCGACGATGCCGCCGGCGAAGCCTTCGACAAATCCGCCAAGCTGATGGGCCTGGGTTACCCCGGCGGGCCGGCGCTGGCGCGCTTGGCCGAATTTGGCGACCCCACGGCCTTCAAGCTGCCGCGCCCGCTGCTGCACAGCGGCAACCTGGATTTTTCCTTTGCCGGCCTCAAAACCGCCGTGCTGACGCAGGCGCGGCGCATGGAAAGCGCGCCGTGCGACCAGCAGCGCGCCGACCTGGCGGCCAGCACGCAGGCGGCCATCGTTGAAGTGCTGGTCAAAAAATCGCTGAAGGCGCTTCAGCAGTCGGGCCTGAACCGGCTGGTGGTTGCCGGCGGCGTGGGCGCCAACGCCCGGCTGCGCGACGAGCTGAACGCCGCCTGCGCAGCGCGCGGCGTGCGTGTGCATTACCCCGAATTGCACCTGTGCACCGACAACGGCGCCATGATCGCACTGGCCGGCGCCATGCGCGTGCAGGCGGCGGTAGAGGCGCCCAGCGACAGCTATGCCTTTGACGTCAAGCCGCGCTGGCCGCTGGATACGCTGCCGCTGGCGGCGTGAAGCCAGCCTTCAACCTGTTCCCGCGCGGCGCCAGCAGCCAGCCCGGCGGGGCGAAAAAAGGCAAGCCAAGGCTTGCCTTTTTGCTGGCTGGGCCGGACAGCGCACAGGCCAGATGCGGCCCTGGCGCTGGCGCTCTGCGCGGCATCAGTCGATGTTCAGCGTCGTGGCCTTGTTCTCAGGCACCAGCTTGACCAGCGTCAGCGTCAGCACGCCGTTTTCCAGCTTGGCGTGGCTGGCCGCGGCGTCCACGTCCTGCGTGAACTCGTAGGCTTTCTTGTACTGCCGCGGCGCACCTTCCACCGTGGTCACGCGCACCGTGGCGCCATCGATGGCGATGCTCAGCTGCTCGCGGCTGACGCCGGGCACGTCAATGCTCAGCTCCCAGAGCTTGTCTTCTTCCTTGAGCTGGGTGCCGGTGGTCTTGGCAACCGCCAGCGCGTCGTCCAGAAAGCGGTCCAGCGAACGCAGGGCAGGCCCATAGACCGAGCGGCGCAGATGGGGATTGGCGGAAGTGAAAATCATGGCAATGTTCCTTTGAAGGATGCAGGGGGTTGACCACTTGGCAGCAGGCTGCAACCGGGTCTCATGCAGCCACACTTAAGCGCTCTCCGGGCGATTTCAAGCGCCCGATGTGTTGCAGCGTTGGGGGATGCGCTGCGCGGTTGACCGGACTTGGCGCGTTACAAAAACGTCCTGCCTGAACCAGCGCCGCGCATGCGACTCAGTTACCATCAGCTTTTGATTTGATAGCGAGCCTGTTCAAGGATGAACATTGCTTCACTTGGGCGCCGCAGCGCGCTGGCGCTGCTGCCGCTGACCCTGGCCGCTTGCGCCAACTTGGGCGGTAAACACGCCGAACTGGTGGATTTCCAGCCCGAAACCTTCGATTCTTCAGCCCACAGCCGCCATTTCGCGGCCAGTCCGGCGCTGGCGTGCGAAGCCGCACGGCGCGCGCTGCTCAGCCAGGGTTACGTCGTCGTTGCCACCAAGCCAGAGCAGGTGTCTGGCCGCAAATACTTCCAGCCTGCGCCTGAGCACCACGTAGAGATGGAGTTCCGCGTCGTCTGCGCGCCAGAGCAGGGCGATACCGAACGGTCGGTGGCCTTCGTCAGCGGCCTGAAGGAACAGTACGTGGTGCGCAAAGTGAAGGAATCGGCGTCGCTGGGCGTGGGCGGATTTGGTTCGCTGTCGCTGCCGGTCGAAGGTGGGCTGGATTCGCTGGTCAAGGTGGCCAGCAACACCGTGACGGACACCAACCTGTACCAACGCTTTTTTGACCTGCTGGGCGGCTACCTGAGCAACGCCGTGCCACCCAAGGACAAGGAGGGCGCCAACGATCAATCGAAACTGGACCCCAGCGACACCACGCCGCCCACGCCGCCCTCGGCACCCACGCCACCCACGGCAAGCCAGTAGCCCGTTTTCCCATCGTTGCCCGGCATATTCGCAGGCGCCGGGCCCGTTCAACCTCATCACTCCCTCTATCCCATGGCTAACCTCAGTCGACGCCTGGCCCTTGTGCGTTCCTTGTCGGTGCTTGGCGGCGCGCTGCCGCTGGCCGCTTGGGCACAAGGCAAGAACACGGCCAAAACCCCGATCAAGCTGGCGCTGATCGAATCGCTCAGCGGGCCTTTCGCCAATACGGGCGAGGCGGTCTACCGCAATATCGTCTGGGCGATAGAGCGGGTGAATGCCCGCGGCGGCGTGTCCACGGCGCAGGGCATGCGCCCGCTGCAGCTGGAACGCTTTGACAACAAAGGCCAGACCGAGGAATCGCTGTCGATGCTGCGCGCGGCGATCGATTCGGGCGCGCACTTCGTGCTGCAGGGCAATTCGTCCGCCGTGGCTGCGGCGATGATCGACGCCATCAACAAGCACAACGACCGCGAACCCGCGCGGCGCGTGCTGTTCCTGAACTATTCGGCGGTGGACCCGATCCTGACCAACGCGCTGTGCAGCTTCTGGCATTTCCGCTTTGACGCGCACGCCGATATGCGGCTGACGGCGCTGATGCAACTGATCACCGAAGACAAGCAGCTGCAGCGCATGTACCTGATTGGGCAGGACTACAGCTTTGGCCACGCCGTGCTGCGCGAATCGCGCCGGCAGCTGTCCAAGCTCAGGCCCGATGTGACCATCGTGGGCGAAGAACTGCACCCCATCGGGCGCGTCAAGGATTTCCTGCCCTACGCCACCAAGATCAAGGCATCGGGCGCGCAGGCGGTGTTGACGGGCAACTGGGGCAACGATCTGACACTGCTGGTCAAGGCCGCGCGCGACGTGGGCTTTGACGGGAATTTCTACACCTTCTACGGCAATGCGCTGGGCGCGCCCGCCGCCATGGGCGAATCCGGCATCGGCAAGGTGGTGGCCGTGGCCGACTGGCTGCCCAACGTGCCGACCGCAGAAAGTGCCGCGTTTTACCGCGCCTTCCGCGCGCGCTTTCCGCGGCCGCAGGACGATTACGTGCACATGCGCATGCAGCTGATGATCGAGGCGCTGGCCCAGGCGATCACCCGCGCGCGCAGCGACGACCCGTTGCGCGTGGCGCAGCAGCTGGAACGCGCCGATGTCACCCTGGCGGGCCAGCGCGGCCAGATGCGCGCGGCCGATCACCAGTTCCAGCAGCAGCTGGCCGTGGGCGTGATGGAGCGCCAGGGCGCGCCGGGTGTGCCGTTCGATGTGGAAGGCTCGGGCTACGGGTTTCGCGTGGTGCGGCAGGTCAGCGCGGACGCCGCGGCCATGCCGTACAGCTGCGACATGACCCGGGTGGCCGTGCCTGCCCAGCCGGTGCGCTGAATTCAAAAATGATAGCTGCTATCGCCCGTTCCTAGGGCGCTAGCGGCCAATTTGGCTAAGAATTTGCTAGCCCGCGTCGTCCGGCGTGGTGCCTTCGGGGGCGCCGGTCTGCTTGGGGATCAGCGCGGGGGGCAGCGCCCGGTTGCCGGCCTGGCGGCCGCGGAACAGCGCGGCGCGGCCCAGCAGGATGCTGGTCACCGGCACGGTGATTGACAGCAGGATGATGATCAGCCAAACGTGCAGCTCGGGCTGATCGTCCAGCGCAGAAAAATACACGATCGACGCCAGCGTGACGCACCAGGCGCCCCAGGTCGAAACCAGGGCAGGCGGGTGCATGCGCTGAAAGAAATCCTTCAGGCGAACCAGCCCCCACGCAGCAACCACGGCGAACACCGCGCTGGCCAGCAACAGCACCGCCGTAACGATCTCAACCCACAGCGGGACGGATTCGGGCGTGTTCATCGCGGTGCCTTTGGGTTGATGGGGGTGCGGTGATGCTTCATTCGATCACCTCGCCGCGAAGCAGGAACTTGGCCATCGCGGCCGACCCCACAAAGCCGAACAGGGCGATCAGCAGCGCGGCTTCAAAGTACATGCTGCTGCCGTAGCGCAGGCCGATCACCAGCACCAGCAGCATGCCGAGCAGGTAGATGAAATCCAGCGCCAGCACACGGTCTTGCGCCGACGGGCCGCGCAGCAGGCGCCACAGCGCCAACAGAATGGCGACCCCGTACAGGATCAGCGTGGCGGTGACGGCGTAGGACAGCAGCGTGCTCATGGGGCGGACTCGAATATCTGGATCAGCGGGCCTTCGTAACGTTCCTTGTACATCGCGATGAAGGCGTCGGGGTCTGGCGCATTCCAGGCGTGCAGCAGCACCGAACTGCTGTCGCGCGCCAGTTCGCACCACACGGTGCCGGGCACCACGGTGGTGATCATGGCCAGCGATGCCAGGCCGCTGGGGTCGCGCAGTTCCAGCGGAATCTGGATGAAGCGGCTGTGCACGGGCTGCGAACGCCGGCGCAGCAGCGTCCAGAACACATCAATGTTGGACTCGATCACGTCGTGCCCGACGCGCAGGATCAGCTTGGTCAACACCCACGGATGGCGGATGCGTGGCCGCGCGGGCCGCAACGGGGCCAGCAAGGCCGGCGCCGCCACGCCGAAGATGACGCCCAGGATGATCTGGCCGGGGCTGATGGACCGGTTGAGCATCAACCACATGACGATCAGCGCCAGTGTCAGCAGGGGCGAGGGCAGCAGGCGGCGGATCATGGGGGTAGCCCTTCATCGGCTTTGGCGGCGGGCGGCGGCACCGGTTTGGTGGACACCACGGTGCCGATGTAGTCCTTCGGGTCGTGCAGGCCCACCGCCGTGGCGTTGGCATAGCGCAGCACGGCGTCGGCTTGCCACACCAGCACGCCCAGCAGCAGCACCAGGGCGCCGATGGGCAGGGTTTCAATCACGCGCAGGCGCGGCACGGGCCGGCCCTCAGGCGCCCAGAAGTAACGCACCCCTGCGCGCGACATGGCGATGGTGGTCAAAAGCCCGCCGATGACCAGCAGCGCCAGCAGGATCCAGGCGCCGATGGAGACCTGGGCGTCTTCGCCGAAACCGTTGGGGTTGAGCAGCGCAGACAACATCACCACCTTGCCGACAAAGCCGGGCAGCGGCGGCAGGCCTGCGATGGTCAGCCCGCAGACGATGAAGGCCAGGCCCAGGAAGGCCATGGCCGCCGGAATGGCGCGGCCGAACAGCGCCTGTTCGTCCTCGTCCAGGTTGACGTCGCGCACCGGCAGCAGATCGACCGGGTAGGCAAAGGCCTCGTCGTCGGGCTCGACCTCGCTGATGTAGATCGGCATTTCCTCGACTTCGCGCGTGCGGTCGATCAGCTCGACCAGCAGGAAGAACGCGCTGATCGCCAGGGTGGAGCCCAGCGTGTAGTACAGCGCCCCGCCGGTCACCGCAGGCTGGCCAAAGCCCAGCGCCGCCAGCAGCGTGCCCGAAGACAGGATCACGCAAAACGACGCCATGCGCCCCAGGTGCTGCGTGGCGATGATGCCGATGGCCCCGAACGCCAGCGTGATCAGGCCCAGGGCAATCAGCGCCGGGCTGCCAAACAGCGCCGACACGCCCGCATCCTGCGGGAACAGCAGGGTCCATA
>JAGOEM010000268.1 GCA_017997715.1 Ottowia sp.
TGGGAAAGCTTCAGCAGGGCGTCACGCTGTGGTGCAAGCCGCCTTTGGCGCGGCCGGGCGGGGGTTCATGCGTGGGTGTTCATCCATTGGCGCAGCTCGCCCGGCGAGTGCAGCACCGCCAGCGGGGTCAGCGCATCGAATGCCTTCGGCGAATGCGCGCCGTAGCTCACGCCCAGGCTGGGGCAGCCGGCATTGCGCGCCATCTGCAAATCGTGGGTGGTGTCGCCGATCATCAGCGTGCGTTCGGGTTCGGTGCCGAACTGGCGCATCAGCTCGTTCAGCATGCGCGGATCGGGCTTGCCGGCGGTTTCATCGGCGGTGCGCGAACCGTCGAAGACGTTCTTCAGATCGCGCGTGGCCAGCACGCTGTCCAGCCCGCGCCGGCTTTTGCCTGTGGCCACGGCCAGCCAGTGGTGGCGCGCCTTCAGATCGGCCAGCATGGGCAGCACGCCGTCGAACAGGCTGATGTCGTCCTGGTGCGCCAGGTAGTGGTGGCGGTAGCGCTCGCCCAGCAGCGGGTATTTGTCTTGCGGCACATCGGGCGCGGCGTGGGCCAGCGCGGGCATTAGCGCCAGGCCGATCACCCAGGCGGCCGCTTCGTCGCTGGGGCGCGCGCCGCCCACGTCCACCACGGCCTGCTGGATGCTGCGCACGATGATCGCCGTGGAATCGAACAGCGTGCCGTCCCAGTCAAAGCAGATCAGATCGAATTGGCGCGGGCGGTTCATGGGGCGTCAATGAAGGATTGCAGGGCAGAAGGCAGCGGCGCCAGCAGCTCGACGCGCTCGCCGGTGCCGGGGTGGCTGAACTGTAACCGCCACGCGTGCAGAAACATGCGCTTGAGGCCTTGGCGCTGCAGCGCCTTGTTGCGCTCGAAATCGCCGTATTTCTCGTCCCCCGCGATCGGGTGGCCTTGGGCTGCCAGGTGCACGCGGATCTGGTGCGTGCGGCCGGTCTTGATGGTCACTTCAAGCAGCGTGAAGCCAGGCAGGCGCTGGCGCACCTTGACCAGAGTGATGGCGCGCATGCCGTCCGGGTCGTCCTTGGCCACCACCTTGACGCGGCGCTCGCCCTCGCCCACGCCGCCGGGCACGGTGTATTTGAGCAGCGGCGCGTCGATCACCCTCAGGCGGTCCGGCCAGTCGCCCAGCACCAGGGCCAGGTAGGTCTTGCCGGTCTCGCGTTCGCGGAACTGGTCTTGCAGGTGCTTGAGCGCGCTGCGCTTCTTGGCCACCAGCAGGATGCCGCTGGTTTCGCGGTCCAGCCGGTGCACCAGCTCCAGCGTGCGCGCCATCGGCCGCGCGCGGCGCAGCTGTTCGATCACGCCAAAGCTGACGCCCGACCCGCCATGCACCGCCACGCCCGCCGGTTTGTCGATGGCCAGCACCCAGTCGTCTTCCAGCAGCGCGGGGAATTCGCGCGCGGGCGCGGCCTGCGGGCCGTCGGTGGGCTTTGGTTCGGCCACGCGCACCGGCGGCAGGCGCACCACATCGCCCGTGGCCACGCGCGTGTCGGCGTTGGCGCGCGCCTTGTTCACGCGCACCTCGCCGCTGCGGATGATGCGGTAGACGTGGGTCTTGGGCACGCCTTTCAGGTGGCGCAACAGGTAGTTGTCCAGCCGCTGGCCGGCGGATTCGTCGTCCACCGTCAGCCAGCGAACTTCGGGTTTGGCCAGTACCCCGGGGGCGGTTGGATTGGCACTTATAATGCTGTTCACTGGCATCCGGCCATAAGTGGTTGAATTTGAAATGGAAGTTGCTTGCTCAAAAGCGCAAGTGTAATTCCAGCCCTTGCGAAAACCGGCCGCCAGTAATGGTCGATGCCGGGCTTGCACAAGATAGCGCCCTGCCCACCGCGCCCCTTTTTCGGGCCCGGGCAGCCACGCAAAAAAAGCGCAAGTCGGGTCGACGCGATGAAACCCTGATTGACGGAATACCAAAGTCGGCAGGTTGGCCCGCACTGCGCGCGGCAAGCCTGTCGATCGGATCGAAGCGAGAACTCCCTGTGCTGATGGCAATGCTGACAATGCTCCAACGCTGGCTGCGGCCCGCGTTTTGCATGGCATTTCCTGCCGCAGCGCACGTCACACCAGCGCAAGCAGCTATTCAATATGTAGCGTCTTCACTGGTTCTGGCACCGGCCAACCTCGCCCCCTTCCACGCGCCCCCGCCTGACACTGGCCGCTGACCCTCGGGTTTCAGCGGCCCGGACTTCCGTGCCCAGCGCACTGAATGCCACCCGTCTTGCGCAGCGGCAGTTTCCTTAGGTCTTGTCGCGCCGTCCCCGGCATCTCTGGCCCCGCTTGTCGGGGCTGTTGCGACATTGCATAAAAGGAAACGCATCATGAAACGGATGCTGATCAACGCCACGCAGACAGAAGAACGCCGTCTGGCGATCGTGGATGGACAGAAACTGCTCGATTACGAGATCGAGATCGAAGGGCGCGAACAGCGCAAGGGCAATATCTATAAAGCGGTGGTGACGCGCGTCGAGCCGTCGCTGGAAGCCTGCTTCGTCGATTACGGCGAAGAGCGCCACGGCTTTCTGCCGTTCAAGGAAATATCCCGCCAGTACTTTGCCGAGGGTGTCTCGGTCAGCCAGGCCCGCATCAACGATGTGATCCGCGAAGGCCAGGAACTGCTGGTCCAGGTTGAAAAAGAAGAACGCGGCAACAAAGGCGCTGCGCTGACCACCTTCGTCAGCCTGGCCGGCCGCTACGTGGTGCTGATGCCCAACAACCCGCGCGGCGGTGGCGTCAGCCGCCGCATCGAGGGCGAAGACCGCGCCGAGCTGAAAGAGGCGATGGACCAGCTCGAATACCCGAAAGGGGCGAGCATCATCGCGCGCACCGCCGGCATTGGCCGCACCGCACCCGAGCTGCAGTGGGACTTGAACTACCTGCTCAAGCTGTGGGAAGCCATCGACGGCGCCGCCAAGGGCGCCAAGGGCGCTTTCCTGATCTACCAGGAAAGCAACCTGGTGATCCGCGCCATCCGCGATTACTTCAACAGCGACATCGGCGACATCCTGATCGACACGGATGACATCTTCGAGCAGGCGCACCAGTTCATGAGCCACGTGATGCCCGAGCAGGCGCACCGCGTGAAACGCTACCGCGACAACGCGCCGCTGTTCAGCCGCTTTCAGATCGAGCACCAGATCGAATCGGCCTACAGCCGCACCGTGACCCTGCCTTCGGGCGGCGCCATCGTGATCGACCACGCCGAAGCGCTGGTGGCGGTCGACGTCAACTCGGCCCGCGCCATCAAGGGCGGCGACATCGAGGAAACCGCCACCCGCACCAACCTGGAAGCCGCCGACGAAGTGGCGCGCCAGATGCGTCTGCGCGACCTGGGCGGCCTGATCGTGATCGATTTCATCGACATGGAAGAGGCCAAGAACCGCCGCGAAGTCGAAAACCGCCTGCGCGAAGCGCTGCGCCAGGACCGTGCGCGCGTGCAGTTCGGCTCGATCAGCAAATTCGGCCTGCTGGAGATGAGCCGCCAGCGCCTGAAGCCCGCCCTCTCCGAAGGCGCCTCGATCCCCTGCCCGCGCTGCGGTGGCTCGGGCCACGTGCGCGACACCGAATCGTCGGCGCTGCAGATCCTGCGCATCATCCAAGAGGAATCGCTGAAGGACAACACCGCCGCCGTCAACGTGCAGGTGCCGGTGGAAGTGGGCAGCTTCCTGTTGAACGAGAAGCGCCCTGAAATCGCCAAGATCGAGCTGAAGCAGCGCGTCAACGTGACCCTGGTGCCCAACAAGACGCTGGAAACGCCGCACTACAAGCTGGACCGCCTGAAGCACGACGACCCGCGCCTGGACGACCTGGATTCCAGCTACAAGCTGGCCGAGGAATTCGAGGACCCGACCACCGTCACCCGTCGCAGC
>JAGOEM010000010.1 GCA_017997715.1 Ottowia sp.
GTGGCGCACTGCCAAGGGCGACAACGCGGCAGTGCAGGACGTGCGTCAACTGTTGCAAAGCCCAGCCTTCAAGGCGGCCAACACAGGCCTGCGCGCAGACCTGCTGCGCGGTGTGACCTTGGTGCACTCGGATGCGTTCCAGGCGCTGCCCGCTGCCGACCAACAACGGGTGCGTGACATCTTGGCGGCCCGCAAGCCCGGCGACACGCAGTTGGCGCAGAAGCTGAGTGATCTGCTGCACAGCGGCAGTTTCAAGAAGCTGTCCCAGGATGAAAAGACGGCGGTGTTAAGCCAAGCGCGCAACTACCCCACCTCAGCGGTGGTCGGCAACTTGGGCCGATTGCTGGACAAGGGCTGGTTTCAAGGCATGTCGCTGGAAGACAAGCAGCGCAGCCTGAAGACCATCGCCTACATGACGGACTACAGCCACGGCGACCGCACCATCTTGGACAACACGCTGAACAAGCTGCTGGATCCCAAGTTGAACTTTTCGCTTGAGTGGAAAACACAAGCCCCTGGCGTTGGTGCGTATTACAGCGCAGGCACCGGCCGAGTGACGATGAATTCGAGCGATGTGCCGGCAGACAATCAGCCCGTTGAGTCCGCATCCGTTTGGCAAATCGTCAACGCGGTGCCGCATGAAATCAACCACGCCATCGACGATGTGCATGTGGCACCAACCTTTGCCTATCTGGAGAAGGAATATCAGGCGTACTATACCGGCGACCAAGCGCAGAACGGTCGTCCGATGACACGCAAAGAAGTGGCGGACTTGTGGCGAGACAAGTTGCTGGACACGAGCGGCATCTACCGTAAAGCTGCTTCAGGTGCCTTGGCTGATCCGGTAGAGGCCGCCAAGATTTTTGCGTACCTGACCCAACTGACGGGCGTTACTGTGACTGCGGCCAACTACAAGACCGTACTGGCAAACCCCTCCGGCTGGAACCCGCCCTATGATGCGAGCAAGGGGCCCGATATCGCCGTTCCCGCAGGCGTAACGCCGCGTGGCAACACGGACAACCGTTGATGAAAAACCTGACCTCGCCCCCAGCTCGCCTGTGGCGCGCTCGTGAGGCTTTTGCTGGCCTCGTATTGGCCTGGGGGTCGATGGCGACGAATGGAGTTGGCGCTGCGATGAATGACATTGAATCCACTGAATTGATCAAGCGTACCGTGCTACAGGGTTCAGGTTGGGAGGCGGAAGACCTGGAGATCGAAGCCGACCCGCTGTTGAAGTCCAACGCATCGTGCCGCCTGCTCGTGGGAGGAAACACGCGCATTCCTGGCGCGGGCCTGATTCGCCTTGCCCTGGATCCAGATGGCAGGGTTATGGCGCGAACTGGCGACATGACGGGCTTAACGCGCGTGCTGCACGAATGTGTGCAGGCCGACGCATTCACGTGGGCGCAAACGCTGGCGGTCTATGTGAACGCCATGGCGCCCAAGGTGATCAACAGCGGTGACCTCAGCCTGCTCGGCACGCTCAAGGCCGCAGGGGCAGAGGACGTCCTGCCCACGCTCAAGCAGGTGGACGGCGGGACCGAACTGCGCTTTGTCATGTGGCTGCCCGTGTCGCGTTACTTTCGCGTCACAGCCCTTGTGCCTGCCGGTGGTCCCACGCGCGTGGACATGCAAATCATAGAAACGCGCTGACCGTGCCGACGGCGCGTCGACAGCCTGCGGATCGCGTCCATGCGCGTGGCGTGTGAAGCGCGCGGTTGGACAGTAGCCGCACGCTGCCGGCGGTAAGGGGTTTTCTGCAGCCGGGACGATTCAGTCCATCGCTGGCGCCGCTTCAGATTGCCGTACCGCTCTCCTGGCCGTGAATCGGCCACAGTGTGATGACGCCGGTTCGAGGGCAGCGCGGTCGACGGCCTGGGGCGCGCGGCTGTCGGGTTGGAGCGGCTTGGATGGCTGCGCCAAACCGGTGGCGCGACGGGCTGCGACGGTCGCCACCTCGCGGGTCGTGCCCGCGTGGGCGGTCTGTTGGCGACTCGCCGGCGGCTGCGTGCTGCGCCCCGAAACCTGCGGGCTTTGACCGGAAAGTAGCAGGGCAAACAGTACCATTCGATGCGCCCCAGGCATTGCCACGCACAATCCGGCCCTCGAACCACGGAAGCACCATGACCATCACCAAAGACACCGCCGTCACCATCGCCTACAAAATCACCGACACGAAAACCGGCAAGCCGCTGGATGCCGGCACCACGGCCTACCTACATGGCGGGTACGGCAACCTGTTTCCCAAGGTGGAGGCGGCGCTGGACGGCCAGCCGGTGGGCCACGCGATTGACCTGACGCTGCCGGCGGCCGATGCGTTTGGCGAACACGATGAGGCGCTGGTCACCACCATTCCCAAAACCGAATTCCCACCCGGCGTGAAGGTGGGCGGGCAGTTGCGCGGCACCGGGCCGTCTGGGCAGCCGCAGATCTATCACGTGGTGAAGATCAAGGGGCCGGAAGTGCTGCTGGACGGCAACCACCCGCTGGCGGGCCACGCGATCCGCTTTGAGGGCAAGGTGCAGGCGGTGCGCCCCGCCACCGCCGAAGAGCTGGCGCATGGCCACGTGCACGGGGACCACGGGCACCACCACTGAGCACGCGGCGCGCCGGCTGCGGGCGGCGTGTTGGGGCCATTCGGGCGGCCTGCGGGTACGCCACTTTGGTGCGGCGTAGGTGCGGCGGGCGTGCGGCGAAAGCGGCGCTGCGTGTGCGCACGGGCGCGTTGAATCGCACCTGAGCGCGGCGCCGGTCAGTCAGGCACAGGCCAATCATCCCGATGACCTGCGGGCACGCCAATTGCAATCAATTTAATAGCTACCAGCGCATGACTGGCGGGCGCTACAAGCCGAAAAGGCTTGCAATTTGGCGCGGGTTCAGCGCCAGCCGGCCTCGCGCAGCTGGTCCAGCGCAAAGTTGCTGAACAGGCGGTGCGCGTAGGGCGTGGGGTGCACGCCATCGGCGAACAGGTAACGCGAACGGTCGCCCGGCAGCAGGTTGGCGCTGTTGCACACCACTGCGGTGCCATTGGTGGTGGGCGAACCGCTGAAGGCGTTGGGGCCGCAGGCCACGTCGGTCACGTTCGACAGGTCGTACTTGCGCGGGTTGGCCAGCATGTCGGTCAGCAGGCCGTAGGCATCGGCCACGCGCACTTCCGGCACGCCCTGCAGGGCGGTGGCCAGTTGGTCGTTGAAGGCGCGGGTCATGGTGTCGAACAGGGCCACGGCGTTGGCGCCCTGAACCTGGACGGACGGCGAGAGCGACAGGTTGGGCACGTTCAGCACCAGCACCTGCTTGGCGCCTTTGGCCACCACTTCCGAGCGGACCAGCTTGCCCAGTTCGGCCCCGGCTGCGGCGACGTTTTGCACCGCCTGAGCAGGGCTGATGGGGGCCATCAGGGCCAGCTCCACGAACACGTCGTTGGTGCCGGCCATCACCACCACCAGCTCTTCGCCGGTGTAGCGCCCACCCGCCGCGGCCAGGTGCGCGGCCATCTGATCCTTGACCGGCTTGGCCAGGTACCCAATGTTCACCTCGTTGAAGCGCTGCATCGCGACCGAGTTGGAACCCAGATCGCTGACCGCCCGCGCGCTGCCTTGCGCGTAAACGGTGCAACCGGGGTGCGCCGTCACCGGGGCGCCGGTCAGGGCCGGGTCGTTCGGCAGCAGGCCGGTTTCAGCGGCGCAGGGCGCAGGCAGGTCCAGGCGGGATGCCAGCTGTTCCACCCACATCTGGCCGCCCTTGGTGTCGTTGACGGTCCAACGCCCGGCGCCGCCGGTTTGCGCACCCACCATGGCGATGGTGCCGACGTTGTAGGTGCCGACATCGCTGAGCGAATCGCCAAAGGACACCAGCTGCTTGAACTCGAATTCGGAGTCGCTGCCGCCACAGGCCGCCAGCACCGCCAGGGCGACCACCGCCACCCAACGCGCACGCATGAACTTCATTGCTTTTTGTATTCCGGGGTTTGGCGACGCTCTGTGCATCGCCGAATGGGTCAATCGTAAGATGGTGTGACCTTATGGCGCAGTTTATATATTTGATCGCGATGCGGCCGGCGTTGGGGCATGGACTGACATGGTGAATTCTGCCGACAAGCCTGCCCAGACCGCCCCGCTGGAAAAGTCAGCGCACACCGGGCTGGCGGCACCCGCGATGCCCCATCGCGTGGCCTGGTTCATGCTGCTGGCGCTGGCCAGCGGCTTCACGCTCAGCCAGGCGTTTCGCACGGTGGCGGCGATCATGGGGCCGTCGCTGGTGGCAGAGCTTTCCTTGTCGCCCCAACAGCTGGGCCTGTGGGCGGCGGCGTTTCATTTCTCGTTTGGCGTGATGCAGCTGGTGATGGGCGTGTCGATCGACCTGTTCGGCGTGCGGCGCACCATCCTGTGGGCGTTTCCGGTGGCGGTGACGGGGGCCGTGGTGTCGGTCTACGCACCCAATTTTTCCGTGCTGCTGCTGGGGCAGGTGCTGATTGGCACCGGCTGCGCGCCGGCGTTTTTGGTGTGCACGGTGTTCATCAGCCGCTATTTTCCGGCCGGCGGGTTCACGGCAGTATCGGGGCTGATCATGAGCATCAGCGGGCTGGGCGTGCTGGCCACCGCCACGCCGCTGGCCTGGTTGATCGAGCTGAGCAACTGGCGCTGGGGCTTCGGCGTGCTGGCCGCGCTGGGCGCGCTGGCGTGGCTGCTGATGTGGTCGCTGGTGCGCGAGCCCACGGCCGTCACCGCGCCCAGCGGCCCGCGGCCCACGCCCTGGCAAGCCACGCTGGAGCTGCTCAGCCTGTTCCGCCTGCCGCACACGGCCGGCCTGGTGGCCTATGCGGCGGTGGCCTACGCGGGTTTCATCACGCTGCGCGGGCTGTGGCTGGGGCCGCTGCTGATCGAACGCCATGGCTTCAGCCTGGTGCAAACCGGCAACGTGGCGCTGGCGATGACGCTGGGCGGCATGCTGAGCCCCGCGCTGTTTGGCCGGCTGGACCCGGGCGGTGGGCGGCGCATTCGCTGGCTGCTGGGTTTTGCGCTGCTGGCGGCGGCGCTGCTGGCGGTGATGGCGGTGGGGCACAGTGCGGCGCTGGACGTGGTGCTGGCCATTGCCTACGGCATGCTGTCGGGCTATGGCGTGCTGCAGTACGGCTATGTGCGCGACGCCTACCCCGCCAGCATGCGCGGGCGCGCGCTGTCGCTGTTCACCATGGCGATGTTTTTGGGCATTGCGCTGATGCAGTGGCTGACCGGCCTGGCCGCATCGCTGGCCAAGGCCGCCAGGGGCGAACCCTTCACCGCCGCACTGCTGACCATGGCGGCCATGCTGGCGCTGGGCGCGCTGGCGTTCTGGAAACTGCCGCGCGCCCAGCCCGCTGACTGACACGGCGTGAACGGCGGCACCGCCAGCGGTCACCGCCACCGCGTGACGTTCTGACACCCGCCCACGGCACACAGCAGGCATACTGCCCCTTGGATGGAACGCATTAGGAACGCTCAGACATGATCGATTCACGCCACCCCTTGCCTGCGTCGCGGCGCGCTCGCCCGCTGCGCTGGCTGGCCGTGCTGGGCTTCATGGCCGCGCTGGCCGGTTGCGCCGGCACGCCCATCAGCAACCCCGACGTGACCGGCAGCGGCTCGGGCATTACCGTGTACGGCACCGCCGATGCGGGCGTTGGCCGCACCAAACGCTGATCGCCTTCGGCACGGCTTGATACTATAATTTTGCTAGCTGCCTGCGCCCGCCCATCAAGCGCCAGCGGCACAAATCGCTTGAAAAACACTGCCCGCGCCTGAGCGCAGCGGCAGCGTTTCGCCACCCCTTCACGGCATGCGCCGCCTTCGCCACGCCCCCAACGCCGCCATTGCCCAGATCTGGGCCGATCTGCTGTGCGAAGCCGGCTACCCCGCCACCGTGGAACGCCGCTACCTGACCAGCGTGGCCGGCGAATTGCCACCCGACCAGTGCCTGCCCGAGATCTGGCTGCGCCACGACGAACACCTGGCCGCCGCCGGCGCGCTGCTCGAGGATCTGGAGCGCGTGCCGCAGCGCGAATGGACGTGCGCCGCGTGCGGCGAGCGGATTGAAGGTGGGTTTGAGGAATGCTGGGCATGCGGGGCGGCGATGCCTTGATTCGGCGATTCGGTCAGCGCCGACGGCGACGCGCGGCTGAATCACCCCGCCTTGGCTGCCGCCCTGAACTGCTGGCGCCGCGCCGACAGCGCCGCGAAAAAAGGATGCGCGGCGTTGCCCTGCAGGTTCAGCGGCGTCTTGAAGTGCTGGATCAAGCCATGCTCGTCCTGCCACGGCTCTTCACGCGGAACCCAAACGACGGCAGCGTGGCTGTCCAGCCAGGCGGACAGACGCTGCTCACCCTCCGCCCCCAGCGTCAGACGGCCATTGACCTGTGGCGCCAGGCGCAGGCCCAGCGTATCCGCCAACAGGCAGCCCAAAGTCAGCCGCAGCGTGGATTGCGAGGCATCCTTGCGCAGATGGCTACGCAGGCGCGAGCGCAAGGTGGCGCCACTGGCGGCCGAAGATGGCGCTATGCCGATGTAGAGCAGCGCGAAATCGTCAACGGTGTGCACCCCTTGCAGCGGCACGGCCGACGGCGGCGCGCGAAAGTACCAGGCGTAGATGCCGCGCTGCCTGGGCACCGGCGACGGGCGGGTCAATACCTCAGCTCGGCGCCACAGCTTGGCTGGGGCAAAAAACTCGTCCCGGGCGGCGGAATGTGGCACCGAATCGCCTCACTTCCACCGCACCGCCTCCACACTCACGCTACCGCGCGCACTCGACAGCGTCAGCACCCCATCCAGCAGCGTGGCCTGCAGCTGCATGCTGCGTTCGGCCAGGGCGCCCAGGGCTTGCGCGTCGGCGGTGGGTAAGCGCCAGGCGCTCAGTTTGTCCAGGCGCGCCAGCTTGCCTTCGATGCCGCGCCACCAGATGTCGGCGGCGGAGCCGAAGGGGTAGACGATGACGGCGTCGGCCTGGCTGCAGGCCTTGGCCAGGGGTTTGTCGTCGGGCTGGCCGACTTCGATCCACAGGCGTTTGCGGCCGGTGAAGTCGGTCAGGTGCACGTCGGGTTCGTCGGGGCTGGACAGGCCGGCGCCGAAGCCGATGCGCGCGTCGCCGCCGCACAGGTCTTGCACCTGGTGCGCGTTCAGCGCCAGCGCGACCAGCCGCACCATCATGCGGTCGTCGGTTTCGCTGGGGTGGCGCGCCAGGGTCAGCGAATGGTCGGCGTAGTAGGCGTGGTCGATGTCGGCCAGTGCCAGTTCGACCTTGAAGACGGTGGATTTGAGGGCCATAGGTTGGAAGGTTTGCTACTCTATAGATAGCTGCTTGCGCATGCTTGGCGGGCGCTACAGGCCATTTTTATTCAAAACCCAAGCAAAGGCCGGCCTGCACAGGCGCGGCGGGGCTGGGGCACACGCCACGCCAACCCACGCCGTTTGCGGATCTGCGCCGGGCATTGGCGTTGTCCCCTCGCGCAGCAGCAGGGGAAAGGCGCGCCAGCGCCACAGGGGGGTCACACTCTTTTCGCCAGCTCGGCCGCCTTGCCCACATAGCTGGCGGGCGTCATCGCCAGCAGGCGGTCTTTCTCGGGCTGCGGAATGTCCAGGCCGGCGATCAGGGTGTGCAGCGCTTCGCGGGTGACGGCCTGGCCGCGTGTGGCTTCCTTCAGCTTTTCGTAGGCGCCGGGCACGCCATAGCGGCGCATCACGGTCTGGATGGGTTCGGCCAGCACTTCCCAGGCGCTGTCCAGGTCGTCGGCCAGGGCGGCCTGGTTCAGCTCCAGCTTGTTCAGGCCGGTCATCAGCGACTGGTGCGCCAGCACGGCATAGCCCAGGGCCACGCCCATGTTGCGCAGCACGGTGCTGTCGGTCAGGTCGCGCTGCCAGCGGCTGATGGGCAGCTTTTCGCTCAAGTGGCGCAGCAGGGCGTTGGCCAGGCCGTAGTTGCCTTCGGCGTTTTCAAAGTCGATCGGGTTGACCTTGTGCGGCATGGTGGAGCTGCCGATTTCGCCCGCCTTGGTCTTCTGCTTGAAGTAGCCCAGGCTGATGTAGCCCCACACGTCGCGCGCCAGATCGATGCAGATGGTGTTGGCACGCGCGGTGGCGTCAAACAGTTCGGCCATGTAGTCGTGCGGCTCGATCTGGATGCTGTAGGGCTGAAACGTCAGGCCGAGGCCGGGTTGGCCGTCGACCGCGCCTGCTTCGCCCGCCGCTGGCGCTTCGACCACGCGGCGGCTGAAGGCTTCCCAGTCCACCTCGGGCCAGGCCGACAGGTGGGCGTTGTAGTTGCCCACGGCGCCGTTCATCTTGGCCAGCAGCTTGACGCTGGCGATCTGCGCGCGCGCCTTGGCCAGGCGGGCGACCACGTTGGCCAGTTCCTTGCCCACGGTGGTGGGGCTGGCGGTCTGGCCGTGCGTGCGGCTCAGCATGGGCACGTCGGCGTGGGTATGGGCCAGCGTGCGCAGCTTGTCGATGACGGCGTCCAGCTGCGGCAGCAGCACGGCGTCGCGCCCGGCTTTCAGCTGCAGCGCGTGGCTGGTGTTGTTGATGTCCTCACTGGTGCAGGCAAAGTGCACGAATTCGCTGGCGGCTTGCAGTTCGGGGTGGCCTTCAAACCTGGCCTTGATCCAGTATTCGACCGCCTTCACGTCGTGGTTGGTGGTCTTTTCGATGTCCTTGATGGCCTGGCCATCGGCCGGCGAAAAGCCCGCCAGCAGGTCACCCAAGTAAGCGCGTGCTTCGCTGGAAAGCGGCTTGAATTCAGCCAGCCCCGCATCCGACAAGGCGATGAACCAAGCCAGTTCCACCTGCACGCGGCGCTGCATGTAGCCCAGCTCGCTCATGATGGGGCGCAAGGCGCTAAGTTTGGCGGCGTAGCGGCCGTCCAGCGGCGAAACAGCGGTAAGCGGGGTAAGTTCCATGGCGCGAATTGTAGAAGCCGGACTGCGCCCGTGCCGTGGGGCGCCTGCGCTGCGCAGGTTCGTGCGGGTGCTTTCATGCCGCTGCGGCCTACCCCATCGCAGCGCTGGCCTGACACGCAAAACGTGACAGTTGGCGTCTTGTCATTCACCTAGAATGCCGCGTAGCTTTCTGTCACACATCCTTCACAGCAACCTCCAGCCATGCGTTTGATCGGCGCCCCACAAAGCCCTTACGTGCGCAAAGTCCGCGCCGTGATGGCCGAGAAGAAGCTGGACTACAGCTTCGTGCATGAAAACGTGTGGGCGGAAAGCACCCAGATCCACGCCGCCAACCCGCTGGGCAAAGTGCCTTGCCTGGTGATGGACGGGCAAGAGGCCGTGTTCGATTCGCGCGTGATCGTCGAATACCTGGACACGCTGTCGCCGGTCGGCAAGCTGATCCCGCCGTCGGGCCGCGACCGGGTGGAAGTCAAAACCTGGGAAGCCCTGGCCGACGGGCTGTGCGACGCCGCCATCCTGGCGCGCCTGGAACAAACCTGGCCTGGCCGCGCGGCGGGCGAACGCAGCCAGGCCTGGATCGACCGGCAGATGCGCAAGGTGGACGAAGCCCTGGTTGCGATGAGCCGTGGCCTGCGCGACAAGCCCTGGTGCGCCGGCGGCGTGCACCCCACGCTGGCCGACATCGCCGTGGGCTGCGCGCTGGGCTACCTGGACTTCCGCTTTCCCGCGCTGGACTGGCGCGCACGCCACGAGAACCTGGCCCAGTTGCTGGATGCGCGCCTGATGCTGCGCCCCAGCTTCGCGGACACCGTGCCCATCGACCTGGCCGCCTGAGCCACCCATTGAATGGCCCGCGCCGCCCTTCGGCGCCGCGCCCTCCATCCGCCTGAATGACGACCCGCGCGCGTGGCGGCGCGACAGCATCGGCGCGCCCCGCAGCGCCACCCATCGGCCGCCGTGCGCACAAAAAAATACGCCGCCACAGCGCAAGGCTGGGCGGCGTACCGAGGAAAAAAAAAGCTGCCTGAGCGGCCTGAAACGAAGGAGGAGGAGGGAGGGAGGAGGAAGTGCGTTTCAGGTTTTCAATGAACGACCAAGGGTCGTCGGGCTAGGCAGCGTGAGTTCGATAGTGATGCTTTTCTGAGGACTGAGATGAAAGATGCGGGCATTGCCGTCGCGTTCAAGGTATGAGGTTGCCCGATCACAGAAGTTCCGCAATTTTTCCGATCAGATGACGTAAAGATGTGTGTAGATACCGTGACAAACTGCATGGGCCCAACGGCACATCGGATCAGATCGGCCACCCGGTCTTCCGCTTCGCAATCTGCTGTTTGACTGGTGTCAATGTAGGCCGGGCGCACGGCGGCGAATGTCAGACAAGGGCTTGTCCCCATGTCGATCCAGCGCGAAGGCACGGGAACGCCCATGACGCACCGGGCGCTCTTGCAAGGGCTGTAGCGGCCTAACGGGGCGCCGCCGGAGCTGCTGGCGCGGCCATCGTTTTCAAGAAGTCGGCGTACTTGACGTAGAACTTCTTTTTGGGCTTGAAATTGGTGGCTTCATCGATCACAAAGGTGTACAGCGCATCGCCGCTTCGCAGCAAGGCGTTTTCTGCGCATACCGCTGTGTGGTAACCGTCTATGGACGGCTGGCTCGCGTCCTCGCGTTGCCCGCTGCTTGGTTGCGTCGGAAAAAGCGCAATCACGTAGACCGCACCAACGAACATTTCTGAAGGGTAGACCGTCGCAAAGCACATGCCCGGATCAAATACCTGCACGGTCGCGGACGGCACCTGCCCTTTGATCACACGCAGAACATTACCGTCGGCATGGGTCATGCTGTTCTCTGTGCTGGGAAACGGCTTACGCGTGTCTCGCCGCCATAGAACCACCCGGTCTCGGTAGGCAGTCAACTGCGCCTCGTTGCGAAACGAGGCGCGCACCACGCGCACCTCTGCTAACAGGGGTGCCTCAACCGCTACCTCAGAAAAGTTACTGATGCGCAAGCAGGAGCACGCGTGCGCAGCATTGGACCCAGCCAGCGTCCACGCCGCAGCCCATACCCATACCCAGGCCCAACTCTTCGCTCTCATCGTTTTATCCCCCACTTTGGCGATTGCTCGCATTCGGTCTGATTGCACGTCACTTGCTCTGTGGCGACAGGGTAGGTCAACTCAGTACCAAGCCCGCCGCATGCCCCAGAGTAAAGGCTTCCTCAAAGATCGAATAGCCCGCCCAGTCGCTGTGGGCGAAGGCCAGGCGCGGTGCTTCGGGGAAGTGTGGCAGCGCCAAGTGCTCTTTTTTTAATAGCTGGTTACGCCCATCCATAGGGCGCCAGCGGCCTATTTGACTCAAAACACCGGGCACCGGCACGGCCATGGCGTGGCCGTAGCGGGTGATGTCGATGCGCAGGGTTTTGCTGGCCAGGTCGGGATGGGCCGGGGCCAGTTCGGCGATGACGGCGTCGCGCCATGAAGCCCACGGCGTATCCAGCAACGCCTGCCGTGCGGCGGGCTCGTCGCCCATGGCGCGGTACCAGGTCAGCACGGTGGGGCCGGGCACGGGGCGCAGGCTTTGGTGCGTGGCGTCGACATAGCCCAGGCCGGTGCTGCCGTACAGCACGTTGTCCCAGCTGGGGGCGGCGCCGCGGCGGTCTTGCAGCGGGGCGCGCAGGCGCAGGTTGGCCACCAGCCAGGGCGCGCTGCGCAGGCTGGCGGCGTGCTGGCGCAGCGCATCGGGCAGCGGCTGCACCACGCGCGCGGCCACGCGCAAGGGCAGCGCCACCACGGCCTGGCGCGCGTGCCAGCGTTCCAGCCGGTTGGCGGCCACGTCCAGCGCGTCGACCACCACGCCTTCGCGTTCATGGGCGATGCGCAGTACCACGCGGCCGGTGTGCAGGCGATCACCCAGCGGGGCGGCCAGTTGGCTGCTCAGCCAGCCATTGCCCTCGGGCCAGGTGAAGACGGCATCGGCCTCGCCATCGCCATCGCCCGGCGCGTGAAAGCCATGCCGGCTGGCGAAATAGTGCAGGCCGGCCCAGGCCGAGACGGTGGCGATGCCTGCGCCAAAGTCGTCGCGGCAGGCGTAGTCCAGGTACCAGCGCAGGTGCGCGTCGGTCAGCCCGTGCTGATCCAGCCACGCTTTGAAAGTGATAGCGTCCAGCGCTTGCTGGGCGGGCGCAAACGTGCTTCTGAACACTGGAATGGCGTAGTGCGCCTGGCGCTGTGCATCGGCCACCAGCGCGGCAAAGCGGCGGTACTGCGCCAGCGTGCCGGCGCCCACACCCTGCATCGGCAACAGGCCTTCCTGCCAATGGCCTTCAAAGTACAGGCGCTCTTGCGGGCTGTGGCACAGGTGGCGCTCGTCCAGCACCCAGCGGCCGGCCACGCGGCGGCGCAGGCCCAGCTCTTCCAGCAGATCCTGCACTTCGCGCGCGTCGTCGCCGGGCACGGGTAGGTAGTGCGCGCCTTGCGGGCAGGCGATGCCGCCGACCTGCGTGCCACGGCTGTTGCCGCCGGGGGCGTCTTCCAGCTCCAGCAGGGCGAAGTCGTCGTGCCCGCGCTGGCGCAGCGCGCGCGCGGCCGCCAGCCCGGCGATGCCGCCACCGGCGATGACGGTGTGGGCGCGGCGGGTGACGTCGGGTTCGCGCTGCCGCCGCACCTCACGCAGTACGTGGCCGCGTTCGGGCGATGTGCCGGTGAAGCCGCCTTCGATGGCGGCGAGTTCGCGGCGGCTGCAACCCGCAGCCGCCAGCCACAAGCTGCTGCCGACGCCCCAAAGAGCGCCGCGGCGAGAAATCGGCTGATTCAGGTTCACTCAGGTATCCGTGGTCACTTCGTCCCAGCTTGCGCCGCCGTAGCCGATCGACCAATTGAGCGCCCGATGCCGCTCCCGTGCGACTTCCAAGTCGTAACCATGGCGCTCGGCTTGCCCTTCCCGTTGTGCGCGCCGGCAACTGGCATGGGCGTGGAACATGGCTTCGGCCGCATCCGCAACCTGCTCAGCGCTTCGGGCAGAGACCTGCCGCAGAAAGCCTCGGGTGGACTCGCCTGGCGCGGGCATGTGCTCAAGCACGGAACCACAAGACGCCTGTGCCATCGGTAAAAGCGAATCGTCCGTCAGTTGCAGAACCCAAGCCCATACCCATACGTGCTCGGCGCCCCACGTGTACGCGATCTGATCTTGCGTTGAAGCACTGGGCGCCCGCAGAAAGCGCGCTTCCAACGGACTGGCCGCTGGCCATAAGTCTTCAACATCCAGCCAGTCCCACAGCTCCGGCTGCAGGCTGCAGGCTGCGGTCAGAGGCCAGTGCGGTGGTGGCGGCAACGATCAGCAGCCTTTTGGCCAGCGCATCCACCGGGCGCAGCGACGGCGTTTCGTATTCCTGCCTGGTCATTCATGCACCCTTCCCCATTCCGCCTCATAGCTGTGCACCAGCACCTGGTTGGACAGCCGGTTGACCTGGGCCGGCACGCGCGCCATGTCGGCCGGAAAGTCGAACAGCAGCGGCAGCGTGGGCGGCGTCAGGTAGCGCAGGCCGGCCGGCAGTTCTGTCGGCAAACGCCATGGCCGGCGGCTGGCGATGACGAAGCCCCATTCGCCAAAGCTGGGCACGTGCGCGTGGTACGGCGCGGTGCGCAGGCCGGCCGCTTCGATGGTTTGCACCACGGTCCAGAAGCTTTGGCGCGCGATGAGGGGCGAGGTGGTCTGCACCACGGCGTAGCCGCTGGCAGACAGGCGCTGGTCCAGCAGGGCGTAAAAGCTGAGCGTGTAGAGCTTGCCGATGTTGAAGTTGGTGGGATCGGGGAAGTCGACCACGATCACGTCAAAAGTTTCCAGGCCCCCACGCTCCCGCGCTGACGCGGGATCCGCTGCCCCCTGAGGGGGCCCGCCTTCGGACGGCCGTGCGGCGGGCTGATCGCTGCCTTCCAGCCACTTGAACGCATCGGTGTTGACGATGCTCAGCTTGGGCGAGCTCAGCGCGCCGCCGTTCAGCGCGGCCAGCTCGGGCTGGTCGCGAAACAGCGCGGTCATGGCCGGGTCCAGCTCGACCAGGGTGATGTGTTCCACGCTGGGGTATTTCAGGATCTCGCGCACCGCCATGCCGTCGCCGCCGCCCAGCACGGCCACCCGCTTGGGCGCGCCGTGCGCAGCCATGGCGGGGTGCACCAGGGCTTCGTGGTAGCGGTACTCGTCGCGCTCGGCAAACTGCAGGTTGCCGTTCAAATACAGGCGGTGGCCGGGTCGGCCCTGGCCAGGGTTGTGGGTGACCACGATGCGCTGGTAGGGCGTGCTTTGGGCAAACACGATGCGGTCGGCGTACAGCTTGTCTTCGGTCAACGAGGTGATTTGCCCCGCGCCGGCCAGCCCCGCCGTCAGCAGCGCCACCGTCAGCGCGCAGGCCATCGCGTGGGCGCCCCAGTGGCGCAGCTCGTGCCGAAACAGCCACAGCGCCCACACCGCCACCAGCGCATTCAGCAAGCCAAACAGCAGCCCGGTGCGGATCAGGCCGAGCTGCGGCACCAGCACCAGCGGAAAGGCCAGCGACACCGCCAGCGCGCCCAGGTAGTCGAAGGTCAACACCTGCGACACCAGCTCCTTCAGCTGCACATTGCGCCGCAGGATGCGCATGACCAGCGGGATCTCCAGCCCCACCAGCATGCCCACCAGCATCACCAGCCCGTACAACAGCCAGCGGAAGGCGCCCGGCGCGTGGGCGTTGGCCAGAAACAGCGCCACCGGCAGCAGCCCGCCCGCCAGCGCCACCAGCAATTCGATGCGCAGAAAGTGCGCGGGCAGCTGCCGGTCAAAAAAGCGCGACAGGTAGCTGCCGATGCCCATCGCAAACAGGTAACTGCCGATGATGGTGGAAAACTGCAGCACCGAATCGCCCAGCACATAGCTGGCGATGGCGGCGGCCGCCAGCTCGTACAGCAGGCCGCAGGCGGCAATGACGAAGACGCTGGCCAGCAGGGCGACTTCGATGGGGTGCGGGGTGCGGGGCCGCGCGGGCGCGGCAGCGTCAACGTCGACCGGTGAGTCAGTAGGCAGGGGCGACGGCAGGGCGGACATGGCGAGGCAACTGTAGCGCCTGAGCAGGTCGGCCTGGGCGCGCTGGCAACGCCCCTGTGCGTTGCGCGGTGGGCTTCAGCGCCCGATGTTGTTGTTCTTGAAACGGGCCAGCGCCACCATCAATGCGCCTGCGCCCAGCGTTTTCACCAGGTCGGGGTGTTCGGCGTAGAAGTTGCCAATGCGGTCCATGATGCCGGGCTCGCCCTGCTGGGCGGCGACGGCGACGTCGCGCACCTGGGCGGGCGTTACCTGGCCGGCCTTGGTGGCGTCGACCTGCGGTGTGGCGGGGCCTTCGTGGCCGGCCAGCGCGCCGCCGGCCACGCCGCCCAGGGCGCCGGCGCCAAATTTCTCGGTCAGCATGTTCAGGATGTCGGCGCGGTCCTGGGGCGAGGCTTTGTCGAACAGGTTGGCCAGGGTGTCGCCCAGGTCGGGCGTCTGGTCAGAGCGCAGGGCATCGGCCACGCCGGCACCCAGCTGGTCTTTGGGCGCTTCGCGCGAAAGCTGATCGACGTGCTTGGGGTCGGGGCTGGTGGCGTTGGCCAAAATTTGTTGCAGGGTGTCGAGCAATGCCATGTCAGAAACCTCCGAAGGGATGTGGGTACAAACAAGCCGGCCATCCTAGCCCCGGGGTGTGTCCGGCCCAAGTCCGGCGGGCCAACTCGCGGCCTTGTCTGACACTGACAGGGCGGCGGCACGTGCCGCGCACCCATGCGCATCACCGGGCTTGGTGCGCAGCGCCGCGCCGCTTGGCCAGCGCGGCCAGGCTGAACACCGCCAGGCCGGCCCACACGATGACGAAGCCGGCCAGGCGGCGGGCGTCCATTGGTTCGTGCAGCACGTACACGCCCAGCACGAATTGCAGCGAGGGCGAGATGTACTGCAGCATGCCCAGCGCCGCCAGTGACAGCCGCTGCGCCGCGTAGGCAAAGGCAACCAGCGGCACCGTGGTCATCAGGCCGGTGCTGATCAGCAGCACGTCCAGCCCGCGCGATTGGTGCGCAAACGCCAGTTCGCTGCGCCCACCCAGCCAGATCAGCACGGCCAGGGCGGGCAGGGCGATCAGGGCGGTTTCCAGCGCCATGCCTTCGGCGGGCTGCAGCGTGGTGCGCTTTTTGATCAGGCCATACAGGCCAAAGCTGAAGGCCAGCACCAGCGCCACCCACGGAAAGCGCGGCGATGCCCAGCCCAGCCACACCACGCCCGCCGCCGCCAGGGCCACGCCAATCCATTCCGGCCGGTTGAGCCGTTCGCCCAGCACCAGCACGCCCAGTGCCACGTTGACCAGCGGCAGCAGAAAGTAGCCCAGGCTGGCGTCCAGCGCGCGGCCGTGCGTGACGGCCCAGACGTAGGTGATCCAGTTGATGCTGACCAACAAGGCCGCCAGCGCAAAGCGCGCCAGCAGCGGCGCATTCAGCCGGCGGTACAGCGCGCCCAGCTGCCGCCGCGCGCCCAGCACGATGGCCAGCAGCACCAGCGACCAGACCACGCGGTGCGCCACCACTTCCAGCGCGCTGGCCGGGGCCATGTGGCGAAAGTACAGCGGCATCAGGCCCCACAGGCCGTAGGCCAGCAGGGCGGCGGGCACGCCGCCTTTCACCGGCCCGGCCTTGATGGCAGGGCGCCGCCCGCACCCAGGCGCGGCGCCTGCGCGGTGCGGCTCATCCGCCGTGGATGGCGGCGGCGACGATGATCGAGATGCCCAGGCACATGGCGGCCACGACCAGGGCCAGCGCGCGGTTGTGCTTTTCGACGATCTCGGCCCACAGGTCGTAGGGGGTGATCTTGTCGATGACGATGAAGCACAACCAGAAGACGGCGACGCCGACCAGCGCGTATGCAATGGAGCCGATGAAGACCCCGGGTTTCAGCCATTCAATGTCCATGCGGGCCTCCTGTAAGCCATGGTGGGGGTGGATGGGGGTTCACTTGTGGCTGCCCCCGGAGCTGTAGCCCCCGAAGGAGCCACCGGATGATCGCCCGGACGTGTTCTCGTCGTCCGAGCATCGGGATATCAGGATCAGCACGATCAGGATCACGAACAGCCCAAAAAGGATGGTGCCTATGCTGAGCGAGGGGGCTGCGCTGAATGGCGCGGCATCGGCGCGCAGGGCCGTGGGCTGCAGCTTGAAAGCCTGGGCCACCGTCTGCGCGTCGATCCGGTAGCCGCCCGACCAGGTGATCTCGCCGCCACCTTGCTCGGACGACAACTGCCGGCCGCCACTGATGTAGTCGCTGTTTTGGGTGACCTGGCCTTGCTGAACCTGCCAGTAAAACTCGCCCAGCACAAAGCTGGTTTCAGCGCGGTACTGCCACTGGCGGCTGTAGGTCCGCAGGTCGTATTCGGCGCGCTGCCCGCCATTCAACAGCTTCGCCGCGCCGGTCAGGGTCCGCACCAGGCTCCAGCCATCTTCCGAATCGACCAGAAAGCAAAAGCCCTGCTGGCGGTTGTAGAGCAGGTATTCCTGCCAGCCAAAGCTCTCGTCGTCGCCGGCCGACTGGCCCAGCCGGTGCTGAAAGCCCACCACCTGCCAGTCCACGCCCTCCAGACGGCCAGTGCTGCCCAGCGCAATCAGCGGCTGGACGGGCTCGTGCTGCACGGCGTGGCGCAGCTCGCCGCCGATGCCCGCGCCCAGGTCAATCAGCGTCTGGCACTGCGGGCAGGTGATGCTTTTGGACTGGGCCAGCAGCGGCTGCACGGGCGCGCCGCAGTTGGGGCAGGCAAACTGCCGGCCCTGGTCTTGGCGCGCAGATTCATCCTGCAGGCCGCTCAGCTGCAGATCGGCCAATTGCACCGCCCGCCCGTCGGACAGCGATGGCGGCGTGGTTCCGTATTCGACCGAGAACACGCGCTGCGCCGCCGCATCGCCGCCCTGGGTGCGCAGCTCGACCACGACAAAGGGCGCCCCCAGTTCGGGCAGCCGCGGCAGCTCGCCCTGGGCGGCGATCAGTGCCGCTTCGATGTGGGACGAAACCGCGTAGGTCTGGCCATTCAAGGCGGTGGTGGCGCCGACGTGAAAGCGGTCGGCGGGCGGCACTTCGCGCTGCGCCTCTATCGGGCGGCTGAACACGTAGGCGCCGTTGTCTTCGCTCAACCAGGCGCTGCTGCCGCTGGCCATCAGCGCATGCCATTCGTTCCAGGTGCCTTGCGCGTATTTGTATTGCAGCCGGCCGACCAGCTGAAAGCCCTGCCCGTCGATCTGGCCCGCCGCGCCCAGCTGTAGCGGGCTGTGGTCGTCGAACAGCTCGGCCATCTTGCCGATGCGCTTGAGCGCGTCGCCCTCGCGCACCACGGTGCTGTGGCAGTAGGCGCAGACGGCGTAGGCGGACTGCGCGCTCTTGAACTCGACCGGCGCGCCGCACGCTGGGCAGGGCGCGCGGTAGTAACGCTGCGGGGCGGCGGGCGCGCTCATCCGGCGCGCTCCTGCTGCTCGTCAAGTTTTAAGCCAAATATGCCTCTAGCGCCCGCCAGTTGGGCGCAGGTAGCTATTATTTTTATAGTATTTGTGGGGTGGCGTAATGGCGTGCGTCGCCCCTCAGCCGCTTGGCGTGGCAGCGCCAGCCAGCCGCCATGGTGCGCCGCGCCGCTGCGCCCCTGGGTACCACCGCTGCATGCCCTGCGCATGCGCGCGCGGGCGGGCACCGCGGTACCGCCGCCAACGGACGGCCCACGCGGGCACGCTGGGCGGCTCTGAAAGGCGCGGTGTGTCACACCAGCTTTTTCAGCAGCTCGGCCTTCTTGGTGTTGAACTCGTCGTCCGTCAGGATGCCCTTGGCCTTGAGTTCGCCCAGCTTTTCCAGCGTGGCCATCACGTCCTCGGGCCTGACGCCGACGGCTGGCGCCGCAGCTGGCGCCGATGCCGCCGCGGGTGCGCCGCCGCCCAGCGCCGATTGCATGTTCTGCGCCAGGATCTGCCCCATGGCCACGCCCGCGCCCATGCCCAGCCCGGCACCCGCCAGGCCACCATCGCCGCCAGCGCCCACGCCTTCGGCCATCTTGGGAATGGCCTGGGCGGTCTGGTACTGCATCAGCTTGCCCATGTCGCCGCCGACCATGCCCATGCCGATCTTTTGGTCCAGCACCTTTTGCAGCTCATCGGGCAGCGAGATGCTTTGCACCGTCATGCCTTCCAGCTTCAGGCCATAGGCCTCCATGGCCGGCGCCATCGCCTGCGACAGCGCCTGGGCAAACAGCAGCTGGTTGGCCGCCAGATCCAGGAAGGGGATGTTGCTTTGCGCAATCGCCACGCTGATCTGCTGCATCACCAGGCCGCGCAGTTGGCCGTCCAGCTCGGCCACGGTGTAGACGTCGCGCGTGCCAGAGATTTCGGTATGGAATTTCTTCGGGTCGGCCACGCGGTAGGCGTAGTTGCCGAACGCACGCAGGCGCACGGCACCAAATTCCTTGTCGCGAATGCTGATGGGCTGCGGCGTGCCCCACTTCTGGTCGATCTGCTGGCGCGTGCTGAAGAAGTACACATCGCTTTTGAAGGGCGATTCGAACAGCTTGTCCCAGTTCTTCAGGTTGGTCAGCAGCGGCAAGGTCTGCGTGGTCAGCTTGTAGGTGCCGGGGGCAAACACGTCGGCCACCTGGCCTTCGTTGACGAACATCGCCATCTGCGATTCGCGCACCACCAGGCGGGCGCCGTTCTGGATCTCCATGTCGGCCATCGGGTAGCGCCAGGCCAGCGTGCCGTTGTCGTCCTCAGTCCACTGCAGGACGTCGATAAATTGCTTCTTGATGAAATCCATCAGTGCCATGGCGAACCCCTCCAACGGTAAGGCCCGCATGGGCCGGTGCGCGGATGATAAGGGCGCGCGGCGGCGGTGGGCCAGCCATACCGGCGCGCGCATTCGGCGTGGCGCGGCCCCCGCCGCCCCGGGGGTACGCACGGCGATGGTCGCGCAGGCGACGCCTGTCCACTATCATCTTTCGTCCCGACACACGCGCAGCACCCGGCTGCCCGAGGAAACGCCCCCATGATCTCCCCCACGCCCGAAGGTAACGAAGACAAACGCGCGGCGCTGCGCCGCGCTGCACTGGACTACCACGAGTTTCCGGTGCCCGGCAAGATTGCCATTGCCGCGACCAAGCAGCTGGTGAACCAGCACGATCTGTCACTGGCCTACAGCCCCGGCGTGGCCGCGCCCTGCGAAGAGATCGTGGCCGACCCGGCCGCCGCCTTCAAATACACCGCGCGTGGCAACCTGGTGGGCGTTATCACCAACGGCACCGCGGTGCTGGGCCTGGGCGATATTGGCGCGCTGGCCGGCAAGCCGGTGATGGAAGGCAAGGGCGTGCTGTTCAAGAAGTTCTCGGGCGTCGATGTGTTCGACATCGAGATCGACGAGAAGGACCCCTACAAGCTGGTCGAGATCATCGCCGCGCTGGAGCCGACGTTTGGCGCCATCAACCTGGAAGACATCAAGGCGCCCGAGTGCTTCATCGTCGAGCGCGAGCTGCGCGCGCGCATGAAGATTCCGGTGTTTCACGACGACCAGCATGGCACGGCCATCGTGGTGGGCGCGGCCGTGGTGAATGGCCTCAAGGTGGTGGGCAAGGACATCGGCCAGGTCAAGCTGGTGTCGTCGGGCGCCGGGGCCGCCGCGCTGGCGTGCATTGGCCTGCTGGTCAAGCTGGGGCTGAAGCGCGAAAACATCTGGGTGACCGACATCAAGGGCCTGGTCTACGACGGCCGCACCGAGCTGATGGACCCGGACAAGGCCATCTATGCACAAAAGACCGACCAGCGCACCCTGGCCGAGGCGATTGACGGCGCCGACGTGTTCCTGGGCCTGTCGGCCGGCGGCGTGCTGAAGCCCGACATGGTGGCGCGCATGGCCGCGCGGCCGTTGATCCTGGCGCTGGCCAACCCCAGCCCCGAGATCCTGCCCGAGGACGTGAAGGCCGTGCGCCAGGACGCGGTGATCGCCACCGGCCGCACCGATTACCCGAACCAGGTCAACAACGTCCTGTGCTTTCCCTACATCTTCCGCGGCGCGCTGGACTGCGGCGCCACCACCATCACCAATGAGATGGAGATTGCGGCGGTGCACGCCATCTCCGACCTGGCGCAGGCCGAGCAGAGCGAAGTGGTGGCACGCGCCTATGTCGGCGAACACCTGCGCTTTGGGCCGGAATACCTGATTCCCAAGCCGTTCGACCCGCGCCTGATGATGATGATTGCGCCCGCCGTGGCCGACGCCGCCGCGCGCAGCGGCGTGGCCGCGCGCCCGATCGCCGATCTGGACGCCTACCGCGACAAGCTGCAGACCTTCGTCTACGCCTCTGGCACGACGATGAAACCCATCATCGACGCCGCGCGCACGGCCACACGCAAACGCGTGGCCTACGCCGAGGGCGAGGAAGAGCGCGTGCTGCGCGCCGCGCAGATCGTGGTGGACGACCAGATTGCGCGGCCCACGCTGATCGGGCGCCCGGCCATCATCGCCCAGCGCATCGAACAGTTTGGCCTGCGCCTCAAGGAAGGGCTGGACTACGACGTGGTCAACGTCGAGAACGACGAACGCTACCGCGGGTTCTGGAAGACCTACCACGAGCTGACCAAGCGCAAGGGCATCACGATACCCGTGGCCAAGATCGAGATGCGGCGCCGCCTCTCGCTGATCGGCTCGATGCTGCTGCGCTCTGGCGATGTGGACGGGCTGATCTGCGGCACCTGGGGCACCAACCAGCACCACCTGATCTACATCGATCAGGTCATCGGCAAAAAGCCCGGCGTGAAAACCTATGCCGCCATGAACGGCCTGATGCTGCCAGGGCGCCAGGTGTTCATGGTGGACACCCACATCAACTACGACCCCACGGCCGAGCAGGTGGCCGAGATCACCATCATGGCCGCGCGTGAAATGCAGCGCTTTGGCTTCACGCCCAAAGCGGCGCTGCTGTCGCATTCCAACTTCGGCTCGTCCGACAAGCCCAGCGCCATCAAGATGCGCGAGGCGCTGGCGCTGATTCAGGAACAGGCGCCGTGGCTGGAGGTGGACGGCGAAATGCACGGCGACGTCGCCCTGGACAGCCCCCAGCGCGACGCCGTGATGCCCGACAGCCCGCTGATCGGCAACGCGAATCTGCTGGTGCTGCCCAACATCGACGCCGCCAACATCGCCTACAACCTGCTGAAGGTTGCAGCGGGCGGCAACATCGCCATTGGCCCGATCCTGCTGGGCGCCGCGATGCCGGCGCATATTCTGACCGCCAGCACCACCGTTCGCCGTATCGTGAACATGACGGCCCTGACGGTAGCGGACGCCAACGCGCTACCCGAAGTCGAAGAGTAAACGCTTACATAACGTGTGACAAAGACCCGCGCCGCTGCCTAAGATTTAGGCAGCGGCTTGCTTTTTTGTTGCCCTTGGGTCACACTACCGCCTTGGAAATTTCGGGGTAACCCGGGTGTTTCCGAAAGGTGGTTTTCATGTTGCGAACGGCGGCATTGCGGGTTGCGCAATCGCTCTTGTCAGTGTCGTTGGCGGTGGTTGCCGTGTCTCATGCAGACACAGCGGCCGCGCGAGGGCTGTTCTCGGGCTTCCCCGAAAACGCCATCGCGGCAGCGGATATGCCTCGGCAGGGCCAGCACACTTACGGGCTGATTCTGCAAGGTGGCCCGTTTCCTTACGACAAGGACGGCTCGGTCTTCGGCAACCGCGAAAGGCTGCTGCCGCGTGAGCGGCGCGGCTACTACCGGGAATACACCGTCGAAACCCCTGGCGTACGCCACCGTGGCGCACGCCGCATTGTATGCGGTGGCGCACGGGTCAAGCTTCCCGATGCCTGCTACTACACGAGCGACCACTATTCGAGCTTCAGGAAGATCGTCCCATGAAATCGCTTGAACATTTTGAGCCAGCGCCCACTGTCAATCCGCTGGCTTTTCCCGAATCATTGACTTCACAGAAAGCTGCGGAGATGGATCAACCACTTCGTCCCCCACCGGAATCGATTTTCAAAGGGGTGCGTACCAACATCGTTCAGTCGATTCGCGCCTTCAGCGTGCACGACCTGCAGGACGCTGGCGCGTCCCTGGGCCAGCACTTCCTGTACGCCAATCTGGCCGAGGCACAGACCAAGCAGGACGTGCTGGACATGATTGCCGCGCAGTTCACCTTTCCGGCGCACTTCGGCAAGAACTTCGATGCGCTGTACGACTGCATGACCGACCCGCTGCACAAAAGCGGGCCCCAGCCGGGCTTCATCGTGGTGCTGGAGCAGATTCCCGCCACCGCCAAGTTCGACAAGGAAGCGCGCGAGCAGCTGCTGGACATCTTCCGCGATGCCGCCGACTACTGGAACGACCGGAAGATACCGTTCAGGTGCTTCTATTCTTTTCTGTAGCCCGTTCTGCAGCAGCTGGCCAAGCAGAACGGGCGAATGAGGCCCCCACCGACGCAGTTTCAGCGTCGGACGTTGCCGAGGACGTCGGCGAAAAAATGCCTACCGACAAGTTGGTCGACATTTCGCCGTTGGCGCTGCGCATGAGCAGCCCCTTCAACGCCGGATATTGGTTGAGCGCCGCCTGAGTTGGCGCCACCCGCGCGGCGCCTGTGGCCGCGCAAGTCCCTCAGCCCGCCGCGTGCGGGCTTTTTCATTTCCGGGCCGTCCCAAGATGGAAAGCGCCCCTCGGTGTCAGCGAACCACGCGAAGCGGGGCAGCGTGGGGGCCACTTTTCATCGCCGGGCCGCCCCAAGATGAAAAGCGCCCCCTTGGGGGGCAGCGGACCACGCGAAGCGGGGAGCGTGGGGGCCACTTTTCATCGCCGGGCCGCCCCAAGATGAAAAGCACCCCCTCGGGGGCAGCGAACCGCGCGAAGCGGGGTAGCGTGGGGGCCATTTTCATCGCCGGGCCGTCCCAAGATGAAAAGCTCCCCCTTGGGGGGCAGCGAACCACGCGAAGCGGGGAGCGTGGGGGCCATTTTTCAGGCGCGCAGCGGATGCACCTGTGCCCGCCAAAGACCGGCGGCGGCGCACCGCACGCCAACCTGCGCCGGGGCGGGGACGCCCGCCGCTCGCCCCACACAAAAGCCATCCATCCATCCAGACACCCTGCCATCAATCCGGATGCTGACGCAGCAGACAAGCGGGCAGCCCTGCTCGCCCAGCCCGGCCCAGCCCCTTCAGTTCTCGCCGCTCGTTGGCAAGGTTCGGGTGGTCACCACCGGCAACACCGGCGATGCGGCGCGGCCGCCCTCTGCCGCCACCGCGGGGGCCGGTCGAGGCGCGGGCGCAGCGCCGCGCGGCAAGTGGTGCGACGCCACCGACAAGGCCTGCCGTTCACAGACCAGCATGGCGCTTTGCCTGGCCTGCACACCTTTGACGGCGCCCACCTGGCGTTTGCAATCGCGCTGCACCACGCGCTCGCCCTCCAACCGGCGGGCCAGGCAGGTCCGCATCAGCCCGGCGCGTTCACCGGCGCCGCTGCTCACCTCGCGCTGGCACAGCACAAAGCGCGGCGGCAATGGCTCACCTTGCAAGACGAGTGACGGGGTTTCAGCGCTTTGCGCCCAGGATGCGCTGCTGGCGGCGCCCAGCACGGCGCTCGCGATCCAGTGGCTCAAAGGTTTTTGGTACTGCTGCATAGATTGTTCTGGTGGTCATCAGGGCCGCGCCCATTGGCACCGCCCGCAGCCCGTCCCGGACAACAGCCGCCTCGTCATTGTCGTCACACCGTCCTACCCGCAGATGACGCCTTGGCACAGCAACCGCGTGCCCTATAGTGGTTGACCCCGCTTGAAGCCCACCGCACCATGTCCGCCGTCATCGAAGCGCCCGCCCAGGCGCCCACCGAATCGCTATCTTTATCAGAGCTGCTGGCGCAAGTAGCTGGCGCGCTACAGGCCGTTTTGCCGCCTGAAAGCCTGATCACCAATGCCGAGCGCACCACGCCCTACGAATGCGATGGCCTGACCGCCTACCGCCAGCGCCCGCTGGCCGTCGCGCTGCCGTCAAGTTACGAACAGATTCAATCGGTGTTGCAAACCTGCCACCGTTTGGGCGTGCCGGTGGTGGCGCGCGGCGCGGGCACCGGCTTGTCGGGCGGCGCCATGCCGCACGAACGCGGCGTCACCCTGTCGCTGGCCAAGTTCAACCAGATCCTGAAGATTGACCCGCTGGCCCGCACCGCCACCGTGCAATGCGGCGTGCGCAACCTGGCCATCAGCGAAGCCGCCGCCGCGCACGGCCTGTACTACGCCCCCGACCCCAGCAGCCAGATCGCCTGCACCATTGGCGGCAACGTCGCCGAAAACTCTGGCGGCGTGCACTGCCTGAAATACGGCCTGACCGTGCACAACATCCTGCGCGTCAAAGGCTTCACCATCGAGGGCGAACCCATCGAATTCGGCAGCGAAGCCCTGGACGCCCCCGGCTACGACCTGATGGCCCTCATCACCGGCAGCGAAGGCATGCTGGCCATCACCACCGAAGTCACCGTGCGCCTGCTGCCCAAACCGCGCCTGGCGCGCTGCATCATGGCCAGCTTTGCCGACGTGCGCCACGCTGGCGACGCCGTCGCCGCCGTCATCGCCGCCGGCATCATCCCCGCCGGGCTGGAGATGATGGACAAGCCCATGACCGCCGCCGTCGAAGACTTCGTGCAAGCCGGCTACGACCTCAACGCCGCCGCCATCCTGCTGTGCGAAAGCGACGGCACGCCAGAAGAAGTTGCAGAAGAAATTGACCGCATGACGCGCGTCCTGACTGCGGCAGGCGCTACACAAATTGCAGTCAGCCAATCCGAAGCCGAACGCCTGCGCTTCTGGTCAGGCCGCAAAAACGCCTTCCCCGCCAGCGGCCGCATCAGCCCCGACTACATGTGCATGGATTCCACCATCCCGCGCAAACGCCTGGCCGACATCCTGCTGGCCATCCAGCAGATGGAGCAGAAATACAGCCTGCGCTGCTGCAACGTCTTTCACGCCGGAGACGGCAACCTGCACCCGCTGATCTTGTTCGACGCCAACGACCCCGACCAGCTGCACCGCGCCGAACTGTTTGGCGCCGACATCCTGGAAACCAGCGTCGCCATGGGCGGCACCGTCACCGGCGAACACGGCGTCGGCATCGAAAAGCTCAACAGCATGTGCGTGCAATTCAGCGCCGCCGAAAACGAGCAGATGTTCGCCCTGAAACGCGCCTTTGACCCCCAACAACTGCTGAACCCCGGCAAAGTCGTGCCCACCCTGCAACGCTGCGCCGAATACGGCCGCATGCTGGTCCGCGGCGGCGCCCTGCCACACCCCGAACTGGAACGGTTCTGAGGATGTCCGCTTTGATTTCAATAGCTGCTTGCGCCTAAGCAGAGCGCGCTGGCGGTTGATTTGCCTTGATTTTCAAGCCCGCCATCACCCCCGGTATTCAAAGCGACCCCACCCCATTTGCGGCGAAAAAAACTCGGCCCGGCCGGCATAGACTCCAACCATTGGCGCCCTATGCCCAATTCAGCGCGCCACCAATCCGCTATTTTTTAGGTTTGCCTAAATGCGAACGACGAAGTGCAACGCCATAGGAGACGCTCCGGTGGAGTGGTTTGGACGACCAAGTTCAGGCGGCTGTGTGTCGTCTATTTGTAGTTAGTCCTGCAATGCAGATCACAAAGAGCTCTAGGCACTCCAAAATAACCGGAGACTTTGCGGAACGCCTGATTCTGTACTGGCTATCCAAGTACGGTTTTGAGTGCGCTTTTGTTGACCATGTCGGACTTGACATCATTGCGCGCAACCCGCACACCAATGAGGTCATGGGAATTTCGGTCAAGTCACGCTCCAGAAGCGCAGGAACAGAAGGTACAAGCATCAATATCCCAGTTGACCAACTCACCAAGCTTGATTCAGCATGCGATGCGTTTGGTTGCACGCCCTATTTCGCAATTGTCGCGGATCAAGCAGATCAGATATCCGTGTTCATCCTTCGCAAGGCACACTTAGTCTCCATCTGTCCGCCAGGCAAGAGTGTTGTTAACTTCAAAATGCGCACAAAAAACGTGGCCGCGTATCTTCAAGATCCTGAAATACGCTGCTTCTCATTTAAAACAACAACAAGTCATTGGTGGCAAAGTGTGCAGGGCTAACAATTCATTCAAGCCGACGCCGCTTCGCGGCGCGGCTTAATTCAGGTGTTGGGTTTCACATCATGCTCACTGAAATTACCTCCGCTATTCAAAGCACGAAGACCGCTTTGGAGATCGTCAAGGCTGCCCGCGGCCTGGCGAATTACAGCGAACTCCTGACAGCAGTGACGGAGGTTCAGATCAAGTTGACAGACGCAATTGCTTCTGAGCTTGCCAGCCAAGAGAAGCAGGCGGAACTCCTTGAGCGCATTCGAGGCCTTGAGAAGCAGCTTTCGGAGTTTGAGAGTTGGGACTCTCAGATTCAGCGATATGAACTGCATGCCTTTCAAACCAAAGCAATGGCTCATGCACTGAAGTCGGGCATGGAGAACGGTCAACCGATGCACTACCTGTGCCTCCCATGCGCAGACAAGCGCCAGCGATCGACCCTCCAACCCAGTGGACGCTACTTGGTCTGCCCAAACCCTGCCTGCAAGGCAACAATCGCTGTAGAGAAGGCACCGCCAAGCAACGGTGGCCGACGCGGTGGCTCATGGATGGCGGCGTGAAGCCCAACATGCCGCTGCATCCGACCGCCTTCGGCGCCGGATGAGCGGCGGCGTTGGACGACAACCATATGGCACTGACTAATCTGACCGACGAAGAGACAGAAGTTGTCTACCAATGCCTCCGGTGTGTGGCCACTGGAGAGCTCGTCCCTCACGACTCTGAGTTTCAAACGCGCTTCGGAATCGAGCCGGAGGACGTACAAGCAATCGTCCGCTCGCTTCCCGACATCAGTGAATCAGTGGAGAACGTCATCTTGGCAATCAACAACTCAATGAACGAGCTCCTTGAGTGCTATGGCGAGCCAAAGTGGCATTCGCACATCTCCGTGTCCAAGGCCGAACTGAGCAGAATCTTCGCTAAGTGGCGAGGAAAGACTCCCGACAGCTACTTCGAGGGTATGGCGTGAATGTCGTCCAACAAGCTGTTCAACGCGATGGCCCCGCCTCCGGCGGGTCCACGCGTTAACGCCGGCGTTAGGCGGCTATTTGCTGGTTGCTTGCAACGGTCGGTTTTCAGTAGCAAACGCTGCGTTGGTTTTGGCAATGCAAGGCGCAGTTGGCATGGTTGCCGCAGCGCTTTATTCTTTTAGTTCGTGTGGTGGCAATTTCAAGCATCGCGCCTTGTGCCATCATGCGATTTTTCAGTTTGCGCAGGGTTTTGGCGTTTCACCGTCTAACTCTGCGGTCAAGCGGACTGGCTTACAGCCAGCCGCTTACCTTGTACGTTAGGCGCCAGGTCACATGTCCATACCACTTACTGATCTAAAGGTCATCGTTGCCAGTGACGTCGGCACGCGAGATGGTATTGGCGTTGAGATTCACCTTAGAGGCAAGCTGCTTATTGAAGTCTTTCGCGACGACACCAAGAAGACCCGCGAGGTCACGCTCTATGAAAAGGATCTGGCCTTGGAAGTCGTGGAAGAAGCTATTTCAATCTTCAAGCGTGAGATCCCATGGGAGTTTCAAGATTGAGTCATGTTCCAGGTGCTTTGCCGCCTAACCTTTCGGTCAAGTGGGATGGCCTATCGGCCGCCCCTTCCCTCGCACGTTAGGCCTCGCTATGACCATCGACACGTCCGGGAAATGGTGGAAGGGATCGGAGCCCGATGATCTTCGGGAATACCCTCTGGCGTTTGGCGAGGCCAACTCGCTCCCAATCGACGAATTCCATCTTTGCCGGTGTCCATGCGGAAGTCAGATATTTGGTCTTCACGTAGAGCAAGATGAGGGCGTTGCCAGACGAACATGCATCCAATGCCAAAGCAAGCACTGGATAGTTGATAGTGCGGAGAATTACGAAAAAGGCCTACGTCTCAAGAAGTTCAAGTGCGTCACCTGCAAGTCGAACAACACGAACGTCGCAGTCGGCTTCTCGTTCACAGCTGACAATGAGGCGATCAAATGGGTTTTTGTTGGCAACCGATGCGCGGATTGCGGCGTCTTGGGATCAATGGTCGATTGGAAGATCGGCTATATGCCATCCCTGCAACTTCTCGGCAAGGCCTAACCTCTCATTGCAGCGGATGGCTTCGCCGCCCGCTGAATTCCAACGTTAGGGCTCACATGCAGCAACAAAGCGATTCCACCCAAATTCTGTACTCCCGGGGCGCCATAGCTGCGGAGTACCCAGTGCTGGAGTCGCGAGAGATCGACGGCTTTGTCGTGGTCATCTACGACCACATGGCCTTTCCACAAGGCGATCCGGCTCGCAATCTTTTTGCATACTCGGCATCATCAGGCCAGCTTGCTTGGCGCGCGAATGGCATAGGTGCCGGCGCAACGGACGCCTACACGAATATCCTGTCAGAACGGCCCCTCACGATAGGCAACTTCGCCGGCTACAGCTGTATTATTGAGCTTGGCACCGGGGAAGTGCTCGTCACGGCTTTCACCAAGTGAGGCCTAACAATTCATTCAAGCCGACGCCACTTCGTGACGCAGCTTAAATCAGGCGTTAGTCGTTTAATACGAAGTATTCTTTTTCGATAAAAACTGCAATTCTCAGCGGAAAAAATTGTTTTCATTATTTGACAGACTGGGCCAGAACGATTCCGTCGTAAAGGCTATCTTTGATCACCTCAGGAACTTCGGATTGTGCTGCTTGCTCCTTGGCGCTGCGCTCTGGAAGTTGCGCAATGTCGGGTCTGGATGGGAAGCAGCATGGGACTATGGAACCATCCTCATAGTTATCATTTCGGCACATGTTCTCATGTGGATCAATAACGAGAACTTGATCAGCAAGATCGTGCCAAAGGGAGCTTCTTTTTGGGCAAAGGTGGTATTTTTGTTTATCTACGCTGTTGTACTTATCGAGCTTTTGCGCTTTATGGCAGCTAGTCACGGCCGGGTCTAACCCGGCGCCCAAGCCGACCCGCCTTCGGCGGTCGGCTTAGCTTTTTCGTTAGGCGTCTGATGATCGATGCGGACCAAGCCAAGGCTCTTGTCCTTCGCCGCAGTGAGGCCGCCTGCCAGGGTAGGGATCGCTTTGTTATTCAGTCGTGCACGCTTTCGGAGCACGGTCACTACTGGGTCATTCGTGCCAACAGCGAAGATTTTGTCGTCCGAGGCATCCTGGAGCGCTGCTACGTCGGGGTAAATGCTTATCTGGTCAATACCGCTTCGGGCGAGATTGAAACGGTCGGCAGTGGCCAGAGTGTCGAACAGGACCTTGAGGACAAGTACGATGCCATAGTGGCTGGGGCCAAGCACTATGTATTGGGTCCAAACTTCGACAAGACCGACAAGGCAGCCGTTATCCGCCTCCGACAGAAGTTGGAGTGCTCTCTACAGAGAGCAATGCACCTCGTGTCCCCAGAGTCAGGTTGTTGGCTCATAGGGAAGCGGCGTACGCTTAGCAATGCGCAAGCGATGCTGCAGCACGAAGGAATTGCGACAAGCATTCAACTTCAAGAGAGCCCAGGATCTGCAGTACCAATCGATGACTCGGTTTGGCACTGGAATGCACTGAAGTCAGCTCTAAATCGAATGGAGTCGAAATGAAGCGCCATCCGCCTAACCCCTCCGTCAAGGGGACTGGCCGGCGGCCAGCTCCTTACGTCGAACGTTAGACCGCAGGAGATCGTCATGGAATTTCATCGAGGAAGACTTATTGATCACATCGAGATTCGAGTGGCCGATGTCGAGATAAGCAAACATTTTTATCGTGCCGTTATGGCCTCTCTCAACCTGCCAGAGCCCTATGAAGGCGACGGCTATTTTTTCTCTGACGAGCTTTTGGTCACAAAATCCGACGACTACATTTCTCGTGTGCACCTGGCGTTCCAAGCAGAAGATCAAAGCATGGTGCATGCCTTTTACAAGGCTGCCTTGGGTGCCGGGGGACGTGACAATGGCGCTCCGGGGGATCGTTCCTATCATCCCGGCTATTACGCGGCGTTTGTCTTAGACCCCGATGGCAACAACATTGAAGCCGTTTTCAATGGGCCTGCTACCCGTTCTACACCCTCTGTCGTAATAAAGCCCGCATGACTTGCAGCCCATCAAATCTACGGCCAAATAATTCATCCAAGCCGATGACGCTTCGCGGCGCGGCTTAATGCACGCGTTAATCCGGAATAATCCGCGCCGCTCAAGCCCATGGTTTATCCGCCCGCATTCACCTTATCGAACGGTGCTCCGTGGGTGTTTGAGTCGTTCGCTGGGTTTCGCCTGCCAGGGCTGTGCAGGTTTCAAGCATTTTTGGCCTCTAGCGCCCGTCTGGCGGGCGCAGGAAGCTACTCTTTCAGTAGCGTTTGGCGGGTGCATTGCGCCCCCGCATCCACCGCCCGGTCCAACCCGGCAGTCAGGCCAAGCCGCCAACGGCGGGCGGCTTGCTTTGTCCATTCGCCGACTTATGAATATGCGAGAGGAAAACCATGAGCAAAGTATTCGTCAGCATTGGGCTTAGCCTTGATGGTTATATGGCGCCGGACGGAATGACCATGGGCAAGCCTGAGTACAAGAACTGGGGCGCCAAATGGGGCGCGATGATGGGCTGGCTCGTCAATCAGCAGTACTTTCGCGAGACCGTCCTCAAGCTCGGCCCGGGCGGAGAGACCGGCCCGGTCAACGACTTGGTTCGCAGCACGGCGGAGCGCATCGGCGCCAACATCATGGGCAAGCGCATGTTCGACCAGGGCGAGGTCGCGTGGCCAGAAGAGGCGCCGTTTCACACGCCGGTTTATGTGCTGACCCATCAGCAGCGTGGGCCCTGGGTCCGCCCCGGCGGGACGACGTTTCACTTCATCAACGACGGGCCGCAGCGTGCGCTGGAGCTGGCTCGGGAATCCTCGGGCACCCGTGATATTCGTATCTCGGGCGGCGCGGATGTGATCCAGCAGTACCTGAACCTGGGTGTTGTCGACGAGCTGGAAATTGCGCTGGCGCCCGTGTTGTTCGGCAGCGGGCGGCGTCTCTTCGAGAACCTGCGCGAGCCGGGGGCGCAATTTCGCATCGACCGGGTGCTTGATGGTCCCGCGGCGACACACTTGCGCTATGTGCGTCAGTGAGGGCAGCCTAACCGCCGGTTGCAGCGGGCGGGCCGCTGCTGAACCGGAGCGTTAGCCCGGCCTATTCCACGCCGCCCAAGCCCATGGTTGATTCGCCGGCATTCACCCAATCAAGCGGTTGTTCGGCTGTTCGTTGGGGTTTGGGCATGGCGCTGGGCTTCGTCTACCAAGCTTGTGCAGGTTTCCAGCCTTTTTGGCCTTTGGCGCCCGTCTGGCGGGCGCTAGCAGCTACCCATTTGGTAGCGTTCTGCGGGTGCGTTGCGCCCCTTCACCCACCGTCGGGCCTCACCCGGCGGTCAAGCCGGCCCGCGTGTGGCGGCCGGTTTGGCTTGTTCAATAGGCGGCACCGCCTCATTCACATAGGCACGGAGACATCCCATGAAAACCCAGTACTTCACGGCGACGAGCCTGGACGGATTTATTGCGACGGAGGACGATTCGCTGGACTGGCTGTTCCCGCTTGGGAACGTCAACGACACGAGTTACCCGGCCTTTATCTCTGACGTTGGGGCGCTGGCGATGGGGTCGTCCACGTATGAATGGATGCTGCGCCATGCGCAAGCGGTGGCGGCTGAAACCGGGTCTGCCTGGCCGTATTCGCAGCCCACATGGGTTTTCTCAAGCCGCGCTTTGCCGGCCATTCCGGGGGCCAAGCTGTCTTTTGTGCAGGGCGACGTTCGGCCGGTTCATTCGGAAATGCGCCGGGCCGCGTCTGGCAAGAACATCTGGATCGTGGGTGGCGGCGATTTGGCGGGGCAGTTTTACGATGCCGGGCTTTTGAACGAGATCATGGTTCAGGTGGGTTCGGTCACCCTGGGCAAGGGCAAGCCATTGTTTCCGCGCAGGCTCACGGGTGGGTCGTTGGCGCTGGCATCGGTCAGGCAGGTTGGCACGGGTTTCGCCGAGTTGCGCTATCAGGTGCACCCACACACCTCAGGCAATGCCGCCTGAATATTCATTCAAGCGGATGCGGGTTTGCGGTGCGGCAGAATTCAAGCGCCAGGCTTTTGGATCAACACGATTGGGAACCTTATGAATATCAGCAACGCGACAATGGCAGGCTACGCATTTCTGAAGGACATGTATAGCGACTCGTATTTCCCAAAGGATCTGGTCAAGAAGGGCGAGCGTATTCTGGTGGATTTGTGCCTTGAGATTGAAGCGAGCACCCCGTCCAATCTCAGCGAACTGTATGCGTTAACGCACGCTGCCACCGATAAATTCAACGACTTGCAAGCGGCGTTTGAGGAGCACGGCAGTGAAATTGAGACTGCCGCACGAGAAGCGATTGCCGAAGATTTTCAGAATATCGCGAAGGCTTACGGATTCGTTGACGCCGATGGTGAAGCGCTCATTGCAACAAGGGACTGGTAGGCAAAGGCCTGACCGTTTATTCCTTTATTCATTCATTCATTCAGGCGGACGCGGTTGGGGTATTTGGCCCGGCTATTTCATGCCGCCCAGGTTCAGGGTTTGTTCAGCGGCCTTCGCCCACGCCAACAGATCCGCGTTGGGGTTGGGGCCGCTTGCTGGGCTTGGGCTGCCGGCGTTGCGCAGACTTCAAGCCTTTTTGGCCTGTAGCGCCCGTCTGGCGGGCGCAGGCAGCTACCCATTTAATAGCGTTTGACACCTGCGCTGCGCCCCTTGATTCACCCGCGGGGTCTTCCAACCTGGCAATCCAGCCGCACCGGGCTTGGTCTTGGTCGCACCTGGTTCTTGAACACGACCGGTTCGCTGCCCGGTGCCCAGCGCCACAGCCCGATCACCGCCCGGCCGAACGCGCCTGTGCGTTGACCTGATCGTGGTGCGCCCGCAGCTCGGGCGGCCATTGGGCCTTGATGTAGGACAGCACGGCCACGATGTCGGCGTCGCTCAGCACGCCCTGGTACGCCGGCATGGCGCTGGGGTAGCCGGGCTGCTGGATGACGGCGGCCATGCCGCGGCGGGTGATGTCGAACAGTTGCGCGTCGGGGTGGTGCCAGGTGTGGCCGCTGGCGTCGTGCGGGGGCGCGGGCAGCAGGCCGTTGGGGCCGCGATCGCGCCAGTTGGGCTGGCCTTCGCCGCGCACGCCATGGCAGGCGGCGCAGTGCTGGGCATAAATGGCGCTGCCGCGCGCGACCAGCGCCGCGTCGTCGGGCCGCAGGGTGTGGGGCGAAGGGGCTTCGGCGCGCTGCATATGGAAGTACCACGCCAGCCCGGTGATCAGCCCCAGCAGCGGCATGACCAGCACCGACTTGGCCGGGAATCGGTGGCGTGGGTCGGTTTTCATGGGCGCTGGTGCGGTGGGGGTGCGTGG
>JAGOEM010000269.1 GCA_017997715.1 Ottowia sp.
GCAACCGCACGGAAAGACCCATCAGTTCGGCCAACCGCCGCACGATGGACAAACCGATGCCCAGCCCCAGCGTGCGATCGCGCCCCGGGTTCCCGACCTGGTAGAACTCGTCGAACACAAGCGCCGCGTGCTCGGGCGCGATGCCGATGCCGGTGTCCACCACGTCGACCCACACGTGCTCGCCCCGCTTGCGCGCCGCCACCAGGACGCCACCGCATGGCGTGTACTTGAGGGCGTTGTCGACCAGATTCGACAGCAGGCGCAGCAGCAGTTGGGCATCGGCCCGCACGCACACCGGCGTGGCGCGCACGCGCAGCGCCAGCTCGCGGACGCTGGCGGAGGCCTCGAAGCGGCGTTGCAGTTCCAGAAACACGCCCTGCAATGCCACCGGCACGCGCTCGGCCACCACCACGCCAGCGTCCAGGCGCGAGACGTCCAGCAGCGCATCGAGCGAGCTGCCGAGCGCATCCACGGCGCGCATCATCTCGCCGGCCTGCCGCGCCTCGGGATGGCCTTGGCGCGCCAGTCGCTCGCGCAACGCGCTGCCCATCAGGGCCAGCGCATGCAAAGGCTGGCGCAGGTCATGGCTGGCGGTGGCCAGAAAGCGGGTCTTCTCCTGGCTGGCGCGCTCGGTCGCCACCACCTGCGCGCCCAGGCGCTCGGCCAGGGCTTCGTTGTCGAAGCGCGCGCGCAACGCCTCGACCATCAGCTGGTGATGATCGCTCGACAGCTTGATCGACAACAGAAGGTGCAGCAGCACGAAGAAGGCCAGCACGCCATGCAGCGGATCGGGCTGGCGCAGCAGAGCGACAGCCAGGCACAACATCATGGGGAGCGCGAAACTGGTCATGCCGTGGCGCACAAACGAAAGCGTGCCCTGGCTGGCACTGGCCAAGCCCATGACCGCTACCACCAGCACTGCATTGACCGGCAGGTTGTCCTGCGCAGCAAACAGCCAGGGTGCGATGCCCCAGCTCAGCCCGGCAAAAGCCTGCACGGCGTGAAAGCGGCGCAGCCAGTACGCCGGCGGCCGCGGCACCGGGCGGCGCGCGTCGACGCCAAAGCGGGCGTACCAGATGAACACCACCGCCACGTTCAGATACAGCAGCAGCGCCCAGGCCAGCACCCATCGGTCACGCAGCTGCCAGTAGAACAAGACCCAGAACAGGGTGACCACCGTGAGCGCGCCGACACCGGAATGCGCGTGCGCGGCGTGCAACTGGCGCAGCAGCTCGTAGGAAATGCGCTGGCTCAGCGCGGCAGAAGGAGCGCTCATGGCCGCCGCAGCATAGCGCGGTGCCGCCGCGCTTTCAGCAACAGGCGGCTGGCAATTCGCGTGGCCCGGCCCAAGTGCCGCCGGGGGATGCGGCGGCGCCGCGCAATTGCAGCAGCACACTCCAGGGCTTGCGGTTCAGGTAAGTGTCGGGCAGCAAGGCCTGCGCGCTGCCTTCGGGTGGTGGTGCCAGCACGGCCATCGCCGCGCGCGCGTGCTCGGACTCCAGATACGCCGACCACAGCCGGCCCGAGCCGTCGCTCTGCAGCCCCAGGCGCCGCAGCGTGACCGACTGCACCACGTTGCCGCCCACCGCCTCCACGCTGGCCGAATCGCGCCGCACCACCAGGTCGCAGTGCATGCTGACGGCGCGCGTTGCCAGCGCCTGGCGCAGCGTGTCGAAGGTGTCGGCAGCGCGGTCGCGGTCGCGCGCGAAGCACAGCAGATCGCCCACGCGTGGCGCGGTGCTGCGCAGGTCGCAGGCGCGGTAGGCGTAGGCGCTCGCGCGGCCTTCGAGTTCCACCTCGGTGCTGGCAAAGGCTGCGCGCACGTAATCCTGGTGGCTGGCCGAATAGCGGAACTGCCGCTCGCTCAAGCCCGCCTGGCGCATCACGTGGCCGATGAACACCGCCGACCAAGGCTGATCGATCAGCGCAGCGCGCATCTGCGCCGAGGGCGTGCGCGTGGATACGGAGACCAAGGCCGCGACCTGCGTCGACCGCCAATAGCCCCACACACGCTGCCAGGTGGGCCGGTCGGAATCGGGCGCGCGGTCCTGCTCGGCTTCGGCAAACCCCTGGCGGATCAAGCCGCCGCCGGCGTCGATCAGCGCGCCACCCATCAGCGCGTGCTCGCGCAGCGCAGCGGCGGCCATGCGCGCGGCTAGCCCCGGCGGGGGCTGCACGGCCTGCTGGGCGCAGACGTCCTCACCTGACTGCGCCCAGCCCAGCGCCGGCGCGCCAGCCAGCGCCAGCGCGCGCAAGGCGCGGGTGAAAAGGGCAAGAGCATGGTTGGATGACATGACGGGCACCACCTTATGAGATGGTGCGGCTGCCCCGCCAGTGCCGAAGGTCACTCTCGCAACCCTCAACGCAACGCACGCGACGCTCGGTGATCCATGTGCATGACTTTCGGCACTGGCGAGCGCCGTCACGCCTTCCTACAGTTGGCCGCACGTTCGTGGCGCCTGCGCCGCGCCCCCAAACCCGAGCCCGACTGAACTCGCCATGAAACAAGCCGCCATCATCTGCTCGCTGCTCCTATCGCTGTGCGGCACCGCCGCGCACGCGGCCGCGCCGGCCAGCACGGTCATCACCGCTCATGACGCGCTCAGCAACACGTGCGCTGGCAATGCAGGGGTCATCGTCAATCTGCAAACCACGAACTACGGCGCGCCCGACCCACACGTCAACTTCAGCATCACCGCGCCCGGATTCACAGGCTATACGTGGACGGGCGATACGGCTCCGGCACCCGGCGCTCCGGTCGGTTGGGGTCTTGGCTATCCTGCCGCATGGGGCCTGAACACCGCGCCCAATACCGCCGTGACGGCCACGGTCTACACGTATGCCAGCGCCACGCTGAGCAACCCCGTCTACAGTTCGTCCATCACCTGGGACTGCACCACCGGTGTGGCGCAGCCAGTGGTCAACACCGACCTCACGCCAAGCGACGGCGTGTGCGGCAGCGCCGCCGGACAGGCCAGCAGCAGCGCACCGAGCGCCGATCTGTGCAGTGTCGGCAACGCCTCGCTCGTCAGCGGAAGTGGCCCCTGGAATTGGAGTTGCAACGGGATCAACGGTGGCGCGACCGCTGCCTGTTCGGCACCGGTCTTTGGCAACAAGACGTACAGTGCACCGTCGCCCACGGGAACAGGCACCATCACCGCCACCCTCTCCGGCGGCGGCGATACCTGCGGTTTTGCCGTCGGCGCCCGCTACATCGAGTCAGAATCCACGGCAAGCCCCCTCACACCGCCAGGCGTGACGTTCCCGCACGGTCTGTTCGAATTCGCCGCGACGCAGTGCAGCGGCAACGAAGCGCCAGCCACCATTGAACTGAGCATCACGTACCCACAGCCCCTGCCTGCGGGCACCCGCTACTACAAGTGGGGTCCTACTCCTGCAAACACCACGCCGCACTGGTATGAGATGCCAGCCACCATCAGCGGCAACACGGCAACTTTCAGTATTACCGATGGCGACCTGGGCGATGACGACCTGCGAGTCAACGGCACCATCGTCGACCAGGGCGGGCCCGGCGTCGGTGGTGGCGCCACAGGTGTGGCTGCAGTGCCCACCCTGAGCGAATGGGCGCTGGTGTTGATGGCGTCGCTGCTGGCACTCGCGGCCGTCCGGGGTTATCGCGGGCGCCCTTGATGCGTCGGTGCAGCCCTCAGCGAAAGAACGCATACGCCACCGCCACCGCCGCCACCAGCCCCACCGCGTCGGCCAACAACGCGCAGGGCAGCGCGTGGCGCGTGTGCTTGACCCCGACGCTGCCGAAGTACACCGCCAGCACGTAGAAGGTGGTTTCGGTCGAGCCCTGGATGATGGCGGCCAGCTTGGCGGGGAACGAATCGACGCCGTGGG
>JAGOEM010000091.1 GCA_017997715.1 Ottowia sp.
CGAACCCATCGGCTACATCCCGCCTGCAGAAGCTGAGGCAAACTATTACCGGCAACTCGCCAGTCAGACCGCCACGATGGCGGTATGACTTAAACCAACCGGCCTCCACGAAAGCCGGGGCGGTTCATACAGGCGCTGGGTGTCGTCGCACTGGACGAGGATGCGGCAGTTGGCCTCTTGCCCCGCGCATTTGCGCTGGTGCCACGGCTGCCAGGCCTCGCGGCCAACCTCTTTCACCTCGTCGTCGCGCAAGGTGCGGATCGTCGTGCCACGTGTCTGCGAGGCCTTTTCCATTGACGGGCCCTTGTCAAACTCCGACTCGGTTCGGCTGGCCTGCGTGCTTAGCGTTAGCACCGCTAGCTGTAGTTTCCCAAGAGGTTGTTCACCCGAGGTGAAGGAAGATGGAGGTTCTGACATCTCCCAGCTTTCTTCAGGACTCCCCGGATGAACATTCACAAGAATGCCTCAATGACGCCGCGAGGTCGAGCCCATCTGGTGCGCGAGATCGATAGGATCGGACTTAAGGCTGCGGCGGCAGCCGCGGGCTTGAGCGAACGAACCGCACGCAAGTGGCAGCGCCGCTGGGCCAGCGAAGGCGCAGCCGGTCTGCTCGACCGCAGTTCACGGCCCACGCGCTGCCCTGGACGCTGCGACGCCACCAAGCTCGAGCGGGCTGTGGCACTGCGGCGCAACCAACGCCTGACCTATGCCTGCATTGCCGAGCGGGTGGGTCTGTCCAGGAGCGCTGTGGCGCGTGCCTGCAAAGCGGCCGGGGTAGCCCGCTTGCCTGCCTTGCAGGATGCGGTGCCGGTGCGACGCTACGAACGCCCATCGCCTGGCGAGTTGCTGCACCTGGACACCAAGAAGCTGGGGCGCTTTGACAAACCCGGCCACCGTGTCACGGGCGATCGCACGCAGAGCACCCCGCGCGCGGGCTGGCAGGCGCTGCACGTGGCGATTGACGATCACTCCCGCGTGGGCTTCAGTCAGATGCTGGCCGACGAGAAGGCCACCAGCGCTTGCCCGTTCTTGCTGGCAGCGCTGCGCTACTACAGGGCTTTGGGGGTGAAAGTGCATCGGGTGATGACGGACAACGGTTCGGCCTACAAGTCAAGGCGCTTTGCCAAGTTGCTGCGCCGCTTGAAGATCAAGCACGTTCGTACCCGACCCTATACACCGCGAACCAATGGCAAGGCTGAGCGCTTCATCCAGACGCTGCTGCGCGAATGGGCCTATGCCTTCATCTACCCCAGCTCAGACCATCGAGCACGGGAATTGCAGCCCTGGATGTACCACTACAACTTCCATCGGCCGCACTCTGCCACCGAGCATCGCCCTCCCATCACTCGCCTTGGATTCGACGGGAACAATGTGTTGAGAAACTACAGCTAGGTGTTCGGCCTCTGCCTCCAGCGCGCGGGCTGAGCCGGTGGCGTCGATCTACCGTTCGTCTATGCGTGATGCTCCATTGGATGGCGCATGCGTAGCGCAACCAGACTCAAGGCTGGGACGGTGTTGACGCGGGCGTTGTCGCCAGTAGGCTACGGCTTGATGCTCAAAAGCCCATCGTTACTTGCTTAGAGAAGCAGAGATGTGTAGATCCAAAGGGATGACTTTGACCTTCCACATGGCGCAAGTTGGATGCCGGATCGACGTAGTTCCAGGCGCCGGCGCTTTCTAGGCAAGCGCTCAAAGCTATTCAAAACATAGCTAATTTGGTCAATCGGGTGTGCCCTTGATGAAAGATCGCCTCGCGCTTAAGGCATGGGCGGCCCAGCTACCCACAAGAACGAAAAAGAGCGCCCCGAAGCTGAAACACAGGATCGCGTGGCGCTCCAATTCGAAGTAGCCGTCGCCCAGAATCGAGGAGAATAGTGCGTAATTGAACAGCAGTCCGCTGAGCAGGAACATGAAGGCCCAGCGCCTCTGCTTCATCGCCCAGGCAGCCAGCGCGGCGAGTGCTGGGCCGAGAGCGACGAACCAGATGAGGAGCATGACGCTGTTCGCGGAAATCCTTCTAAACAGTGGATCGATCGACTGGCCGTAGTACGGCTGACTGGTAAGTAGTGGGGTCCTCTCTCGACTGGTTCGGAATGCGGCGCCGTCGAAGTTTGATTGGTCCGCATGGTCGATATAGCCATTGTTCGCGCTTTCGACGTGGCCAATGTGGTGCTGCAGGAACCCGCTATGGTGCACGGCAATGGTCTTGACGATTGCAACAAGGACTGCGGGTTCGAGCAACACCGCAGTTGCAATCTGGTGGAGGGGGAGAGTCAGGCTCTTGGGGCAGTAGGCGTTGAATTCGTCCTGAGGTGTGAGGAATAGGGTTTTCTCCGAGAAGCGCATGCACCCCTCAGGCGGTAGGCCCATACGTTTTAGCATCTTGGCAGGGTCTTTGGATGCAGGCACAAGCGCGCCGAAAACGGTGTTAACCCTGTTGGTTGCGGCCCACAGCGAAACCTCGGCATTTTTTTGGGCTGCGGTGTGGTAGATCACCATCGGCAACAAGCAGGCGACGCCGATCAAAATCCATTTGACCGAAGTGGTCGCCGACGGGCTTTGGTACGGGTATGGGCGCGAAAGAATCAGTACCGCACCTACCAGCCCGGCTACGGCAGGCAGCAGAAACATGTACTGGTTACGATTGAGGGAAAGCACGGCCAGGCAAACACCTCCCCAAACAAGCGACCAGCGTAGCGACGTCAACTGAAAAAGCCACAACCACGCGATGCCGACGAACAGGGTGGCGACGGCAAAGGCAGAAAACTCTGCGTACCAAGTATTCAGGAATAGCAGATTAATGGGATCTGTCACTAGCAAAACCCAAATCGCAAACGCCACAGCTGCCAACGGCCGCGCAAGCAATCTCCTGAAGATCTGCCAAATACATGCGAGCCAGCCGACGAGCACCGGGGCAGTGGCAATCTTGATGTCCATCAGTCCATCGCCGCTGCGGAACGCAGCCATCGTGCCGACTTGGATGAACTTGATCAACAGGTCGGCAGACGGGTAGATGGGCGCATGCGGGGTGTCCGATTGAATGAAAAATCGATATGGACGATCTGGCGTCATCTCATACAGTGCATTGGGCGAATCCTTGGGATGCAGCCCGAACACCTTCAACGTGCGTATCTGGTCGAAATTGTTGCCGTAGGCCAGCATCGGATCTGCTGCCCAGAACGTGATGGCGCGCAGGGTGGCGACTGCCAGGATGAGGCACGCCAAAAGGCTGGCCGCTGTGTTTGGTCGGCTCATGACTGCGTGGATTGAGGTGAGGTGCCGAATACGAACTGCTTGTCCAGGTGGTATTTAGCTATGTAGCCCAGAACGAGCCCGACAACGCCGCCGGAATAGCGCATCTCCGCCGTCCCGAACGCCCGCCAAAAGCCGTATTCGAAACCCCAGAAGATCGCCGTGGTCACTATGCCCATGAGGGCGTAGAGCACAAACGTCTTGCTGTCATGCGCCACGTTCTGAGGTTTGAAGCGAAAAATAAAGCGCTTGTCGAGAAGGTACTTAACGATGAGCCCTGTGCCTGTACCGACGACGATAGAGAGCCAAATGCCCGTAGGCCACAACCGGAGGGCGAGGTCTTGCGAGCCAATGTTCACCACGATGGCGACCACACAAAACAGCGCGTAAAGCAGTGCGATGCACATGGTTTCAGAGATCGACCTTGTTGAACAGGAAGCGCGGCACATGGCGAAGGGCCAACATGATCAGTGCCCATTTGCCGGGCGTATAAACCACGGGACGACCTGCCGCCATGGCCTTCACGATGCTCTGCGCAACAGTCGAGGCGTTGGCGAGTTTGGCACCGTCCCCTTTAAGGTGCGCGGTCATCGGCGTGTCGGTGGGGCCGGGCTTAACCAGCGTCACGTGCACTGAGCTGCGCGCGAGGGCCAGACGATGCTGCAGTCCCTCGGCATAGCGGTCAAGCAACCCTTTTGCTGCGCCATAAATGTAATTACTCTTGCGCCCCCGATCGCCTGCCACTGAGCCGATGATGCCCAACCGTCCGTGGTTCGCACGCTGCATGGTGCCGACGAACGCCTCGGCGATCAGGGCGGGGGACAGGCCATTGACCTGCAAGGCGTCTTGTGCGGCACGCAAGTTGTCCTGACAGTTTGCCTGATCGGGCAGCGAACCGTGAGCAATCAGTACGGTATCAACCGGTCCGTTGGCCGTGGCGCTTTCTACCAGTGCCGCGGCGGCATTCATGTCGTCAAAGCGCAGTTCAGCCACACGGGCAGTGACATTTGCACCGCGCGCTCTCAGGTCGGCGGCCAGCGGTTCAACTCGCTCCGCGCTGCGGCCCACGAGCAGGAAGTCGCATGGGCCTTGCAGAGCCCAGATGCGGCTGCACTGGTGGGCAATGGCGGAGGTTGCGCCGATGACGACGATTTTTTTTGGGGCATTCATGCGGTGTGTGCTGGATAAGGATCAGCTTCCCATCAACCTGCGTGACATGGCAGAGCTGATGCCGGGGTCGCGGTAGGGAAGGATTCGCTCCCAATCGGGATAGCCGGACTGGAACAGATGGGCGGGCATGCGTGCGTCCTTGGCCGGGTAGATACGACCGCCCGCCGCGTCGACGATGCCGTCCAATTGGCGGAAGAGGCGCAGGGTCTTTTCGCCCAGGTTGGGAAAGTCCAGCGCCAGCGTGATGCCGGGCAGTGGAAAGCTCAACAGACCCAGTGAGGGGCACTTGCCAAACGTCTTGAGAACCGCTAGGAACGAACCTTCGCCATTGCCTGCGATCTGCGCCAGCAGGGCGGCAATGGCCTGCTGGCCGCCCTGGAACGGCACTACGCACTGATATTGATAGAAGCCGCGTGGACCGTACATCCGATTCCAGTGAGCGATGCCGTCGAGCGGATAGAAGAACGGTCGGTAATGGCTGATGGCCGGGCCCGCGCGCAATCGGTGCGCGTGGTAGTACAGCGCATTGAAGGCGCGCAAGCTGATCGCGTTGACGAGCGACAGCGGCGGCGTGCAGGGCATGGCCAGTCGGCTCATGCGAGGGGGACTCGTAGGCACTGGATCGCCCGCGGCGCAATGGTTGCCGCGTATGAACAGGCCGCGTCCGTGCTCGTCTAGGCAATCGATCCAGGCAACGGTGTACTCCCAGTTGACCTCGGATTCGGCTGCGAGCGCGTAGAAGCGCTCCAGCGTGTCGAAGGCGGTGGTCTCCATGTCCAGCCATGGCCCAGCCACGCGGCGCAACTGCAGCGTGGCCTGGGTAATTAGGCCTGTGAGCCCTAGGCCCCCCACGGTGGCGCGAAACCAATCTGCTTGATGGTCCGGCCCGCAGACGATGGAACGGCCGTCGGTGCGCTGCAATGTCAAAGAGCGCACATGGTTGCCGAAGGAGCCAGCCACATGGTGGTTCTTGCCGTGCACATCGTTGGCGATGGCCCCGCCCACGGTGACGAATTGGGTGCCTGGCGTGACGGCCAGCATCCACCCGCGCGGCGCCAAGATCTGTTGGATGTCGGCAAGCAGCGTACCGGCCTGGCAGGTGAGCAAGCCAGCATTGGCGTCGAAATCCAACCACTGATCGGCACCTAGCGTGAGCCACAGCGTACCTCCAGGGTTAAGGCACACGTCGCCGTAGCTTCGGCCCATGCCATAGGGCAGGGCGGTGTGGCCTGTCGCTGGAGGGGGCATGTGGCCGGTGCCATCCAGCGGCATTACCTGGTGCGGTTCGGCGCTCAAGCGCCCCCATGAACCGACGCACATCACCACGGTAGTCCCATCGTGGCTAGCGCGAGTGACGCTGCGAACACGGCGCCGCAGACCCAGCTCATCTTGTCTTGCACGGCAAAGACAACTGGGTCGTCGTGCATATTGCCACGGTGGGACTGGAGCCACATCCAGCTGATCCAATACACCAGAACCCCGACGGTGATCAGAATGGCGTGGGGTTGCTTGTACAGCGTCTGTACCGTACCGCCTTGTAGGTACAGGGCGAGCACGACGGCGGAGGCATAACCCGATGCGATGCCGAACATCTGCACCAATGCCACGTCTTGCGCCACGTAGCCTCGGCCGTGAGCCGCAGCGGTTTCGCCGCGTCGCACCAACGGCAGCAATTCGGTATGGCGTTTGAGGAAAGACAGAGACAAGAATACGAAGCCCGACACCGCCAACAGCCAGGGTGACAACGGCAGCGCTGATGCCGCTCCGCCTGCGACGACGCGCAGGGTATATAGGCCTGCCAGCGTCATGCAATCGAGCAACACCAGACGCTTGAGCGTCACCGAGTACCAGCACGTCAGCATGAAATACACCGCCAGCCAGGCCAGAAAGCGCGGACTCACAGCCTGCGCCAGCGTCACGCTGGCCAGCGCCAGCAGCGGCGCGATGGCAACTCCCCACGACACTGGCACGGCTCCGCTGGCAAATGGGCGCCAGCGCTTTCGCGGATGCAGGCGGTCGCTGCTTAAGTCGAGCAGGTCGTTGCCGATATAAACCGCTGATGCGCAGAGACTGAATGACAAAAAGGCTAGGAACACGGTGGCCCAGGCCGTCCCCTGGGTGAACTGGTGTGCGGCCACTAACGGAACGAACAGCAACAGGTTTTTAAGCCACTGGTGGATGCGCAGCATGCTGGCGATGTCGCGAGCCCTTGGGCCCGCGGCGGGGATGACCTTGCCGACATTGCCATGCGCCTGGGCGGCGTTTAGCACGGATGCAGGCGCATTGACGACGATGGATTGGCGAGCCGCTTGCCAGACTGGTAAGTCATCGCGCGAATTGCCTGCATAGTCGAAGCCCCGGTGGCCAAACCGCTGCACCAGCCGGTCAGCTTTCCTGGTGGCTGCGAGGTTTGTTTGTCCATCGCTGGCGATGACTTCGTCAAAGATGCACAGGTGCCGGGCAACGGCATGCGCGGTTTGCGCATCTGCGGCAGTGCATAGCACAAGCGTTCGTCCGTCATCCTTCTCCGAATTCAGCCAGTCTAGTAGCACCTCGTTATACGGCAACGTATCGACATCCAACGTTGCTTCCTGCGCCAGTTGTTGCTTGAGGTGCGCTTTGCCGCGTATTAGCCAAGCCGGCAGCAAGAGCGTTCGCAGTGGGCGCGCTTTAACCAGCGTGAGGGCCTGCTCGTGCATGGTGTCGGTGCGGGCGAGAGTGCCGTCTAGATCGACAACTAAGGGCGGGGGGTCTTTTGACTCCATCTTCGGCCTTGTGCTCATGCCCCTTGCAGCGCCAGCCCCGCATGTTCGCGCAGCGGGTGGAAGTGGATCTTGGGAAAGCGCTCTTGCGCCAACCGCACGTCGTAGGGGCTGGTGCACAGAAACGCCAGCGTGTCCGCGGCGTCGTGCGCCAGGCGCATGGGGTAGGCGTTTTCAAACTCGCGCAGCTCGGCCGGCGTGTCGGCGGTGATCCAGCGTGCGCCGGTGTACTGGCAGCCTTCCAGACGCACGTCGCAGTCGTACTCGGTCTTCAGGCGGTGCTGCACCACTTCAAACTGCAGCTGGCCCACGGCGCCCAGCAGCATGTTGCCGCCCACGTCGGGGCGGAACACCTGGATCGCGCCCTCTTCGCCCAGCTGCATCAGGCCCTGCTGCAGCTGCTTGGTGCGCAGCGGGTTTTTCAGCACCACGGTCATGAACATCTCGGGCGCGAAGAAGGGCAGGCCGGTGAACTGCAGGTTGGGCCCGTCGGTGACGCTGTCGCCCAGCTGCACCCCGCCGTGGATGGTGAAGCCGATGATGTCGCCGGCATAGGCCTCGTCCACCGCTTCGCGCCGCTGGCTCATGAAGGTGACCACGCTGGTGGGGCGCAGCTCTTTGGCGGTGCGCTGCACTTTCATCTTCATGCCCGGCGTGTACTTGCCGGAGGCCACGCGCACGAAGGCGATGCGGTCGCGGTGGTTGGCGTCCATGTTGGCCTGCACCTTGAACACCACGCCGGCAAAGCCTGCGTCGTCGGGCTGGATGGTCTTTTCCTCGCGCTGGCGGTTGACCTCGGTGTAGGCGATGCGCGGGCCGGGCGACGGCGACATGTCGACCACCGCGTCCAGCACTTCCATCACGCCGAAGTTGTTCACGCCCGAGCCAAAGAACACCGGCGTCAGCTTTCCGGCCAGAAAGGCCGCGTGGTCCCACGCGGCCGATGCACCCACGGCCAGTTCCATGCTTTCCAGCGCATCGTCAAAGGCCTGGCCGAAGCGGGCGCGCAGCTTGTCGGCATCCGACAGCGGAATCACCTCAAAGTCCTGTGGGCGCTTTTCGCTGCCGGGCGCAAACACCGTCATGCTTTGCGTGCGCAGGTTGATGATGCCGCCAAAGCTCTTGCCCTGGCCCACCGGCCAGGTGATGGGGCAGCAGGGCATGCCCAGTTCGCGCTCCACCTCGTCCATGATGTCCAGCGGGTCGCGCACCTCGCGGTCCATCTTGTTGACGAAGGTGATGATGGGCGTGTCGCGCTGGCGGCAAACCTCGATCAGGCGGCGCGTCTGCGCTTCCACGCCGTTGGCGGCGTCGATCACCATCAGCGCCGAATCGACGGCCGTCAGCACGCGGTAGGTGTCTTCGCTGAAGTCCTTGTGCCCGGGCGTGTCCAGCAGATTTATGACGTGGTCGCGGTACGCCATCTGCATGACCGAGCTGGCCACCGAAATGCCGCGCTGCTTCTCGATCTCCATCCAGTCGGAGGTGGCGTGGCGGCTGGCCTTGCGGCCTTTCACGGCGCCAGCGATCTGGATCGCGCCCGAAAAAAGCAGCAGCTTCTCGGTCAGCGTGGTTTTGCCCGCATCGGGGTGCGAGATGATGGCAAAGGTGCGGCGGCGGCGGGTCTCGGACTGAAAAAGCACGCGTACTCCAGGGTGCGCGCGCCACCCGCAATTCAGGCAGCACGCGCAGTCAGGCAAAGCAGGGAATTATCCCTGCTCTGGCCTACTTCTTGTGGCGCGGCGCGGGCCTGGCATCAGACAGCTGGGCCAGCTGGTCTTCGGCACGCGCAATCTCGGGGTGCGCCGCATCCAGGCCCATGCGCACCTCCACCGCCTTGACCAGCGGCATGATCAGTTGCCGGTAGGTGACCGACAGCGACAGCAGCGCATCCACCATGCGCTGATCCTGCGCCGATTGGCTGTGCGTGCTGAGCGCCAGCGTGCTGTCGCGCAGGGCCTGCAGCGCGGCGGCGCTGGCGTCCAGGCTTTCGCGCGTCAGTGCCTGGGCGGCGCTGTCGCCGTTTTTCAGCGCCTGGGCCAATTCGCCCAGGCCTGCCAGCTGACCCAGCGGCGCCTGCATGGCCTGGCCGATCTCGGTGGCCAGGCGGTTGGCCAATTGCTCGACCAGCGGCGCCGCGCTTTCGGCCAACGGCTGGCGGGGCGCCAGCGCTTCGACGTGGCGGGCAATATCCAGCAGCCCATTGGTCAGGCGAATGCTGGGGTCGTCCTCGGCGCCGCCCAGCTTGCGCTGGCGCAGGAAGTCGCCGCGAATTTGTTCCCAGCGCTCGGCCTCTTGAGCGGTGGGGCGGCCGATCAGCTGGGCCAGTTGCAACAGGTTTTCTTCGGCGCCGGTGGTCAGCGTCTGGGCTTCGCCGCGGTAGTGGTCGCGCATCAGCGCGTCCAGCTCGTCGTCGCGCATCAGCGGCGTGACCTGGGGCGCCAGCCGGCTCATGTTGCGGTAACTGCCCTGCAGACGGAAGGGCGGCGCGTTGCGGTAGCGGTCGTCCTGCGCGGCCGATTCGATATAGGCCAGGTTCACTTTCAGGAGCACGTCACGCACTTTGAACAAGCGCTGCAGCAGGTTTTTAAACTCATCCAGCTCTACCGCGCTGTAGGGGTGGCTGAAGCTGCCGGCGTCGATCGGCTCGCCCTGCGCCATGCGCACCAGCAGCTGCACGTCCTTGGGTTCACGCGAAGCCAATGGCTGCGTGATGGGGTGCGCGGTCAGACTGTTCTCGATGTACGAAAGCCCGAACACCGCCTCGCGGCCCGACAGCACATCGCCCAGGTTGTAGATGTCGGCGCGGTTGGCCAGCATGTCGGGGATGCGGAACACATCGCCCGATTCGGTGTACGGGTTGCCGGCCATCACGATGGCAAAGCGCTTGCCGCGCATGTCCCAGGTGCGCGGCTGGCCCTGCCACACGCCTTCGATGCGGCGGGTGCCGTCGGCCAGCGCGATGAACTTCTGTAGGAACTCGGGGTGGGTGTGCTGGATGTCGTCCAGGTACAGCATCACGTTGCTGCCCATGGCCAGGCCCAGGTTGAGCTTTTCCAGCTCTTGCCGCGCCGCGCTGTTGGGCGCGGTGCTGGGGTCGATGCTGGTCACGCTGTGGCCCAGCGCGGGGCAGTTGATGCGCACGAACACCAGCCCCAGCCGGTTGGCCACGTATTCCATCAAGGTGGTCTTGCCATAGCCAGGCGGCGAGATCAGCAGCAGCATGCCCATGCGGTCGGTGCGCGCACTGTCGCCCGCGGCGCCCAGCTGCTTGGCCAGGTTGTTGCCCACCAGGGGCAGGTAGACCTCGTCGATCAGCCGGTTGCGCACAAAGGTCGCCAGCGGCTTGGCCTGGAACTGTTCCAGGTGCAGGCGGGCCTTTTCTTGCACCAGCAACTCGTGCCGCACCGCCTGCAGCTGCAGGAATCCGCGCGCGGCGTGGCTGCGGTGGTGCTGCACGCGGCGGCGAAAGTCGTTCAGGTTGAAGGGCAGGGCGCCGTCGCGGATGCGCGCGTGTTCGCTGCGCAGGCCACCGACGCGCGCGTCCACCGACGCATTGACGCGCCGGCGCGGCGCATCGAAGGTCAGCGCGGTCGCGGCATCGTCGATCCATGCCAGCGAGCCTGCGCGGCCTTCGGCTTCTGGCTGGGCCGTTGCAAACGCGCGCAACCAGCCCCGTGCCAGCCGCCAGCGTTCCAGCGGCGCGGCCGCCTGCAAGTCGCGTTGCCACGCGCCCGCCATGCCGCCATGGTCCAGATGGCGCTGCAGGCTGTGCGCAAGGTCTTGTCCCACGCCGCTGATGGCCCAGTGGGCGCTGAGGTCGCCCGCCTCAGGCGCCGCCAGTTCGCGCACCAGGTAGGCAGCGGCCGACGCGGCCAGCGTGGCCATCAGGGCCGCCCGCGGCGGGTCATCCGCATCGCCCGCCAGGTCGATTAAAACGCCCAGCGCGGCGGCCATGTCGGGCAGCCATTCCTGCTGCAGCACGGCTTCGCTCGCCAGGAAATGCCGCAGCGCTTCGGCGGCTTCCGCTTCCAGCGTGTCGCGCGGGCCGGTCTGGGCAAACAGCTGGGCGATCTGCTGCGCGCTGCGCGCCCGCCGCGCCAGCGACTGGCGGATTTCATCGCGCAGGCCTTCGTACCAGAACAGTTGCGCCAGCGCGCGCTCGGCCGGGCCGTACACCAGCAGGCCCGCAGCGGCCTGGATGGGCGCCAACACCCGGACGATGGCCAGCGCGTCGTCGTCGTGAATGCCGCGCTGGTAACCCTCCTGATAGCGGCTGGCGGCAAAGCGGCGCAGCGAATCCAGCAGCGCGGCGGGCGCGGGCGAATCGGCGGCGGCTTCGCCCTGGGCGTGTTCGGTCAGTTGCACCAGCAGCTCGTCCCAGCCGGGCGTCACTTCGCCGCGCTGAACCGCATCCAGCCATTCAGCGGCCAGGTATTCGGCGCGGGCGAGCTGCGGCGTTTCCGAGACCAGCGCCTGCTGCCAGAACGGCCGCAGCGCTTCCAGCCGGTCTTCGTGCGCGGGTGCCAGGTAGTCGGTGCCCGTGATCTGCCAGGCCAGTCCGTCGCCATGGCCCACCAAGGTCAGGTCGAGCGGCTGCTTGTTGATGGTGAAGCTGTGCGTGCCCAGCTTCAGCCCGCCTTCGGCGCCGGACGAAAGCTCGCGCTGGTCGCGCACGGCGCGTATCGCCTGGTCGCGCGCGGTCTTGAGCCGGGTGTCGATGTCGTCGGCCGCCACCGCGGCGCCCAGGCGGCGCAGCTCGGCGATCTGTTCGCGCACCTTGGCCAGCATCGGGTCAGAGGCGAAGTAGCTGTGCACCTGCGCCAGCTCGCTCATGCTGGCGATGCGGCGCGCCACGCCATCCAGCACGCGGCCGGCGGCGTCAGACAAGGCCTTGGCGCGGCGTTGTTGCGCTTCCACCAGGCTTTGCCTGCGTGCGGACAGGGCTTCGTACACCGTCTCGCGCTGGGTGGCGATGTCGGCCAGAAACTCTTCCTGCTCGGCAAAGCGGCCTTCTATGTCCTCCAGCTGCGCCAGCAGGCGGGTCAGCGCTTCGTCGCACTTCTCGGGCGTGTCGGACAGTTCCAGCGCGTTTTCAACCGCTTGGGCGAACAGCTTGAACTGGGCGCCGAATTCGGCCCGCTGTTCGGCGGCGCCCAGGTTGCGGCGCCGCGCACGCGCATCGGCGCGCAGGCGGTTGATGTCGGCGTACAGCAGCGCGATGCGATCCAGGATGGCGGTGCGCTGCAC
>JAGOEM010000271.1 GCA_017997715.1 Ottowia sp.
AGGCTGACGTTGCCACGCTGCCTGGGCAGGCAGTGTTCGATGGTAGCGAATTGTTCGGGCGTGATCTCCATGTCGGAGATTTTCTGGCGCAATCGTCGCCGTCGCCATTAGTGTTAACACGCCCTAGGCCATCGAACAGTACCGCCGTTCGCACCCCGCCAGCGAACGCATTCACCAGCAGGCGCTGGGCGTGCTGCCGGGTGGCAACACCCGCAGCGTGCTGTTTTTCGACCCGTTTCCACCCTATATGGTGCGCGGCGAGGGCTGCCATTTGTGGGATGCCGATGGCCACCGCTATCTGGACGCACTGGGCGAATTCACCGCGGGGCTATATGGTCATTCAGACCCGGTGATTCGCGCGGCGGTCAGCGAGGCTTTGCACAGCGGCCTGAACCTGTCATCGCATACCGAGCGCGAAGGGCTGCTGGCACGTGAAGTGCAGCGGCGTTTTCCGTCGATGGAGCTGTTGCGCTTCACCAATTCGGGCACCGAGGCCAACCTGATGGCGCTGGCGACCGCCACGGCCAGCACCGAGCGGCGCAAGGTGCTGGTGTTCAAAGGCGGTTACCACGGCGGCGTGCTGGCGTTCGGCCAGGGCGGTAGCCCGGTCAACGTGCCATATGAGTGGATCGTGGCGCGCTACAACGATCTGGACGATGTGCATGCCCAGGTGGCGCCGCACCGCAAAGAGCTGGCCGCCATCCTGGTCGAGCCGATGCTGGGCTCGGGTGGCTGCATCCCGGGCGATCCGCAGTTTCTGCAAGGGCTGCGGGCCTTGGCCGATGAAACCGGCGCGTTCCTGATTTTTGACGAGGTGATGACTTCGCGCCTGTCGTTTGGCGGGCGCCAGAGCCTGCTGGGCATCCGGCCGGATCTGACGACGCTGGGCAAATACTTTGGCGGCGGGCTGTCGTTTGGTGCGTTTGGTGGGCGCGCCGATGTGATGTCCCGGTTCGATCCGCGCCGGCCGCAGGCCTGGCAGCACGCGGGCACGTTCAACAACAACGTGCTGACCATGGCGGCAGGGCTGGCCGGCTTGAAGCACGTGCTGACCGCCGAACGACTGGATGCATTGAACCGCCGAGGCGACGCCCTGCGCACCAAGTTGAACGCGCTGTTTGAACGGCAAGGCGTTTCGCTGCAGGTCACCGGGCTGGGGTCTTTGATGCAGTTGCACCCCTTGGCGGGGCCACTGCGCAGCGCTGACGATCTGGCTGCCGCGGACGACCGGGTGAAAGCGCTGTTGTTCTTTGAGCTGCTTGGCCGCAGCGTCTATATGGCTCGGCGTGGCTTCATGGCCTTGTCGTTGCCATTCGGTGATGCCGAGTGCATGCGCCTGGAACACGCGATGACCGAGGCGGTGAATGCGCGCCGGGGCATCTGGCCGCAGTCAGCGCCAGCGCCGGCACTTGAAAAATCCACCAACGCTTGAGGCGTAGCCCGCTGGGCTTGACGCCGTGGTTTTACGCGCCAGCGAGTGCGCGCAGCCCGCTGAGATCCACCAGGTTGAGTACCCGGCCTGAGCCGCTGATCAGACTGCGTTCGCGCAGCGCACGCAGCACCCGCGAGAAAGTCTCTGGCGCGATGCCCAACTGCGCAGCCACCATGCATTTGCGTTCACGCAGGAACACCGTCAATGCCCCGGAATGGTCGGGCGCCGGCTCTGCGTGGCGAAGCAGCCATTCGGCGCAGCGGGCGTCCGCGTCCTTGGCCAGTCGGCTGAGCGCCTGTTCGGTTTGTTGCCGGTGCGCCAGTGCCACACCCGTCAGCACCGAGCGCGCGGTGGGCGGCAGTGCCGCCATTTCAGCGGCGAACGTGTGCAACGCTACGTGCTGAACGCGCAGCGCTGTGTCGGCCACGGCGTCCAGCAAGGGCATTTCACCCAGCACGGCACAGGTGGCGTTGAGCCAGCACGGGCCTTCCACCATGCCGACATGCCGCGTCGTGCCATCGCTTTCGTTCACGCGCAGCGCAACGCGGCCTGCGTTGACATGGAAAACGGATTCCATGGGCACCGCACGGCGCGTCAGCGTGGTGCCGCGCGGCACGGAATAGGTGAGACCCAGCCACGGGTTCGACTCAAAGGACAACATGAGCGCACTGTGCCGCGAGCGCGACGGGCAGGCATTGATTCATGTCAACCGTTCGCGCGACGTGCCTGTCGGCGCAAGCACTCCCTTACAGGATCAAGATGGCCCGGAAATCGTTCACGTTGGTGTGTGTGGGGCCGGTCACTACCAGATCACCAATGGCTTCAAAGTAGCTGTAGGCATCGTGGCGCGCCATGTGATCGGCCAAGGATTTTCCTGCTGCGGCCGCACGCGGCATGGTGTCCGGCGCGACCAAGGCGCCAGCGTTGTCCTCAATCCCGTCGATGCCATCGGTGTCCGCGGCCAATCCCCAGACGCCAGGTTGCGCCTGAAGTCCTTGTGCCAACCCGAGACAGAATTCTCCGGCCCGGCCGCCCCGGCCGACGTGCGTCCCTGGGGGCAGCCCGCGCAATGTGACCGTGGTTTCTCCGCCGCTCAGCAGCACGCATGGCGCCTGAAACGCGCCGTGACCACGCGCCACGGCGCGCGCCAATGCAGCGTGCATGCGCCCGATGTCGCAGGACTCACCTTCGATTTCGTCACTCAATATGTAGGCATTCAATCCAAGACGCCGCGCTGCAGCGGCAGCGGCCTCCAGCGACTGCTGTGGGGTTGCGATCAACCGTGTGGTCTGATTGGCGAACAAAGAATCGCCTGGCTTTGGCGTTTCCAACGCGCCGCTTTCCAAGGCGGCAAGGACCGGCGCAGGCAAGCTGATCTGATAGCGGCGCACCACATCCAGCGCATCCGCGCAGGTACTCGCGTCGGGCACCGTGGGTCCGCTGGCGATAACGGACAGATCGTCGCCGGGCACGTCGCTGATGGCCAAGGTAAGCAGCTTTGCCGGATGAACGGCTGCCGCCAGTCGGCCGCCTTTGATGCGCGAAAGGTGCTTGCGCAAAGCGTTCATCTCATGAATGGATGCGCCGCTGGCGAGCAGCTTGCGGTTAACCAGTTGCTTGTCCGCCAGCGTCAGGCCGTCGCTGGGTAGCGTGAGCAGAGCAGAGCCGCCTCCCGATATGAGGCATATCACCAAGTCATCGGCCGTCAACGACTCGGTCATCGCCAATATGCGACGCGCCGCATCTACACCCGCGCCATCGGGGACGGGGTGAGCGGCTTCGACCACCTCAACGCGACTTCGCGCCCCCAGCTCGCGCGGTGGAATGTGTCCAAAGCGGGTCACCACCAAACCACTCAGCGCGGCTTCTTCTGGCCATGCGCGCTCGAGTGCGTGCGCCATGGCGCCTGCGGCCTTACCGGCGCCCACAACAATTGTTCTCGCCCGGTCAGGGGCAGGAGGAAGGTGCTGAGACAGGATGTGCATGGGCTGCGCTCGATCAACCGCAATGTCGAACAGCTGCCGCAGAGTCACCTGAGGGTCTTGGGCACGATTGAGTCGGTGTGAAGTAGCGCTTGTCATGACCGGGAATCTAGCCTTCTTTAAGCTTTTTTGGTGACAGCCAGACTTGGCCGAAAAGTAGCGCTATACTTGCGGGCTCGCAGCGTCGTTGCTCCAGTTGTTCAGAAGCAAGGCGTTGCACGGGAAAACCCCAAGATTTGACAGGTTATTAAAAACCATGTGATAATCGAAGGCTTCGCTGATTGAGGCAAGTTGCAGAAATCAGCGACGCCGGGGCATGTTCCTGGTGGGGTTCAGGTGGAATGCGGCGTCAGTTGCAAATCACCAAAGACCCCAAGGTTTGACAGGTTATCAAAAATCATGTGATAATCGAA
>JAGOEM010000270.1 GCA_017997715.1 Ottowia sp.
CTATGAGACACATCCTTTCACGCCTATTCACGCTGCTTTTGGCGGTCGTGCTGGTGGGCGTATTCACCTTTGACGCCGAGGCACGCCGCATGGGTGGCGGCAAATCCATGGGCCGCCAATCCAGCAACGTGACGCAGCGCCAGGGCACGCCGCCCGCTGCGCCGGGTAACCAGCAGCAGTCCACGGCGGCTGCAGGTGCCGCTGGTGCAGGCACGGCCGCCGCCGGTGCCGCTGCGCGCAAGCCCTGGGGCGCCATGCTGGGCGGCCTGGCCGCCGGTCTGGGTCTGGCCTGGCTGGCCAATTCGCTGGGGCTGGGCGCGGGCTTTGCCAACCTGATGCTGCTGTTGCTGCTGGGTGTGGCCATCATGGCGGTGATCGGCATGGTGCGGCGTTCGCGCGCAGGTGCCAATAACGGCGCCAACCCCATGGCCTACCAAGGCGCTGGTCAGGCGGGTGCGACGACGCCACCCCAGTACAGCCCGAACAAGGTGGGCAACGACGCTTCCGCGCGGCCCTGGGAATCACAAAACACCCAGTTCACCGGCGGCGCGGCGCAAGGCGGCTCGATGATCGGTTCGGCCCTGGCCGGCTCGCAAACCTGGGGCATTCCCGCTGACTTCGACATCAACGGCTTCACCGAAGCGGCCAAGCGCAACTTCGTGACGCTGCAAGACGCGTGGGACCGTTCGGACATCCCGGCACTGCGCGCCATGATGACCAACAACATGCTGAACGAAATCCAGGCGGAGCTGAACGACCGCGAGCGCACGGCACCCGGCAAGGTCAACAAGACCGACGTGGTGACGCTGGACGCACAACTGCTGGGCATTGAAGAACAGGACGACGCCTACATGGCCAGCGTCGAGTTCAACGGCATGATCCGCGAAGACGGAGAGCCCAGCCCAAGCCCGTTCCGCGAAGTGTGGAACATGACCAAGCCCAAGGACGGGCGTGGCGGCTGGCTGGTGGCAGGCGTACAGGCGCTACAGTAAGCGTAGCTGGTGACGCAGGCTGCTGTTGCGGCAGCGGCCTGTATCACTCGTTTTTTCAAACGGCGGCATTTTTGTCCGCCGTTTTTCATTTGTCAGGAATAATCGGGGACTATGGCAACACAGTCCCCTTTTTCTTTGCTGGCCGATGCGCTGGACAAGATCACTGGCAACCTCAAGCCGCCGGCCTGGCTGACGGATGAAGTGCAGCACCGCGTGGTGCTTTTTCTCAACCATGTGCTGATGCAAGAGCCCGAAGCGCAGGCGCGCCTGGCCAAGCAGAAAGGGCGCGTGGTGCGCGCGCAGTGGCGCGGTTTTTCACTGCAGGTGGCGGCTACGCCGGCGGGCCTCTGGGAGCTGGCGCCCTCGGCCACGCCCGACCTGCTGCTGACCGTGACCGACACCTCGCCGCTGGATCTGGCGCGCAGCGCCATGCAGGGCGATCGCCCCGCCGTGCGGATCGAGGGCGATGTGCAATTTGCCGCCGAGGTCAATTGGCTGGTCGATCACGTGCGCTGGGATGTCGAAGAAGACTTGTCGCGCCTGATCGGCGACGCACCGGCCCATGCGCTGGGCAATATGGGTCGCGCCATTGCTGATGCGCTGCGCAACCTGGTGAGCAAGCTGCCCGGGCAGGACAAGGACACGCGATGACGCGCCTGTTGCGCGCCGCCTACATCGTGTGGGTGGCCTTGCGCTATGGGCTGGACGAACTGGTGCTCACCAGTTTCCAGCGGCCTGGCTTGCGCATCGCTGCGCGTGTGGCTTCAATGGGGCGCGACTTGTCCGCCCCGCGTGGCCAGCGCCTGCGTGAAGCGCTGCAAAGGCTGGGGCCCATCTTCGTCAAGTTTGGGCAGGTGCTGTCGACACGGCGCGATCTGCTGCCGCCCGACGTGGCGGACGAGTTGGCCCTGCTGCAGGACCGCGTGCCGCCATTTCCGGCCGATGTGGCCATCGGCATCATCGAACGTTCGTTTCGCAAGCCGATCGACCAGATTTTTCTGACCTTCGACCGCGAACCCGTGGCCAGCGCCTCGATCGCGCAGGTGCATTTCGCCACGCTGCGCGACGAAAACGGCCGCGAACGCGAGGCGGCGGTCAAGGTGCTGCGCCCCGGCATGCTGAAGGTCATCGATCAGGATCTGGACCTGATCCGCATGATGGCGCGCTGGATCGAGCGCCTGTCGCCCGACGGCAAGCGCCTGAAGCCGCGCGAGGTGGCCGCCGAGTTCGACAAGTACCTGCACGACGAGCTGGACCTGGTGCGCGAAGCCGCCAGTGGCGCGCAGCTGCGCCGCAACATGGCCGACCTGAACCTGGTGATGATTCCCGAGATGTTCTGGGACTGGATCCGGCCGGAAGTGCTGGTCATGCAGCGCATGTCCGGCGTACCGATCGGTCAGGTGGATCGGCTGCGCGACGCTGGCGTCGATTTGAAGCAGCTGGCCCGCGATGGGGTCACCATTTTCTTTACCCAGGTGTTTCGCGACGGGTTCTTCCACGCCGACATGCACCCGGGCAACATCATGGTCAGCCTGCAGCCGCAGACCTTTGGGCGCTATGTGTCGCTGGACTTCGGCATCGTCGGCACGCTGACGCAGGTCGACAAGGAATACCTGGCGCAGAACTTCTCGGCGTTTTTTCGGCGCGACTACAAGCGCGTGGCTGAGCTGCATGTGGAAAGCGGCTGGGTGCCGCCCGACACCCGCATTGACGAGCTCGAATCGGCCATCCGCAGCGTGTGCGAGCCGTACTTCGACCGGCCCTTGAGCCAGATATCGCTGGGCATGGTGCTGATGCGGCTGTTCCAGACTTCACGCCGCTTCAACGTCGAAATTCAGCCGCAGCTGGTGCTTTTGCAAAAGACGCTGCTGAACGTTGAAGGCCTGGGCCGCCAGCTGGACCCCGAGCTGGACCTGTGGGCCACCGCCAAGCCGTTCCTCGAAAAGTGGATGCTGGAGCAGGTGGGGCCCAAGCGCTTCTGGAACGAGCTGAAAGACCAGGCGCCTTACTACGCGAAAATGCTGCCCGATCTGCCGCGCCTGCTGCACAGCTACCTGAGCCAGCGGCCCGCGGCCGAGACGCAAACCGAGCTGATCGAGATGCTGCGCGAACAGCGGCGAACCAACCGGTTGCTGCAAAGCCTGCTGTATCTGGCGGTGGGCTTTTTGCTGGGCTTGGTGGCCATGCAGCTGTTGGTTTGGGTACGGATTCACTTCTTTTGACGGGTGCGCATGAACTGGACGCTCTTCATCTTTGTGATGGCCTATCTGCTGGGCACGCTCATGATTGGCGTATGGGCCGGTCGCCATATCAAGACCACGTCGGACTTTGCCCTGGCTGGGCGAAATCTGCCGCTGATCATGATCGTCACCACCACGTTCGCCACCTGGTTCGGTGCCGAGACGGTGATGGGCATTCCGGCCAAGTTTGTCCAGGGCGGCCTGCACTCCATCGTGGAAGACCCGTTTGGCGCCGGCATGTGCCTGATCCTGGTGGGCGCGTTCTTTGCCGCCAAGCTGTACCGTATGAACCTGCTGACGATTGGCGACTATTACCGCCAGCGCTACGGCAAGGGCGTGGAAGTGTTCTGCTCGGTCGCCATCATCCTCAGCTACCTGGGCTGGGTGGGCGCGCAGATCACGGCGCTGGGGCTGGTGTTCAACGTGTTGTCGGCGGGCGAGATTTCGACCACCGTGGGCATGATCATCGGCACCCTGGCGGTGCTGATCTATGTGGTGGTGGGCGGTTTTCTGGCGGTGGCGTGGACCGACTTCATCCAGATGATCGTGCTGGTCGTGGGGCTGACGGTCATCGCCATCTTTTCGGCTGAGCTGG
>JAGOEM010000093.1 GCA_017997715.1 Ottowia sp.
CCGGCGCCGGAAGTACCACATGGGCACCAGGGCGCTGGCGATCATGACCCCGATCGCCCACATGTAGCCGTACTGCCATTCCAGCTCGGGCATGAGCTTGAAGTTCATCCCGTAGACGCTGGCGATCAGCGTTGGCGGCAGCAACGCCACGCTGGCCACAGAGAACAGCTTGATGATCTTGTTCTGGTTGATGTTGATGAAGCCGACCGTGGCGTCCATCAGGAAGTTGATCTTGTCGAACAGGAAGGTGGTGTGGCTGTCCAGCGAATCGATGTCGCGCAGAATCTGGCGCGCCTCTTCAAACTGCTCGGCGTCCAGCATCTTGCTGCGCATCAGAAAACTGACCGCGCGGCGCGTGTCCATCACGTTGCGGCGAATGCGCCCGTTCATGTCTTCCTGGCGTGCAATCGCGCCCAGCACCTCGCTGGCCACCTCGTCGCCCACGTTGCCGTCCAGCACTTTCTTGCTGGCCCGCTCCAGTTCGTCGTAAACGCCTTCCAGCGTGTCGGCGCAGTACTCGGCGTCAGCGTCCAGCAGCGCCAGCAAGACCTCTTTGGCATCGGCCAAAAGGCCCGGCATGCGGCGCGCGCGCATGCGCAACAGGCGGAACGCGGGCACCGTCTCGTCGTGGATCGAAAACAGCACGCCGTGGCTGCGCAACTGCTCGTTGCTCACGTTCAGGATGAAGGCCACGCGCACCTGTTGCGGCGCTTCCGGGTCGGCCACCAGAAAGTCGCTGCGGATGTGCAACTCGCCGTTGTCTTCTTCGTAGAAGCGGGCCGATTCCTCGATGTCGTCGTCGATCGCGTCTTCGGGAATCGACAGGCCGTAGTACTGACGCACCCAGCGCTTCTCTTCGGGCGTGGGGTCTTCCAGGTCCACCCAGATCGGGCGGAACTTGGAGAGCTCTTCCAGCGATTCGATTTCTTCCTGAAACAGCCGTCCGTTGGACAGCGTGAACACATTGAGCATGGGCTGGTTCCCTGGGAAAGTCGGGGGTGTGGCGGGTGGCGCAGCAGGAGGTGGAGTGGCTTTCAGCCCCCGGCGCCGGTAGATCCCAGGGAGCGAAAGCTAGCGACTCGGGACGGGTTCCAAGGCAGTGCTTTCGGTAGGAGAAAAACCTTCGGATTATGGCATCGGCAGCACGAATTCGGTGCGCGCGGATCCCGATATCGGGGTTTTGATGTCTGGCGTTGCCAAGGCCTGCGATCGCGGGCATAGTGGGCTTGCATGACAGCGCAATGACCCCGGAATTTTCGCGCTGCCATGGGTGGTCAGGGCGCCACACCTTGGGTGGTCTGACCGTTCATCCTGTCAGGAATGGAGGCTCTACATGAATTTGACGATCAGCGGACATCATCTGGAGGTCAGCCCCGCGCTGCGCAGCTACGTGACAACCAAGCTCGACCGGATCACCCGGCATTTCGATCAGATGGTGGACGTGAAGGTGCTGCTCTCGGTTGAAAACCAGAAGGAGAAGGACAAACGCCAGCGTGCTGAATGCAGCATTCGCGTCAAGGGCAACGATCTGTTTGCCGAAAGCGCCCATGAGGACTTGTACGCAGCCGTGGACGAGTTGATGGACAAGCTTGACAGGCAGGTGGTGCGCCACAAGGACAAAGTCCAGTCGCATGACCGGGCGGTGGCGGCCAAGCACTTGGTCTGAAGACGTCCGCTCTCTGGGTTCGGCTCGCCGCTTATTCGGGTGGCGTCTGAACCATCCATTCAAGCCGCACCGACGCACTGGGCGGCTTGAGCGCTTTCTGGGATGCATGCACAATGCCGCGCTTTCGTGCCGGAACAAGCCAAGCCCTGACCCGGTCCCCATCGAACCATTGTCCAAGCCCCATTGCCGTGCGCTGGCCTGTCTCAGTCGGCGCAGTTGCCCTCTCGTTTGCGCAGGGCATAATTCGGCCCAAAAGCCATGAATCGTCTTGCATCCATTCTCCCGGCCACGCAGGTGCTGGTTGGCGTCGACGCCACCAGCAAGAAGCGCGCGTTCGAAGAAGCCGGCCTGCTGTTCGAAAACCAGCACGGCCTGTCGCGCGCGCTGATTACCGACAGCCTGTTCGCGCGTGAACGCCTGGGTTCCACCGGCCTGGGCCATGGCGTGGCCATTCCCCACGGGCGCATCAAGGGACTCAAGGCGCCCATGGCGGCCGTGCTGCAATTGGCGCAGCCGATTGGCTTTGACGCCCCGGACGAGCAGCCAGTGGGTTTGCTGATCTTCCTGCTGGTGCCTGAAGCGGCGACGCAAAAGCACCTGGAAATCCTCTCAGAGATTGCCGAGCTTTTGAGTGACAGCAGCCTGCGTGAGCGCGTCAAGTCGGCGCCCACCGTCGAAGATCTTCACGGGCTGATCGCCCAGTGGCGGCCCGCGCAGGCCGCCTGACCCGCCGCGCCCGGCTGGGCGCTTCGGGTATACCCGCAAGCGCGCGGCCCCGCTTCGACTGCACCATCGTCCGCCTATGAAGCCTACCGTCATCAGTGCCGACGTCCTTTTTGAGGATCACCGCGCCGCACTGCGCTGGCAGTGGATTGCGGGGCTGGGCGCGTCCGAGCGCCACTTTGACGAAGTGGCCGTGCGCGAGGCTCAGTCCAGCGCGGACCTGGTCGGTTACCTGAACTACATCCACCCGTACCGCGTGCAGATTCTGGGCGGGCGGGAGCTGGCCTACCTCACCAACGCCGCGCCGGAGGACTGTGCGCGCCGCATCGCCCGCATCGTCACGCTGGAACCCCCCGTGCTGGTCCTGTGCGACGGCCAGGCCGCGCCCGAGGCGCTGGTGTCGATGTGCGAGCGCGCGCAGATTCCGCTGTTTTCCACGCACGAATCGGCGGCGTTTGTCATCGATGTGCTGCGTGCCTACCTGTCCAAGCACTTTGCCAACCGCACCACCATGCACGGCGTGTTCATGGACATTCTGGGCTTGGGCGTGCTGATCACCGGCGAATCGGGCCTGGGCAAGAGCGAGCTGGGGCTGGAGCTGATTTCGCGCGGCAACGGCCTGGTGGCGGACGATGCCGTCGATTTGTTTCGCATCAACCAAACGACCATCGAAGGGCGTTGCCCCGACCTGCTGCAGAACCTGCTGGAAGTGCGCGGCATTGGCCTGCTGGACATTCGCGCCATTTTTGGCGAAACTGCCGTGCGGCGGCGCATGCGGCTCAAGCTGATCGTGCACCTGGTGCGGCGCGAAACGATGGAGCGCGACTACGAACGCATGCCCTACGAGCCGTTGACGCAAGAGGTGCTGAGCGTGCCGATCCAGAAGGCCATCATCCAGGTGGTGGCCGGCCGCAACATCGCCGTGCTGGTGGAAGCTGCGGTGCGCAATCACATCTTGCAGCTGCGCGGCATCGATACCTACCAGGAGTTCGTCGAGCGCCATCGCCGCGCCATGGAGCGAGGCTCTGGCGACATCTGAGTGCTATCGAATAGATAGCTGTCTGCGCCCGCTGGTAGCGCGCTAGAGCACGATTTGGCGGTAAAAATCGCTGAGAAGTCCAGCGCCCTGTGTGGCGCGATCCGCAAGGCCGTCCGCTGCCAGACGCAAGACAAGGCGCAAGGCGAATGTCCAGCCACCGGTGATGCGTGGGTTGGCCAGCGGGCCAGTTCAGCCCGCGGCGCAACGACCAGCGCTCAGCGTTTTTTCTGGCAGGCCGGGCACAGCCCGTAGAGCGACATGGCGTGATCCTGCAAGGTCCAGCCCAGGTTGGTCGCAATATTGTGTTGGCGGCGCTCGATCTCGGCGTCCAGAAACTCCTCCACGCTGCCGCACGACACGCACACCAGGTGGTCGTGGTGCTGGTCTTCGCGCAACTCGTAGACCGCTTTGCCGGCCTCGAAATGGTTGCGGCTCAGAATGCCCGCCTGCTCGAACTGCGTGAGCACGCGGTACACAGTGGCCAGGCCGATGTCCGACTGCTCGGACAGCAACAGCCGGTATACGTCTTCCGCCGTCAGGTGGCGTTGCACCGTCTTCTGGAAAATCTCCAGAATCTTCAGTCGGGGCAAGGTGGCCTTCAGGCCGGTGCTCTTGAGTTCGTCGATGGTGTCCATGCCGTTTGGAAAGGACGCGGCAGGCTCAGGATGTGCGCCGCTACAATGTCCGACTCCTATTGTGCATGAGCCCGGATTCATGGTGGACATTTCTCGATCTCATGCCCGCATGATCCGCCCGGTCATGCTGGCAGTGCTGGTTTGCGGCCTTGGTGCCTGCAGCAGCTTCGACTCGGCCACGCGCAACATGGCGGACGCCATCACGCTCTACAAGCCCGACGTCGTGCAGGGCAACTTCGTGTCGAAGGAGCAGGTGGAACAACTGCAACCCGGCATGACGCGCCTGCAGGTGCGCGACGTGCTGGGTACGCCGCTGATGGCCAGCGTTTTCCACGCCAACCGGTGGGACTACGTCTTCACCATGAAGCGCCGGGGCGTGCCGCTGCAGCAGTTCAAGCTGTCGCTGTTCTTCAAGGACGACCTGCTGGAGCGCCACGTGGGCGATGAAATGCCCAGCGAAGCCGAGTTTGTCCAACGCATTGGCCGCGACAAAAAGGTCAAGGTGCCGCAGTTGGAGGCCACCGAAGCCCAGCTGGCCAAATTCCCCGCGCCCAATGAAGCCGATGGCGCCAGCGCAGGCAGCGCCGCCGCGCCACACGCCGAGCCGCGGCCCGCCGGCAGCTATCCACCGCTGGAAGTGCCGCGCTAGACCGCTGCAGCGTGCGGTGGCTGCGCTCAGCGCGCGGTGCGCCGCCCCTGATTGGAAAGACCGAATGACTTCTACTGCTTTGCCGATTGCCATTGCCGGCGCCAGCGGGCGCATGGGGCAGATGCTGGTCGATGCGATTCGCCAGTCGGGCGACTGCGCGCTGGCCGGTGCGCTGGACCGCGCCGACAGCCCCGGGCTGGGCCACGACGCCGGTGCGTCCGCAGGCTGGGCGTCGGGCGTGGCGGTCACCGCGGATCTGGATGCAGGCCTGGGCGGCGCCCGTGTGCTGATCGACTTCACCCGGCCACAGGCCACGCTGGCCCATCTGGCCGCCTGCCGCCGCCTGGGTGTGGGCCTGGTGATTGGCACCACGGGCTTCTCGGACGCCGAAAAGGCCGAGATCACGGCGTCGGCCCAAGATATCCCGGTGGTGCTTGCCCCCAACATGAGCGTGGGCGTGAACGTCACCTTCAAGCTGCTGGAGATGGCGGCCAAGGCGCTGTCCACCGGCTACGACATCGAAATCGTCGAGGCGCACCACCGCCACAAGGTCGATGCGCCCAGCGGCACCGCGCTGAAGATGGGCGAGGTGATTGCCGACGCCCTGGGGCGCGACCTGAAAGACTGCGCCGTGTACGAGCGCCATGGCCACACCGGCGAGCGCGACCCGTCCAGCATCGGCTTTGCCACCATCCGCGGCGGCGACATCGTGGGCGACCACACCGTGCTGTTTGCCGGCACGGGCGAGCGCATCGAAATCAGCCACAAATCGTCCAACCGCCAAGGCTATGCCCAGGGTGCGCTGCGCGCCGCCCGTTTCCTGGCCGACAAACGCAACGGTTTGTATGACATGTACGACGTGTTGAACCTGCGCTGACCCTACCGAATCGATCCGATACCCTTCGCACCATGAATCTTTCTCACGTTTTTGCACAAAGTGACGCCATCGGCAAGTCCGTGGCCATCCTGCTGTTGCTTATGTCGATCGCTAGCTGGGTGGTCATTCTGTACAAGGCCTGGATGCTGCGCCGCGCCAGTGGCGATGTGGCGCGCAGCATCACCGCGTTCTGGCAGGCGCCGTCGCTGGTCGAAGCGTCCACGCGCATCAGTGGCTTTGACAAAGGCCAGCTGGTCACCCCGCTGATCGACGCCACCCAACACCCCGCTGGCGGCACGCTGGCGGCGGCGGGCGATCGCGCGCAGCAGCTCACACGTGTGCTGCGCGATACGCTGCACGCCATCATGGGCCGTTTGCAATTCGGGCAGGTGCTGCTGGCCACGGTGGGTTCCACCGCGCCGTTCGTGGGCCTGCTGGGCACGGTGTGGGGCATCTACCACGCGCTGACCAGCATTGCCGGCACCAACCAGATCAGCATCGACAAGGTGGCCGGCCCGGTGGGCGAGGCGCTGATCATGACCGCCGCCGGCCTGGCCGTGGCCATTCCGGCCGTGCTGGCCTACAACTGGTTCGGCCGCACCATTGGCCGCATCGAGGCCGAGCTGGAAGGCTTTGCGCGCGACCTGCGTGAGTTGATGGTGAATCATTGATGCATCCCCCTGAGCCGCTGCGCGCCTTCCCCCTTCTCCTGCGGGAGGGAGGGCAACGCCAATGCCCGGCGCAGGTCCGGGCATGGCGTTCGTTGGTGGCGGGGCGCGCTGGACGGGCGTGGGGCGCCATTCGCCGGGCAGTGGCTTGCGCTGTACCAGCAAGGAATTCGTGATATGGCTTTCGGAAGACTGGAACGCACCAAGGGCTCGGAGCCCATGAGCGACATCAACGTCACGCCGCTGGTGGATGTGATGCTGGTGTTGCTGGTGATCTTCATCATCACGGCGCCGCTGCTGGCCAGCTCGATCCGGCTGGATCTGCCCAAGACCGACGCGGCCAAGCCGGGCGATCCGCCCAAGTTCGTCACCGTGGTGGTCGACCAGGCGGGCCAGGCGTTCTTCAACGACAAGCCGGTATCGCAAAGCGAGCTGGCCAGCGAACTGCAGGGCGCGGCCAAGCTCAACCCCGAGACCGAAGTGCAGCTGCGCGCCGATACCGGCGTGCCCTATGGCCGCGTGGTGCAGGTCATGGGCGAGGCGCAAAAGGCTGGCCTGAACCGCATTGGCTTCGTGGCCGACCCGGCCGGCGCAGCGCCGCCGGTACCGGCCGCATCGCAGTAAGCCTGATAATTTTGGGTCAAATCGACCTCTAGCGCCCGCCAGTCGGGCGCAGGTAGCTATTATTTAGATAGTGTTTGCGCCGTCCCCGTGCGCCCAGCGCACACGGCCTGCGCGCCTACAATTTGCGCATGCAAGAAACCTACGACCATCGCCGCGTCGAGCAGGCGGCCCAGGCCGACTGGCAAGCCCAGGACGCCTACCGGGTCACCGAGAACCCGGACAAGAAAAAATACTACGCCTGTTCCATGCTGCCCTACCCCAGCGGCAAGCTGCACATGGGGCACGTGCGCAACTACACCATCAACGACATGCTGGCGCGCCAGCTGCGCATGCAGGGCTACAACGTCCTCATGCCGATGGGCTGGGACGCCTTCGGCCTGCCGGCTGAAAACGCCGCGCTGAAAAACGGCGTGCCACCGGCCAAGTGGACGCACGAAAACATCGCCTACATGAAGGGCCAGATGCAGGCCATGGGCCTGGCCATCGACTGGAGCCGCGAAGTCGCCACCTGCGACCCCGACTACTACCGCTGGAACCAGTGGCTGTTCTTGAAGATGCTGGAAAAAGGCATCGCCTACCGCAAGACCCAGGTCGTCAACTGGGACCCGGTCGACCAGACCGTGCTGGCCAACGAACAGGTGATCGACGGCCGCGGCTGGCGTACCGGCGCCCTGGTCGAAAAGCGCGAGATCCCCGGCTACTACCTCAAGATCACCGACTACGCGCAAGAACTGCTCGACCACGTGCAGATGGGCAACGAAAAGGCCACCCTGGCCGGCTGGCCCGACCGCGTGCGCCTGATGCAGGAAAACTGGATCGGCAAAAGCGCTGGCGTGCGCTTTGCGTTCACGCACGACATTCGCGGCAACGACGGCCAGCCGATCCAGGACGGGCGCATGTACGTGTTCACCACGCGCGCCGACACCATCATGGGCGTCACCTTCTGCGCCGTGGCGCCCGAACACCCGCTGGCCACGCAAGCCGCCCAGGCCAACCCTGAGTTGGCGGCCTTCATCGAAAAATGCAAGCAAGGCGGCACGACCGAGGCCGAACTGGCGCTGCGCGACAAGGAAGGCATGCCCACCGGGCTGAGCGTGGTGCACCCGCTGACCCACGAAGCCGTGCCTCTGTGGGTGGGCAACTACGTGCTGATGAGCTACGGCGACGGCGCCGTCATGGGCGTGCCGGCCCACGACGAGCGCGACTTTGCCTTTGCGCTGAAATACGGCCTGCCCATCGAGCAGGTGGTGCACGTCGCTGGCGAACGCTACGACTTCACCCAGTGGCAAGACTGGTACGGCGACAAGCAGCGCGGCGTGGTCATCAACTCTGACAACTTCAGCGGCATGACCCACACCGAGGCCGTGGACGCCGTGGCCCACGCCCTGCAAGAGGCCGGCCTGGGCGAGAAAAAGACCACCTGGCGCCTGCGCGACTGGGGCATCAGCCGCCAGCGCTACTGGGGCACGCCGATCCCCATGATCCACTGCAGCGCCTGCGGCACCGTGCCCGTGCCCGAGGCCGATCTGCCCGTGGTGCTGCCGCAAGACCTGGTGCCCGACGGCAGCGGCAACCCGCTGAACAAGAGCGAAGCCTTCCTGGCCTGCCACTGCCCGCAATGCGGACAGCCCGCGCGGCGCGAGACCGACACGATGGACACGTTCATCGATTCGTCCTGGTACTTCATGCGCTATTGCGATCCGAAGGACGCCCAGCACATGGTCGGCGCCGGCACCGCTTACTGGATGCGCGACCAGCGCGCCGCGACCGGCGGCAGCGGCATGGACCAGTACATCGGCGGCATCGAACACGCCATCCTGCACCTGCTGTACGCGCGCTTTTGGACCAAGGTGATGCGCGACCTGGGTCTGGTGACCATCGACGAGCCATTTACCCGCCTGCTGACGCAGGGCATGGTGCTGAACCACATCTATTCGCGCCGCAACGCCAAGGGTGGCAAAGACTACTTCTGGCCAGACGACGTGGAGCCGGTGCTCGATGTTGACGGCCACCAGGTGGGCGCCAAGTTGAACAAGGCGGTGGCAGATTTGCCCGCCGGCACGCTGATCGACTACGAGGGCGTGGGCACCATGTCCAAGTCCAAGAACAACGGCGTCGACCCGCAGGACCTGATCGAGAAATACGGCGCCGACACCGCGCGCCTGTACACCATGTTCACCGCCCCGCCCGAAGCCACGCTGGAGTGGAACGACGCGGCGGTGGAAGGCAGCTACCGCTTCCTGCGCCGGGTGTGGAACTTCGGCGTCAAGCTGAGCGCTACTAATAATATAGCTGCCAGCGCCGTACTGGCGGGCGCTGCAGGCAAAAATGGCGTTGAATTCAGCAAGAATGCCAAGGCGCTTCGGCACGAAGTGCACAGCGTGCTGGGCCAGATCGACTACGACTACCAGCGCCTGCAGTACAACACCGTGGTGTCCGGCACCATGAAACTGCTGAACGCGCTGGAGGCCTTCCGCTCCGACGGATCGGTGGGTGACCAGGCGGCGCTGGCCGAAGGCTTTTCGGCCCTGCTGCGCGTGCTGTACCCCGTGGCGCCGCACATGGCGCACGGCCTGTGGAAGGCGCTGGGCTTTGAGGCGGTGCAGGGCTTGCTGCTCGACGCCGCCTGGCCCAAGCCGGACGAAGAGGCGCTCAAGCTGGACGAGATCGAGCTGATGCTGCAAATCAACGGCAAGCTGCGGGGCTCGGTGCTGGTGCCCTCGTCGGCCAGCAAGGAAGAGATCGAGGCGATGGCCTTGGCCAGCGAAACCTTTGTCAAACACAGCCCCGGCGGTGCGGTCAAAAAAGTGATCGTGGTGCCCGGCCGCCTGGTCAACGTGGTGGTGGGCTGAACATGGCCCGCCGACGCACTTTGCTGAGCGCCGCGCTGGCGGCGCCGCTGCTGACCGCGTGCGGCTTCGCGCTGCGCCAGCCGCCCAACTTCGCCTTTCGCAGCATTGCGCTGGCGATGCCGGCCAGTTCCACACTGACCATCGAACTGCGGCGCCAGCTGGAAGGCACGGGCAGCCTGCAGGTCATCACCGAAGCGGCGCAACTGGCCAAGGCCGAGGTGGTGCTGGAGAGCACCGGCGAGGTGCGCGAGCGCATCGTGGTCAGCGTGAACGCGACGGGGGAAGTGCGCGAGCTGACCTTGCGCGTTCGCTTCAACTTTCGGCTGCGCACGGCGGACGGCCGCGAGCTGCTGCCGATGTCGGAGATATCGCGCCAGATCGATCAGAGCTATGCCGAATCCTCGGCCCTGTCGAAAGAGCAGGAAGGCCTGATGCTGTACCAGAACATGCAAAGCGATGTGGTCCAGCAGGTGATGCGCCGGCTGGCCACGGTTCACCTTTGATGGGCGGCGCCGGTGCAGGCAGCTGCCTGACCCGCATCCCGCAGCCCTGACAGACACCCCATGCAAGTACCCGCTTCCCAGCTGTCTGCCCATCTGGCCAAAAGCTTGCGCTCGCTGTACACGCTGCACGGCGACGAGGCGCTGCTGGTGCAGGAGGCGGCCGACGCCATTCGCGAAACCGCGCGCGCGCACGGCTACACCGAACGCACGGTGCACACCGTGCAGGGCGCGCATTTCGACTGGGGCGGTGTGCTGGCGGCGGGCAGCAGCTTGAGCCTGTTCGCCGACAAGCAGCTGATCGAAGTGCGCATTCCTTCAGGCAAGCCGGGCAAGGACGGCAGCGCGGCGCTGCAGCAGCTGGCCGAAGCGGCGGTCGGTAACGACAGCACCCTGACCCTGGTCGTGCTGCCGCGGCTGGACAAGGCCGCGCGCACCGGCGCATGGTTCACGGCGCTGGAAGGCGCTGGCGCCACGGTGCAGATCGACCCGGTGGAACGCAGCGCACTGCCGCCATGGATTGCGGCCCGCCTGGCCGCGCAAGGCCAGCGCGTTGCGCCGGGCGAAGCCGGACAGATCACCCTGGCTTTTTTTGCCGACCGGGTGGAAGGCAACCTGCTGGCGGCGCACCAGGAAATCACCAAGCTGGGCCTGCTTTACCCGCAGGGCGAACTGAGCGCCGAACAGATCGAGGCGGCGGTGCTGAACGTGGCGCGCTACGACGTGTTCAAGCTGAGCGAAGCGGTGCTGGCCGGGCGCCGCGAACGCGTGCAGCGCATGCTGGACGGGCTGCAGGCCGAGGGCGAATCGGAAGTGCTGGTGCACTACACGCTGGCCGAAGACATCCGCGCACTCAAGCGCGTCAAGGATGCGATGGCACAAGGCCGGCCCTTGCCCATGGCCTTGAAGGAGCAGCGCATCTGGGGCCTGCGCGAGCGCCTGTTCGAGCGCGTGCTGCCGCGCCTGAGCGACCTGCAACTGGCGGGCTTGCTGCAGGCCGCGCACCAGGTCGACGGGATCGTTAAAGGGCTGAAGCATCCTGGCTGGCCAGCGCAGCCGTGGGCGGCATTGCACCGGCTGGCCCAAAGCCTGTGCGGGGCGTGCGGCGCGGCCACCGGCCGTGAAGCGAATCGCTTGTGAAAGTGGCTGGCCTGCTGGTCAAATGTCACGAGCCCATTATTTGCTGGGTGAGCCCGACGAGGCCCGATGCAGCGCTTGAGACCTGCGTCCTTACAATGAGACTCCCATCGAAGACCTATGACCAATTTTGAACAGAAAACCGCGCGACTGACGGTCTTGATTGATCCGTCCAAGAAACGCGCTTTCGAAGCCCTGTGCGCTGCGCAAGACGTGACCCCTTCTCAAGTGGTGCGCAAGCTGATCCGCGACTACCTGTCCCAACATGGCGTCAAATGGGCGCCGGGCGCGCAGGATGACGGTGACGGCGGCGACCCGGATACGCTGACCTGAGCACAGCCGCTTTTGCGGACACGGGCACAGCCAGACGCGTTTTTCTTTCCACTGACACCCCATAAAAAAAGCCCCGGCATGCCGGGGCTTTTTGCATCCGATCGCTGAGGATCAGAAGTTCAATTCCTTGTCCACGTCGACGGTTTTGCGACGGGCCATGGCCAGGTTGGCGCGCTGCTTGTCCAGCACGTAGTACAGGAACACGCCTTCCTTGCGGGCCGAAGGACGCAGGATGTGGTACTGCTTGCCCAGCGTGATCAGGATGTCTTCGATCACGTCGTTCAGGCCCAGCGAACGCATGGTTTTCATTTTGGCGCGCACCACTTCGGTGTTGCCCGCAGCAGCGACTTCCAGGTCCACGCCGGTGCCGACGGAGCCCAGCATCATGCCGGAGGCGGAATCGACCACGGCCGCGCACATGGCGCCATCCAGAGTCATCAGTTCATCGAGGGTTTGCTTGATCGTTGCCATATATGCAGTTCCTTAGGGAAGGTCTGCACAACCCTGCCGCCACCCGCGTGATGTGAGACATTGCCGACATGAAGCAAATGAGCCTGGGCGAGAGCGGATACGAGCGCAAGACCAAGCGCACGCGCAAGCGCGAGTTCCTC
>JAGOEM010000092.1 GCA_017997715.1 Ottowia sp.
GCCGTCCACCGTGGGCGTCACGCTGGACACCATGCGCCTGCACACCGAAAGCGTGGCGCGCGGGCTGCACCGGGTGCAGGGCACGGCCTGGCTGATCGCCGACCTGCCCTTTGGCAGCTACCACGAGTCGCCCGAGCAGGCCTTGCGCTCTGCCACCGTGCTGATGCAAGCGGGCGCGCACATGGTCAAGCTGGAAGGCGGCGGCTGGACGGCGCCCACGGTGCGCTTTCTGGTTGAACGCGGCATCCCCGTGTGCGCCCACCTGGGCCTGACGCCGCAAACCGTGCACGCACTGGGCGGCTACCGCGTACAGGGCCGGGGCGACGCCGCCGCCGACACGCTGCGCCGCCACGCGCTGGAATTGCAGGACGCAGGCGCCGCCATGCTGGTGCTGGAGATGGTGCCGGCCGAGCTTTCAGCCGCGCTGACGCAGCAACTGACGCGCTGCGCCACCATCGGCATTGGCGCCGGCCAGGGCACCGCCGGCCAGGTGCTGGTGATGCACGACATGCTGGGCGTGAACCTGGGCAAGAACCCCAAATTTGTGCGCAACTTCATGCAGGACGCGGGCAGCGTGCGCGGCGCCATCGAAGCCTATGTGCGCGCCGTGAAAGACGGCAGCTTTCCCGACGACGCGCTGCACGCCTGGTAAGCCGCGGCGCCGGGTGCCGGGTGCCGGGTGCCGGGTGCCGGGTGCCGGGTGCCGGGCGCGGGGGCCACGGAGCAGCGTTGCCGGTGCGCCATCGGCTTGCCCCCGTGGGCAACCATTTCACTATTATTTCAATAGCTGTTAGCGCCCGCTGCATAAGCGCTAGAGCCCTATTTCACTTAAAAATTCAGCCTGGGGCAACGCTGAACCAATCTGTGCGTTGCAGCGCCGGTCAATCACAGCGATAGCCTGCGCTATCGCGCGGACTGGCTAAGCCGCAGACCAACCGCAGTCAGCCAGGCAAAGCCCACGCAGGCCTTGTTCCGCCCTGCCTTGGGCCCGCCACCCTTAAAAACTGCCAAAGGCCGTGCCCAGCGCAATCACCACGGCCAAGGCCACCAGCGGACCGACGATGGTGACGGCGGCGATGTTCAGGTACGACTGGCGGTGCGTCAGCTTGCAGATCGACAGCAGCGTGATGATGGCGCCGCAGTGCGGCAGCGTGTCGAACACGCCGGCCGACATGACGGCCACGCGGTGCAGCAGGTCGGGGCTGATGCCGGCTTCGGACGCCATGCGCAGGTAGTCGGCGCCCAGCGTCTGCAGCGCAATCGACAGGCCGCCCGACGACGAGCCGGTGATGCCGGCCAGCACGTTCATGGCCACCGCTTCGGACACCAGCGGGTTGGACGAGATGTTCAGCACCGCATCGCGGATCAGCACAAACCCCGCCAGGCCGGCAATGACGGCGCCGTAGCCCACCTCGGACGCGGTGTTGAAGATCGGCAGCATCGAGCCCAGCACACCCTTGTTGATGGTCTGCTGCAAATGCCGCCAGTGGCGCGCGCGCAGCACCAGCAGCGCCGCGCACGACACCACCAGCGCAATGATCAGCGCCCACAGGCCCGTGCGCTGCACCGCCACCAGACCATCAAAGCGCTGCTCGATCGGCCCGAAATCGGCCGCAGGAAAGACGACGTAGGTGAACAGCGCGTTGACGCCGATCACCAGCAGCAAGGGCAGCAGGGCCAGCAGCAAAGGCATGTCGGGGCCCGTGTCCGGCGCGGCGGCGGCGTCGGCAGCAGGCGCCTTGGCGCTGGCCTGGGCTTCGTCGTCGTGCACGCCATAGCCCTCGCCCAGCTTGCGCGCCTTGGCCGCGCGCGACAGCAGCCAGCCCATGCCCATCAGCGCGATCAGCGCCGACGCAATCAGCCCCAGGCCCGGCGCCGAAAAGGTGGTGGTGCTGTAGTACGGAATCGGGATCGCGTTCTGGATCGACGGCGTGCCGGGCATCGCCGTCATGGTGAAAGTGAACGAGCCCAGCGCAATCGCCGGGGCCAGCAGCCGCTTGGGAATATCGGCCGAGCGGAACAGCGAGCGGCCAATCGGGTAGATGGCAAAGGCCACCACAAACAGCGACACACCGCCGTAAGTCAGCACCGCGCACGCCAGCACCACCGTCAGGATGGCGTGGCGCGGCCCCAGCGAGCGTTCGATCCACTGCGCAATGGCGGTGGCGGCGCCCGAATCGGCCATCAGCTGCCCAAACAGCGCCCCCAGCAGAAACACCGGGAAGTACGCCAGCACGTAGCTGCCCAGCGCGGGCATGAATACTTCCGTATAAATTGGCAGCAAATGGGCCAGATCGCCCGACAGAACCACGGCCAGGCCGGCCAGCACCGGCGCCAACAACAGCACGGTGTACCCGCGGTAGGCCAGGTACATCAACAGGCTGAGCGATAAAACGATGGCTAGCGTACTCATCTCGCGTCAAATTCCTTTCAAAATGAGCGATCTGAGCTCAATGTCATTCGTGAAAAAAGCGGATTATAGGGATACCGTAGCGGGTAAACCCTGAGCCGCGTGCCATCGCCTTGTGCACAATCGCCCCGTCGCCCCATCCCTGGCCGCAAAACGCCGGCGCCCACCATGCAAGTTGTTCATTCCATTGCCGAACTGCGCCACGTGCTGCGCCACGCCGAACGCCCGGTTTTTGTGCCCACCATGGGCAACCTGCACGCCGGCCACCTGGCGCTGCTGGCGCAGGGCAAGCCGCTGGGCGATGTGTCGGTCGCCAGCATTTTTGTGAACCGGCTGCAGTTCTTGCCGCACGAAGACTTCGACAGCTACCCCCGCACCTTCGAAGCCGACCGCACCGCGCTGCAACAAGCCGGCTGTGACGTGCTGTTCGCCCCGCGCGAGGGCGATCTGTACCCCGAGCCGCAAACCTACAAAGTCACGCCCGACCCCGCGCTGGCCGATCTGCTGGAAGGGCAGTTCCGCCCCGGCTTCTTCACCGGGGTGTGCACGGTGGTGATGAAGCTGTTCATGGCCGTGTTTGCCGGCAAGCCGCAGGGCACGGCCGTCTTCGGCAAAAAGGATTACCAGCAGCTGATGGTCATCCAGCGCATGGTGCGGCAATTTGCCCTGCCCATCGACATCCTGACCGCCGAAACCACCCGCACCGAAAGCGGGCTGGCCCTGTCATCGCGCAACCGCTACCTGAGCGAGCCCGAACGCGCCGAAGCGCTGCAACTGTCCCTGGCCCTGCGCACCCTGGCCCGCGACGCCCTGGCCGCCGCCCACGCCCTGCCCGACCGCGCCCCCGCGCTGGAAGCCGCCGCCCAAGCCGCACTGGCCCAGCGCGGCTGGCAACCCGACTACCTGACCGTGCGCCGCCGCGCCGACCTGCTGCCGCCCCAGGCGGGTGACGCCAGCGGTGACCTAGTCGTGCTGGGCGCCGCGCGGTTGGGGGGTACGCGGCTGATTGACAACCTGGAGTTGTAAGTGGGCGCGCATGGTCGAAGGTTTTAGTTCGGCCATGAGCGAAATTCCAGCGCATCGAATCCAGCGGCGGTTTCAGGCTAGGGGCTGACGGTCTTCCGTCAGCCGATAGATAACTGCTGTCAAAACGAGCAAACAGTCGAGAGCTGCTGTACGTCCCATCAGAAGCTCAAGACCTGAGGCCGCCAGCGTGATCACCCTACCCCACGGGCGATGCTCTCTGGTCAAGACTGTGAACTGCGGCTGGCGCACCCGGTGTTAACTGCTGCTCCGCGTTATCCGCCGAGGCAAAGTGGAGCCAGGACGAAGATACTGGCAAGCGCACTGCATTGTTTCGTCACGCTATTTGTGTCGCAAACAAATCAAACACAACAAATATGTTGTGTAAAATCCAGCCGTGTCCTCAAGCGCCATCATTTCCACTGAACGTCAAGCTCGTGAGCTTGAGACAGAAATCGAGCGGCTTTCCCGAGCCCTGTCCTCCGAGCAGACGCTCAAGTCCATCATTGAGGGGCTACCCGATCTGGCCATCGAGGGGATTCGCCGCTCGCTCGCGACCGAAAAGCGTGAGCTCTCCAAAAAGCTTGATGCCTACCGACAAGCCCAGGACGGCGATGTTGAGCCTATGAAACGGCAAGTGGGTGATGACCTGGGCGACATTCTGATCATTGCGCGTCTTGCTCAAAAGTGGACGCAAAAGGATCTCGCCAGAAAGCTGGGGCTGCAGGAGCAGGCCATCCAGCGTTGGGAGTCCGAGCGCTATCGCAGCATCAACCTCGCAAACTACATGAAAGTTGCGCGGGCGTTATCGCTCGACCTGTCGGCTCAGTTTTTGTCCCCGAAAGTTGCCCGGTGGCGCCCACCGTTTGATCTCAATCCCGCGGAGGCTCAGAAGATCCTGAAGCACGCTCGTCAGCATGGCTGGCTTGGTGAGCAGGATTCCGACGAAACCGGCATCAAGCGTCTTATCAGGTATGTGTCTGAACACGTGGGGCGATACGGAACGCCATCCTTGCTTCGCACGGGCATCAACGTCAAAGACCATTCCGAGGACTGGGTGCTGTTGTCCTGGAAAGCGCAGGTCACGCGCCGGGCAGAAGACATCATTGAGCGCGAGCGCCTGAGCTATCGGCCCCTGGATTTGTCCTGGTTGAAGCAGTTGGCCAAGTTGAGTCAGGCTGCGGACGGTCCGGTCAGAGCACAAACCCTTCTGAAAGAGCACGGCATCGTCATCATCATCGAGCGCAACATCCCCGGCATGGAAGTGGATGGCGCCGCGTTTTTGGTGGAAAGCATTCCGGTCATCGGCCTCACATTACGACGTGATGCCATCGACAATTTCTGGTTCACGCTAATGCATGAAGTCGCTCACGTCATCCTGCACTACAGGACCGGACTTGCCTCGGGATTTTTCGACGATGTCGAGCACGTCGAAGTCGATGAATTTGAAGAGGAAGCTAACAAGTTTGCTTCTGATCTGCTGGTGCCCGAGGAACTTTGGGCACGTTCACCTGCGCGCATTGCCAAGACTTCATCGCCGATAGAGAACTTGGCAAAGCAACTGAGCATTTCGCCCGCGATCCTCTACGGTCGCATCAGATTTGAGCGAAAGAACTACGCGATTTTTTCAGACAAGATTGGACGAGGCACAGTCCGTAAACTTTTCTTCCCAGAGGTTTCGCATGAGTAATCACAAGGTTATCTATGTCCCGTCGCTTCGCATGAAGATGGGGGAGTTGGAAGCGCTGCGGGCACTGCGCGGGGACGTAGCGGATTGCATCATGCCGTTGCTGATCATTCCGCCCGCCGGCGAGCGAGAAAGCGAGACCCAGGCGGACTTGTTTGCGTTGGGCGACGTCATCCCAAATGTAGGTGGCATTCTTTCAAAATACTGGCCTCACCGCCCAGCTTTTGTTGATCCCCAGGCCCTCCTCAAAGAACATGGAAAAGCGACTGCCATTGAGTGGATGCCAGAGCTTTTCCGCCGAGCCCGAAACCTCGGGGTACTTGCCGTTCCGGCTGCGAATCTGACGACGCTGGAGAAGGTTGGCGTCGCCGCATTCCGAGCCTCCCTGCCGGTGGACTACGGCATGAAATTCGGGCTGCGCATTCGATCCGGCGACATGACCGATCCAAGCCTCAATGAAAGGATCAAATCCGTTCTGTCCAGTTTGGATTTAGTGCCTGCGGCATGCACAGTATTCTCCGATTTCTCCGACGCTGACCTTTCCGACCATCTGCTTGTTGCGCCCATCATCAGCTCTGCATTGGAGCAGCTTCAGACTTATGGTCAATGGCAACTCGTGGCCTTTCAAGGAACGCACTACCCGGAGACGAACCCAGCTAAGCCGGGGCAGACCATCAGCCACCCACGAAATGAATGGCGGGCCTGGCGTGAAGCCGTCAAGTTCGATCCATCGACCGCCGAACACATGATCTTCGGAGACTTTGCCGCAGATAGCGCCAAGCTTAATTTCGGTGGAAGCGGTGCCCGACCGATTCCGCATTTGCGCTACACCACGGATTCACACTGGCTTGTGGTACGAGGCGGCGACATAGGCTCTACACACCAGGTCATGAAGGACGTCTGCGAACGGGTAGTAAAAAGCGGCATGTTCTCCGGCCCTTCGTTTTCTACGGCAGACCTATTCATTGACCAGGTCGCTAGCGGTATTTCAGCGACCGCGGGTAACGCGGCGAACTGGCGTCAGGTCAACATTTCGCACCACATTACCCGGGTTGTCGCGGACATCGCGAAAGTGCGCGGTATTCTGATCACTGAACTGCCAGGTTCCCCTGGCGGTGAGCAGTTGGCACTGTTGGACGAGTCTGCCGAAACAAACTGATTGCTGTTTGATTGCGGAGTGGAACCTGTTCGTCGGCATGTGCCGCGCTGGCGTGGGCCGCCGCTAAAACCAACCTTGGCTGGCGGTGATCTACCTCGCGGATCTGACTGTCCGCTGTTGACCCGTTCACAGTCGAACTAGCGCATCATGCGTGCGTCAGCAACCGCTGCATCACAGACATCGGTCGCCGAGGCGCGAATGACAGCAGCGCGTGCAATGGAGCCCTTGAACCCGAACGAATCGGTGCGTCGGCTGCACTATCTTTTTGCTAGCTCACCGCGCAGGCTGTTGCTGAGCCAGAAGCCGAAATGCCCGTGCCCTCGAACGGACCTGAGTGGCGGGCACAGGCTTCGGCCACCGACGTTGGTCGCAGCCCCGACACGCCTGCGACCCATGTCCGCTTAAGCCGCGCTTCAGTTTGTGCGCGCCCACACAGGATCACAATCCGCCGCGTTTCGCAACCACTTTCGCTGAAAGGAAAGCACCATGGGATTGCTGGATTCGGTTCTCGGTTCGGTACTGGCGGGGCAAAGCAACCCGCAGGGCGGCGCGGGCGGGCTGGGTGGCCTGGGCGATGTGCTGGGCAGCGTGCTGGGCGGGGGCCAGGCGCCTCAGGCGGGCGCTCAAGGCGGCAGCAGCGGCATCAACATGGGCCTGGTGGCGGCGCTGGCGCCGATTCTGATGGGCATGCTGGCCAACCACAGTCAGCAGGGCGGCTTGGGCGGGCTGCTGGACAAGTTCACGCAGGCCGGTGCGGGCGATGCGGCGCAGTCCTGGGTGGGCGGTGGCGCCAACCAGCCGGTCAGCCCCGATGCGGTGACGCAGGCGCTGGGCCCCAATGTGATTGGCGACATCGCCGCCCAGCTGGGCGTGGCCCACGGCGAAGCGGCGGGCGGCATCGCGCAGGTGCTGCCAGAGCTGATCGACAAGCTGACGCCGTTGGGCCAGGCACCGCAGGCGGGCCTGGGCAGTGCCGGCGACATCGTTGGCGCGCTGACGCGCATGCTGCAGCGCTGAGCCCGTGCGGCTTGGGTGCGCCGCTGCAGGCGCGCCCATGCTGCGTTCCGCTATTTTATCGATAGCTGCTTGCGCCCTGCTGGCGCGCGCTGCAGCCTGATTTAATGCATAAACGGTTCAATTGGCCGCAAAGCAGTACAGCAGCCCGGCGCTGCCGCTTTGCGCCAGCTGCGGCAGCTTGGGTGCGCCGCAGCAGGTGCGCCCAAGCTGCATTTCGCTATTTAATGGATAGCTGCTTGCGCCCTGCTGGCACGCGCTGCAGCCTGATTGGATGGATAAATGGCTCAGTTGACCGCAAAGCAGTACAGCAGCCCGGCGCTGCCGCTTTGCGCCAGCTGCGGCACGCTGCAGCCGCGCGTGCCGTGCGATGAATTCCATGACGCGTTGGCCACCGGGTCGGGGTTGGTGCCCTGGTGGTCGTGGTGGCCGACGATGGCCGAGCCGCCTTCGCCGCGCGTCCAGTTGCCGCAGGTGGTGTCCTTGCCCGGCTCGGGTGCGGCCAGGGTGCCGTCGGGTCTGGAGCCGGTCAGGATGTCGTGGCGGTTGGGCGTGTCGCCAAAGCCGGAGACGACTTCGCCGCGCTCGGTCAACGAGGTGTCTTTGCCCAGTTTGGCGTTGGCGCTGTGCAGGTCGGCCACGCTGGTGGCCACCGTGACGCCGTTGGCGTTGACCCACGGGCCGTTGCCGATGCGGTCGCGCGCGTTGACGGCGGGCTGGCCGTCGGCTGCGGCGGTGGACAGATAGGCGCGCCAGGTTTTGCCGCCGGCGCCCACGCTGCTGGCCAGGCGCTGGCATTGCGCATCGGCCCCGGCCAGGCCGCCCAGGTTGCCGCCCTGGCCGGGGTTGCTGCTGGTGATGAAGAAGCTCATGGCGTTGCCGCCGCGCGGCGGTGACGATGCGCAAGCGCTCAATACGGCCACGGTGGCGCCAGCAGCGCAGGCCGCCCAAAGGGCGCGGGTGGACAAAGGCATGGCAGATTTCCTGGAGGTGGTTCTTGAACTGCGGCGCGCTGAAGGCGCGCCGGATCAGTGTGCAACCGGCCTGCAACGCCCGTCAACGCGGCGCTGTGCCGGAATGTATCTGGCACTGCCGTCACTATCAGGTTGATAGCTGGTGGCGCCCACCCAGCGGGCGCCAAAGGCCAAAAAGGCGCTAAAGAATCTCGCCCTTGGGGTCGCGCCCCATCAGCGCGGCCACGGCTTCCACGGGTTTCAGCGCGCCGTCCAGCAGGCCGACCACGCATTCGGTGATGGGCATGTCCACGCCCAGGTGCTGCGCGCGCTGCCAGACGGTGCGGGCGCTGTACACGCCTTCGGCCACGTGGCCAAGCGACTGCACGGCTTCCTGAAGCGTTTTGCCGCTGGCCAGCAGCAGGCCGACCTGGCGGTTGCGGCTCAAATCGCCGGTGGCGGTCAGCACCAGGTCGCCCAGGCCAGACAGGCCGGTAAAGGTTTCGGGCCGCGCGCCCAGCGCCACGCCCAGGCGGGCGATTTCGGCCAGGCCGCGGGTGATCAGCGCGGCGCGCGAATTCAGCCCCAGGTTCAGCCCATCGGCCAGGCCGGTGGCGATGGCCAGCACGTTCTTGACGGCGCCGCCCACTTCCACGCCCACCAAGTCGTCGTTGCCGTACACGCGCAGCGTGGGGCCGTGCAGCGCGGCGACCATGGCTTCGCGCACGTCGGCGTCGCGGCTGGCGGCGACCAGGGCGGTGGGCTGGCCGCGGGCCACTTCCTGCGCGAAGCTGGGGCCGCTGAGGGCACCGGCACGCAGGGCGGGCGCCACCTGGCGCTGCACTTCATGCGGCATCAGCCCAAACGGGTGCGCGGCGCCGGTGTTGCGCACGGCTTCAAAGCCCTTGCACAGCCAGGCAACGGGCACGCGCGTGTCCTGCAGCAATTCCAGCGTGGGGCGCAGGCCAGCCACGGGCGTGGCGATGATGATCAGGTCGGCCTGCGGCACGGCCTCTTGCAGGCCTTCGTCGGGGGCGCCGCCGCGCAGGTGCAGTTCACGCGGCAGCGGAATGCCGGGCAGGTAGCGCGCGTTTTCGCGCGCGGCCGCCATGGCTTCGGCCTGGGCTGCATCGCGCGCCCACAGCACCACCTGGTGGGCGGCGGGGTTGCGCACGGCGCTGACGGCCACGGCCGTGCCCCACGCGCCGGCACCGATAACTATGATTTTCATAGCTGCTTGCGCCCTCTCAGTACCGGCCATGGGCCAATTTGACCCAGAATTACTGGGGCAGCGTTGCGGGGCTGGCTTCCTGGCCTTCGACCGCAGCTTGCTGCTGCTGGTACATGCTCTGGAAGTTGATTTCGGCCAGGTGCACGGGCGGGAAGCCGCCGCGCTGGATCAGGTCGGCCACGTTGCCGCGCAGGTACGGGTAGACGATCTGCGGGCAGGCCACGCCAATGATGGCGCTCATCTGGTCTTCCGGCACGTTGCGGATTTCAAAGATGCCGGCTTGCTGGCATTCGACCAGGAACACGGTCTTGTCCTGGATCTTGGTTTGCACGGTGGCGGTGACGGTGACTTCAAACACGCCTTCCGCCACGTTTTCGGCGTTGACACCCAGGTTGATGTCGACCGCTGGCTGTTCCTGCTCCAGCAGGATGGCGGGCGAATTGGGCTGTTCCAGCGAAGCGCCCTTGAGGTAAACGCGCTGGATGTTGAACACGGGATCTTGGTCGGCCATGTGATTTCTCGATTCAGGGGAAAAAGTGAACGAATGCAGGGCGCCTGGGTGGTTCGCCCTGCACGCCAGGGTGCGCAGGGGCGACGACCGCCAAGCGGTGGCGGGGCATTATCTCAGGCGTGGCGGGCGGGGTGAAGCGCGGCGCTCAGGCGGCGGCGTTCAGCAGCGGGTCGAGCTGGCCCTGCTGGTCCAGTTCGACCAGATCGTCGTGGCCGCCGACGTGGGTGGTGCCAATGAAAATCTGCGGCACGGTGCGCCGCCCGGTGATCTCCATCATCTTGAGGCGTGCGTCGGGGTCCAGATCGACCCGGATCTCCTCGATCTCGCTCACGCCCTTGCTGCGCAGCACCTGCTTGGCGCGTATGCAGTAGGGGCAAGTGCCGGTGGCGTACATCTTGACGGCTTGCATGGGAATCCTTGATGAATGAAAGAGCGGGATGGCGGGCCTTGCAGGCGGCAGGCCCGGCGCGCGCGCTCAGGCCTTGTCGATCGGCAGATTGGCGTCGCGCCAGCTCTTCAGGCCGCCGGCCAGGGCATCGGCCTTGTCGTAGCCCAGCTTGCGCGCGGTGGCTGCCGCGCGGCCAGCGCGCATGCCGGATGCGCACACCATCACCAGCGGGGTCGCCTTGTTCTTGACCACCGTGGGCAGCTTGGCCTCCAGCTCGTTCAAGGGAATGCTTTTGGCGCCGCCGACATGGCCGGCGGCGTATTCGGCCGGGTCGCACACGTCGATCACCACCGCCTTTTCGCGGTTGATCAGTTGCACCGCGGCGGCCGGCGTCAGTCCGCCGCCGCCGCCCCCGGTCAGCCTGGGCCACAACAGCATGGTGCCGGATGCCAGCGCCACCAGAATCAAGGTCCAGTTAGCCAATAGAAAACTCACGTCACACGTCCTGTCAAAAAATGGTTGGATCGCCCGGGCGGCACATATCGCCACCCCTGCGCGTCAGAACGATTCTAGAATGCTCGGTTTACGCGCGCCCGGTCGGCGCAAATGGCCCTTGCTGCCGTCGACTGGCGCTGCACAGCATTTTCCCCTCCCACATGCACAAGCTCGTCCTGATCCGCCATGGTGAATCCACCTGGAACCTAGAAAACCGCTTCACCGGTTGGACCGATGTGGACCTGACGCCCACCGGCATAGCCCAGGCCAGGCAGTCGGGCCAGCTGCTCAAGGAAGGCGGCTACGAATTCGACGTGGCCTACACCAGCGTGTTGACGCGCGCCATCCGCACGCTGGACCTGGCGCTGGACGAGATGGACCGCCTGTGGCTGCCCACCATCAAGCATTGGCGCCTGAACGAGCGGCATTACGGCGCGCTGCAGGGCCTGAACAAGGCCGAAACCGCCAAGCAGTACGGCGACGAGCAGGTGCTGGTCTGGCGCCGCAGCTACGACACGCCGCCGCCGCCGCTGGAGCCCAGCGACCCGCGCAGCGAACGGGCCGATCTGCGTTACGCCAAGCTGAAACCCGAAGACGTCCCGCTGACCGAATGCCTGAAGGACACGGTCGAGCGCGTGATGCCGCTGTGGAACGAATCGATCGCGCCCGCCATTTCCGCCGGCAAGCGGGTGGTGATTGCGGCGCACGGCAACTCGATCCGCGCGCTGGTGAAATACCTGGATCAGATCTCCGACAGCGAAATCGTTGGGCTGAACATTCCCAACGGCATCCCGCTGGTCTACGAGCTGGACAAGGACCTGAAACCGATCCGCCACTACTACCTGGGTGACGCCCAGGCCGCCGCTGCAGCCGCCGCCGCCGTGGCGACCCAAGGCAAGGCCTGATGCCGCGCCCACTGGCCGGTACACGCGTCTCTCCTACGGAACTTCCTGCGCTGCGCGCACCCGAAAGCTCTCTGCCCTGTATATTGGGTGTTCGCACCCCCAAGTAGCCTTCACCATGAGTCAAAAAACCAAGATTGCCGGCTGGATCGCTGTGGGCGCCCTGGCCGGCGCGCTGACCACCGTGTCACTGCAGACCGTGGCGCGAGGCGCCGTCGCGCCGCTGCCGCTGGAAGAGCTGCAGCAGCTGGCGGCCGTGTTCGGCATGGTCAAGTCCGACTACGTCGAGCCGGTGGACGAGAAAAAGCTCATCACCGATGCCATCTCGGGCATGGTGTCCAGCCTGGATCCGCATTCCCAGTACTTCGACAAGAAGAGCTTCAAGGAATTCCGCGAGGGCACGACCGGCCGCTTTGTCGGCGTCGGCATCGAGATCACGCAGGAAGACGGCCTGGTGCGCGTGGTGTCCCCCATCGAAGGATCGCCCGCAGACCGCGCAGGGCTGAAGCCGGGCGACCTGATCACCCGCGTGGACGACACG
>JAGOEM010000094.1 GCA_017997715.1 Ottowia sp.
GTGCCCGGCATGTTGCTGCTGATCGGCTGGCAGTGGACGCTGGCCGTCATTGCCCTGGTCAGCCTGGGCTGCGTGGCGCTGGCCCAGCCGCTGCGCACCGCGCTGGACGCCGACCGCAAGCCCGACCACCCCGTGGACCTGGCCACCCTGGTGCGCCCCATCGGCATGGTGCTGCGCCACCCCGCGCTGGTGGCGCTGGCGGCGTGCTCGTTCCTGTTTTCAGCGGTGCAGGTGTCGGTCACCACCTACCTGGTCACCTACCTGCATGAAACCCTGGCCATGACCCTGTTGGCCGCCGGTGCCGCGCTGTCGGTCGCGCAACTGGCCGGCGTGGTCGGCCGCATCGCCTGGGGCGCCGTTGCCGACCGCGGCCTGGGCCCGCGCAACACGCTGATGCTGCTGGCCGTGCTGATGGTGCTGGGCAGCCTGCTCACGGCCGCGCTGCAAGCGCAATGGTCCACCCCGGTGATCTGGATCGTGGTTGGCCTGCTGGGCGCATCGGCCATCGGCTGGAATGGCGTGTACCTGGCCGCCGTGGCCCGCCAGGCGCCACCCGGCCAGGCCGGCGTGGCCACCGGCGGCACGCTGCTGTTCACCTTCATGGGCGTGGTGGTCGGCTCGCCCACCTTCGGCGCGCTGGCATCGGCCAGCGGCAGCTACCGCGTGGCCTTTGCCGCGCTGACGGTGCCCGCGCTGGCGGGGCTGGCGTTGTTGATTCGGCGGGCGGTATTGGCGAAGCGGGACGCCAAGGCGGCTGCGCGCACGCCCACGTAGTGCGGGCGACCCAGTGCGGGTGCGCCGCAGCACATCGTGACGAGCCGTTGGCGAAGCCGTAGCCCATCAACGCACGGTCTGCATGCCTTGTAAGGCTGGTTTACGTGAAAGGGTGGCATCTAGCCACGGAGGGTGAGCGTTTTGACCCAGCTGTTCACCTGATTCATCGTGCGTCGTTCCTGATCCGCCTCCATCACAAGCCCCTGAAGCAGGGTTCCCTTGGGTATGTAGCTTGCCAGCACCGTTTGGCTATTGCCCGCGCCGTAGCCACCATGCGTGATGAAGGGAATCAAGCGCTTTCCTTCCAAGGCCTGACCGGCAAGAAAGCTGCGTACGACAGGCGGCACGGTTTCACCCCAGATCGGGAACCCCAAAAACACCGTGTCGAAGTTTTTCAGATCGATGCTGCGTGCGACGGCTCGCGCATGGCCGCCATCGCGTTCCTGACGGGCTTGCTCAACCGTTTGAAGATAGTCGTCCGGGTAGGGCTGCGCGGGTTGAATCTCAAACAGCTCGGCACCCAGGCTCCGGTGCAATAGGCCTGCGATGACGCGCGTATTGCCAGTGCGCGAGAAGTAGGCGACCAGCATCTTGTCGCCGTTGCGGCCGGCGGTCATTGGGGGTTCAGCCGTTTTGGCGGCAGTGCCGACGGGCAGCGCGGCAAGGCTTGCCAGCATGGCGCGGCGGGTCGAGTCGGTAGCGTGGTGTGTCATGGGTGGGGTGCGAAAGAGCCGCCACCCGGCGCAGGGCCGGATGCACGGCGCTTTTTGGTGCGTGACTACAGCGTCTTGGCGTAAAACGGTGTCAGCTGGTCGAGCGCGGCTTGCACGTACTGGGGCACCCAATACGTCTCGATGTGCGTCGCGCCTTCGATCTTGAACAACGCCTTGTTGCTGGCGCCGGTCGCCTTTGCAAACGCGTCCTCTGTCATGTACAAGGTATCGGCGGCGCTGCCTGCAATCATCAACAGCGGTTGCTGGATCAAGTCGATCTGGTCGGTGGCGTCCCAGCGCATCAAGTCCAGCAAACTGCTCATCGTGTACTTGAAGGTAGAGCCAGGGTGCGCGTGCGTTCTCCAATAGTATTCGTAGCCTTGCCGGTACAGCGCGAACGGTAGCGCCGCGATCTGCGCATCGGTCATGTCGGCGTCGCCGGCATACAGCACCTTGCCGCCTGCCATTTCCTCTGCGCGCGCTTGCGTGGCCTGCTTCAGGCGATCTTGTACCGTCGCCAACTGAGAATCAGCCAGGCCGTTGCGACGAACCCGTCCGGAGTTGAACATGCTCAGCGTCGCGACCGATTTGAACCGTTTGTCCGACTTGGCCGCGGTCAGCGAATAGCCGCCACCCGCGCAAATGCCAAGCAGGCCCACGCGCGTCGCGTCGACACCCTCAAAGTGCGTGATGAAGTCCGCCATTCCGTGGATGTCTTCAACGCGAAACTGGGGTTTGTCGGTGCTGCGTGGCAGGCCACTGCTGCCGCCCTGATACGCGGCATCTGCCGTAATGGTGATGTAGCCTTGTTCTGCAAGGCGTTGGGCATACAGGCCCGCAACCTGCTCTTTCACGCCCCCGTTGGGGTGCGCGACCACGATGGCGGGATAGCGCTGCTTGGGGTCGTAGCCTGCGGGCGTATAGACGTTGGCCACGATGTTCAGGCCATTGAGCTTGTACGTCACGGGATGGATCTGGACTTGGCCGGGCTCGTTCTTGGTGATTGCGCCGCGGTAGACCAGGGTGAAGGGATTGGCTTTCGGGTCTGCGGCTGTTGCTGTTGCTGCTGATGGGCTTGTCATGGTGGAGATTCCTAGTGTGGCGAGTGACAGAGAGATGGCGGTGCCTTTGACCAGCGTTCGTCTTGCTGCATCGATAGCTGGTGAGTGCAGATTGCGGTTGGTGGTTTGCTTCATGGATGGGCCTTAGTCCAGCTTGTGTTCGGTCAGGAAGTTCGCCACGCGCTCAGCGATCTCTTGGTTGTTCAGGTCGGACATCAGAAAATGCGTGTTGCCGCGAATGCCCGCCTCCGGAAGGTGAACCAACTGCGCGTTGCCGCCATGCTGGTTGATGGCATCCACCCACAGCCGCGCCATGGCCAGGCGCACGCGCCAGTTGTCCTGTCCGCGCTCCGCCGTGGGCGTGGTGGGAAAGTTGTCGCCGTAATAAATGACGATGGGCAAACGCGTGAGCTTGAGAAAGTCCGCCTTGTCCACGGTTTCAGGTGACAAGGTGCCCGCAGCGCTGGGCATGGGCGGGGGCAGCGCGTCTGGCGGAAAGATGAAGCCGCTGCCCGGCTCGAACGCCACAATGGCTTTGACGTTCGGGTTCTTGATCGCGGTCAGCCAACCCGGCCCGCCGCCTTGGGAATGGGTGAACAAGATCCCCGGCCCGATCTGGTCGAAAAGGGCAGACATGGCGTTGGCAATCACCTCGGGGTCGTACGGTCCGGTGTTGGGGGTGATGGACCGCAGGAATTGATTCAGTGCCTGCGGCGAGCGGTCAAACTGCACGTTGTCAAAGTGCTTGGGCCACTTGCCGATACGGAACTGGTCAAAGAACAGCTGGTCGTTGGGCGCGGGCTGGGTGCTGGCCGCCACCGTGCTGTTGCCGGCCCGGCCACGCCGAGGTTGGTCAACCAGGTAAACCGGAAAGCCGCGGCGTAGAAACAGGGTCTGAAATCCCTCTCGGCCGTCGGGCGTGGTTTCCCAACTGCGTGCAGATTGAAAGGCGCCGTGCAACATGACGATGGGCAGCGGCTTGGGCTGGGCAGGCACCTGATAGAACGCGTACAGATGGTCGCCATGAAAGCTTTGTCCAGCCGCTGTGGGCTGGTTGTTGTCGTAGGTGCCGGGCTGTTGTTGCACCACGCCGCCTACCGCAAAGCTGCCCTGCGCCTGGATCGTCAGCGGGCCAGGGGCGCCGCCGGAGTGCGTGGCACAACCGCTGACCAAGGCGGTCGTGCACAGCAATTGGGTGAAGTTCATCGTGCGCCTTTCGTTGCGGCGGCCAGCGCCTGCGTCAGTGCCTGTTGCGCGCGGTCCCCGGCTTCTGGGCGGGCGCGGTCGGTCAGCGACTGGGCCAATTGCCGCAACTGCGAAGCCGTCAGGCCCACCCGCAGGCTGGCCCGCATGTGCGAACGCAGTTGCGCTTCTGCCCCTGGCGTGGCGGCCAGCGCGCCTACGGTGGCCAATTCACGGCTTTGCCAGTCGAGGTTGTCGCGCTCGAAGATGTCGCCGAACAGGTGCGCCTGCAGGAACTGGTTGATCACCGGCGCAAAGTCAAACAGCGGGCCTTGAACCGGCCCCCCGGAAATGGCGGTTTGATTGGCGCGGCCGATCTCGACCAGATCATTTCCGGTCGCGACGCTGCGGCTGGGCTCCAGGCCCGGTGCATCCTGGCGCCCCTGCTGCTTTCGCGCCTCCACCACGTTGAGCAACTCGCCCAGCGCGTTGAGGCTTTTCGGAAAGCCGACATAGGCGTACATCTGCACCAGCACTTCTTTGGCTTCGCTGATGCTCAGCCCGGCATCCAGGCCCTCTTGCAGGGCGGCACTCAACTGAGGGATATCGCTGCTGGCCGCAAACGCGGCGATCAAAGGGATCGCCTTCTGTTTGGCGCTCAATGTTTCTGAAGAAGGGTATGTGCGGGCTGCGCTGGCCACCGGCCGGCTGGGGCTGGCTGCCAGGCCCGCGCCGGTCCAGGCAGCCTGGTAGTCAGCATCGCTGACCTTGTCCAGCCAGGTGACGGATTTGCCTTCTTCCTTCTCCGCAATCGCGATGTGGGTCATGGTGCTTTGCGGGCCCGCGCCATGCCAATGCCGCACGTTCGGCGGAATGGTGACCACGTCCCCAGACCGCATGACATGCGCGCTTCGCCCTTGCTGCTGCACCAGCCCAAGACCTTCGGTGACGATGAGCGTTTGACCCACCGGATGGGTATGCCAGGCGGTGCGCGCACGGGCCGCGAAGCTCACCGTGGCGCCGCCTGCACGCCCAGGCGCTTGCGCAGCAAATGGGGTGCTGATGCGAACGGCACCGGTGAAGTTGTCGGCCGACCCGGCGGACACCGGCAGGGTAGAAGCCGCGCGCAGCTCCAGCGCAGGCGCGCTGGACGAATCGTCCAGCGATTGCGCTCCAGCGCATGTCGCTGCACTGGTCAGGGCGATACAAAGCAGGTCTTTCACGGTTGCAGCTCCTCTATTCACAAACCGACGGTATTTGCTGGCGGTGGCAGACCGGAGTGATCTGCTGCCAGCGGCGCGCCAAGTCGCCGCCAACCGCACTTTATGAAAATGAATACGCCATGAATAGTGGCAAATTGATAGATTGATTGGCATCAAATTGATGACAATTGGCGCAAACGAAGGGGCTTGGCCATGAACGAACTGCGATCCATCACCACCTTTATCAAAGCGGCAGAGCTGGGCAGCCTGCGCAAGGCCGCGGTGGATCTGGGCATCAGCCCGCAGGCTGCCAGCAAGGCGCTGGCGCAGCTTGAATCGCATCTGGATGCGCGCCTTTTTCACCGCACCACCCGCGTGATGTCGCTGACCGACGCAGGACAGCGCTTGCTGGACGAGGTGCAGCCTTCCGTGCAGGGCATGCAGCGCGCGCTGGAAAACGCGCGAAAGGGACGGGACGACTTCGCCGGCCCGCTGCGCATCGCGGGGCCGCGCAGCACCTTCCAGCCCATTCTTTGGCGTCTGGTGGAAGAGTTCTGCGGCCTGTACCCCGGCATTCAGCCCGATGTGCTGCTGGAGGATCGGGTGGGCAATTGGGTGGAAGACCGGGTGGATGTCGGCTTTCGACTGGGTGCCTCGCCGCACGAAGGCGTGATCGCGAGAAAGCTGTTTCCGCTCCAGATGGTGATCTGCGGTTCACCAGCCTATTTGCGGCGCCATGGCGTGCCGCTTTCTCTTGCCGCCCTTGCCGCGCACCGGTGCAGTGCTTTCAGGCACCCCGGCACCGGCAAGGTGGTGCCCTGGCATGTGCAAATGGGCGAACAGATCGTGGATATGCCGGTGGCACCGGCGATCTGCAGCAACGACGAAGGCTTTGAGCTTCAAGCCGTGCTTGCTGGAAACGTCTTGGGCCAACTGGCGGGTGTGACCGCCGCGCCATTTATCCGCGACGGGCGTTTGGTGCCCCTGCTGGTGGAACACATCCCGGAATACATCAGCTACTTTGTCTACTTTGGCAGCAGAACCTCGCAGCCAGCGCGTGCGCGCGCCTTCATCGATTTAGCGGTGCAGCGCCTCGTCAACAACCCTGATTTCGTGCTGAGCGCACACGAGCTGCGCAAAGCCAAACTCCGCTAACTGCCTGAGCAGACGAAAACGCCCGCCCGCGTGATGGCGGGTGGGCTGGCTGCTTGACCTCACTTCGCGGGCAACGCCGGTCGTAGCGCTGTCGTGCCTGGCGCACTCGCCCGCCACAACCGATCCACCTCCGCCTGAAACGCGGGCGACACGATGGACATGGGCTCCGACCGATTCAGCTTGGGCGCAGCAGCCCCGCGCCGTCCGCCACGTTCGGTGGCGGTGGCGGCGGTGCGGGCTTTTTCCTCGTCGCGCGCTTCCCATTCGTCGACCAGTTTGGTGGCCTGGGCGAAGGCGCCGCTCAGCGTGGTCGCCTCAGCCATCGCGTCCTTGAACAAGGCGCGGCCGAAGTAGGTGAATTCGTTGTCGTCGGCGCAGCCGAACGAGGTGCGGTCGGCCCGGGCGGCGGTGATGACCCAGGTGCGGTCGCCGCGCAGCGCGGGCACAAAGCCGCCCGAGTAGCAGGCCGACACCACCACCACCTGGTTGCGGATGCCGGAATCTTTCAGCAACTGGCCCAGGCGGGCGGCGGGCAGGTCGGGCAGGTCCATGCGGTTCATGCCCAGTGACAGCTGGTGCGTGTCCGATCCGTGGCTGGTGAGGTAGACAAACAGCAGGTCGCGCTGGCGGTCCATCTTGCTGGCCAGGGCTTGCAGGGCCAGCTCGATGCTGTGGGCGGTGGCCAGGGGCAGTTTGTCGGTGCTGCTGCGGCTGTTGACCAGGCTGACCGAGCGGCCGCGCGTGCCAAAGCGCTGGGCAAACTGTTCGTCAACAAAAGCGACTTCGCGCCGGAACACTTCCTGGCTGCCGTCGCCGGCCACGTACAGGGCGTAGATGCGGGGTGGCTGCGCAGCTGCGCCGGGCGTGCTGGCCTGCAGCTGGTCGAACTGCGCTTGCAGCAGCGCGGGCTGGTTGTACAGCACGGCTTGGTTGTTGCGGGCGGCCAATTCGGGCGTGTCGGGCAGGGTGCCGTCGTTGGGGGTTTTGGGCAGTACACCGGCGCGCCAGGTGCCGGTTTGCACGCTGCCGTCGGCCAGGGTCAGGGTGCCGGGGCCGTAGAACTGGTCGGCCATGAAGGCGCCGCGGTACACGTCGCCATTGGCGCGGCGCAGTTCGCCTTCGCCAAAGGCCTGTTGGTTGACGGACTGGCCGGTGTACACCGCGCCGTCCGGGTAGGTGATGGTGGCCTTGCCTTCGATGGATCCGTACTCGAATTTGCCACGCACCACGGCTTTGTCGGCGCGGGTAAAAACACCTTCGCCGCCGTGCGGCATCTGGTTTTGCACCGGGCCTTCGTAGCGGTCGCCGTTGGCCGATGTCATCACCACCGGGCCTTTGGGGGTGAATTCGTCAAAGTCGCCTTCGACCACGTTGCCTTCGCCATCGGTCAGGCGGCCCTTGCCGGCGGGCTTGTCGCCTTTGAAGGTGCCTTCAAACGAGTAGCCGCCGGGGTAGGTCATCTTGCCCTGGCCTTCCATGCGGCCCTGCACAAAGTCGCCTTCGTACGCATAGTCTTCGCCCCGGCTGGCCTTGCCTTTGCCGTCAAACTGGCCTTGCTTGAACTGCCCTTCGTAGCGCGAAGTGGGCCCGTTCAGCACGCCATAACCGTCCATATAACCATTGACGAACTGGCCCACGTAGTTGCGCTCGCCGTTCCAGTCAATGCGGCCCTGGCCATGCAGCTTGCCACCCTGCAGCGGCCCCTGGTAGTGGCCGCCGTCGGGCAGGCTGAGGGTGTTTGGCGCGGCACTGATGGCGGCGGGCGGGGCGGCTGCAGGGGCGGGCTCGGCGGCCATGGCGGGCAGCCCGGCCAGTGCGGCCAGCAGCGCGGCAAGCAGCAGCGTGGGCCGCCAGAGCGGCGTGCGGGTGGCGGATGGCGGGGTGGTGTGCGGGTGGTGCGGCATCGAAGGGGCAGGGCCAATAGGCCCAGGGGTTGGGGCGGGTAGTCTGGTTGCCAGTGTAGGCGCTGGCCAGGCGTGCCGCAGGTCGGCGGGCACGGGGGCGCGGCAAGCCTAAATACTATTAAAAATATAGCTTCTTGCGCCCGCCTGTCGGGCGCTACAGGCTGATTTGGCTGTTAATTCTTGTCGCGCGGCGGCGCGGTCAGCAGCACCACCAGCGCCCCGGCGCCGCCTTCCAGCGGGCGGGCTTGCACAAAGGCCAGCACTTCCTGCTTTTGTACCAGCCAGGCGTGCACCTTGCCCTTCAGCACCGGGGTTTTGCCGGGCGACCCCAAGCCCTTGCCGTGTACCACGCGCACGCAGCGCACACCGGCGCGCTGGGCGTCGCGCAGGAACTGGCCCAGCGCTTCGCGCGCTTCGTGGGTGCGCAGGCCGTGCAGGTCGATTTCGCGCTGCACCGCCCAGTGGCCGCGCCGCAGCCGTGCGGCCACGTCGGGGCCAATGCCGGGGCGGCGAAAGCTCAGGTGTTCGTCCACCTGCAGCAGGGTGCTGGCGTCGAATTCGTCCGATATCGATTCGCGCAGCACCGCCTGTTCGTCGCGCTGGCGCTGGCGCGGTTCGGGCACGGCCTGGGTGGGCGCGTGCGGCACGCGGCCGTGCGCGCGCAGTGGCTGTGTGGGGCCAACGGCGCGGGCAAACAGGTCTTGCTCGGCGCGGGCGCGGCGGGCAGCGGCTTCCAGCTTGGCGGCTTCTTCGGCGGCGCGGGCGCGCGCATCGGCCAGCGCCTGGCGCAGCGGCTTCAAGTCCTGCAGGGATCGGGCTTTGATGGCGGTCATGCAAAGGCGGTTGTACCGCATTGGCCGGCGGGTGCGCTGGTTGGGGGCTGGCGCGGGGGCTTGGCTGCGGGATGAGGTGCTTTGCGCCTTGGCTAGGCCGGCAGGGTTTGGGCGGTGTGTGCGCTGGCCTATGGGCGAACGCCGGGGACGCGGCGGATGTATGCCACGGCCGTACCAAGCGGGTTCGCTGAACGGCGCAGGCCGGGGTGCGAAATACTATGAAAAAAGTAGCTGCCTGCGCCCGACCAGTCTGCGCTGCAGGGCTTTTTTATTCAGATCAAACCACTTTCCGCCATCGACAGCGCCGCGCCGGGCGCAACGATGACGTGGTCCAGCACGCGCACGTCGACCAGCGCCAGCGCGGCCTTAAGCGTTTGCGTCAGCGATTCATCTGCGCGGCTGGGCTGCACGCTGCCGCTGGGGTGGTTGTGCGCCAGCACCACGCCGCTGGCATGGTGGTGCAGGGCGCGCAGCACCACTTCGCGCGGGTACACGCTGGTTTGCGACAGGGTGCCGCGGAACAGCTCTTCCAGTGCGATCAGGCGGTGCTGGCTGTCAAGGAACAGCGCGGCAAACACCTCGTGCGGGCGCGTGCCCAGGTGCAGCTGCAAATAGTCTTTGACGGCGCTGGCCGAATCCAGCGCGGTGCGTTCGCGCAGCTGCTGGGCCAGCGCGCGGCGCGCCAGTTCCAGCACGGCCATCAGCTCGGCCCGCTTGGCGGGGCCGCCCAGGCCCTTGACCTGCTTCAGGTCGTCGGCGCTGGTGTTCAGCAGGCCGGCGATGCCGTCAAACCGGTCCAGCAGCTGCTGCGCCATTTGCAGCACGCTGGTGCCCGGCAGGCCGGTGCGCAGCAGCAGCGCCAGCAACTCCGCATCGCCCAGCGCCGACGGCCCGCGCGCCAGCAGCTTTTCGCGCGGACGGGCGTCGGGGGGCAGGTCTTTGAGGGGCATGGGGCGTGCGCGAAGGGGCGGCGGGGCCAGTTTAGCCGCGCGCAGCGGTCGATTGCCGCGCCAGGGCGCGCCGGGCAGGGCGGGGCGCTGGCCCTTCAGGCCACACGAAAACGGGCTGCGCGCAGTCGGTCCAGCGGGCCTGATCGCCATGCGGCAGGCGGCCCAAGCAACCGCACCGCCACGCGGGCATGCCGGGTTCCCTAAAATCGCGCCAATGGCCGAATCCCTTATGACTACCGTAGCACCCAGTTCCTTCCTCACGCTGCACTACCGCCTGGCGGGCCCGCAGGGCGATGTGATCAACACCTTTGGTGGCAAGCCGGCCACGCTGTCGCTGGGCGCGGGCGAGCTGTCGCCCGCGATGGAACAGCGCCTGCTGGGCCTGCCGGAGGGGGCTGAGGCCACCTTCGACATTCCCCCCGGCGAGGCCTTTGGCCAGCGCAACCCCGACATGATTCAGTGGCTGGCGCGCAAAGAGCTGGATTCGCTGGGCGACCCGGACGAGCGTTACGCGCCCGGCGAAGTGGTGCAGCTGGCCACGCCCGACGGCCACGGCCAGTTTGCGGGTGTGGTGCTGGAAGTGCGCGACGACGGCGCGCTGCGGCTGGACTTCAACCATCCGCTGGCGGGCCAAGCGGTGACCTTTCAGGTCCACGTGATCGGGGTGTTATGACCAGTTGGCACGCCGACAGCCCTTTCGCGCCGCCCAAAAGGCGCGCCGACGAGCCCAGGCCCGCATCGGCCAACGCCGCGGATGAGGCCAGCCCGCAAAGCCGCCTGAACCCGCAGGCGGCGGGCGTCGACATCGTGCTGGCCGAGCCGCGCGGCTTTTGCGCCGGGGTGGACCGCGCCATCGAGATCGTCGAGCGCGCCATCGCCAAATTTGGCTCGCCCATCTATGTGCGCCACGAGATCGTGCACAACACCTACGTGGTGAACGACCTGAAGGCCAAGGGCGCGATCTTCATCGAAGAGCTGGCCGATGTGCCCGAAGGCGCCACGCTGGTGTTCAGCGCGCACGGCGTGCCCAAGTCGGTCGAGCGCGAAGCCGAGCGGCGCGGTTTTCAGGTGTTCGACGCCACCTGCCCGCTGGTCACCAAGGTGCACGTCGAAGTAGCCAAGCTGAAGAAAGAAGGCTACGAATTCGTGATGATCGGCCACAAGGGCCACCCCGAAGTCGAAGGCACCATGGGCCAGCTGGATTCGGGCATCCACCTGGTGGAAGACGTGGCCGATGTGGACCGCGTTCAGCTCACGCAGACCGACAAGATCGCCGTGGTGACGCAGACCACGCTGAGCGTGGACGACGCGGCCGAGATTTCCGCCGCCGTGAAGGCGCGTTTTCCCAATGTGCGTGAACCCAAGCAGCAAGACATCTGCTACGCCACGCAGAACCGGCAGGACGCGGTCAAGCTGCTGTCGCGCGATGTGGACGTGGTCATCGTCGTCGGCAGCCCGACCAGCAGCAACAGCAATCGCCTGCGCGAACTGGCGCACAAGCTGGGCACCGAAAGCTACATGATCGACAGCGCCGCCGAGCTGCAGCCCGAATGGGTGCAAGGCAAGGCGCGCATCGGCCTGACGGCCGGCGCCTCCGCGCCCGACATCCTGGTGCGCCAGGTGATCGAGCGGCTGCGCGCGCTGGGCGCGGTGTCGGTGCGCAAGCTGGACGGCGTGGAAGAGACCGTGAAGTTTCCGCTGCCCAAGGGGCTGCGGCTGGACAGCTCGGGCGAATCGATGCTGGATCACCTGAGCTAGATATACTATCAAATAGATAGCTGCTTGCGCCCGCCAGTCAAGCGCTGCAGGCCTTATTTCTATAAATAGCGAGTGCCGGCGTTGCCCGGCGCAGCCCGGCCGGCCGCAGCTGGCGCGCCGCCCCCGCGCCCTACAATCGGCGCATGCTTGATCCCACCCTGCTCCGCAAGGATCTGAACGCCGTGCTCGCGCGTTTGCAGACCCGCAAGAACCCCCAGCCGTTTCTGGACGAAGCCGCCTATCTGTCCCTGGAAGGCGAACGCAAGACCATTCAGACCCGCACCGAAGAGCTGCAATCGCAGCGCAACAGCGCCAGCAAGCAGATCGGCCAGCGCAAGGGCAAGGGCGAAAGCGCCGACGATTTGATGGCGCAGGTGGCCAGCATCAAGGACGAGCTGGATGCATCCGCCACGCGGCTGGACGCCATCCAGGCCGAATTGGGCGCACTGCTGCAAGCCGTGCCCAACCTGCCACACGACAGCGTGCCCGTGGGCGCCGACGAAACCGCCAACCAGGAAGTGCGCCGCTGGGCGCCGCACGGGCTGGCGCCGCGCGCGTTCGATTTCCCGGTCAAGGACCATGTCGAGCTGGGCGAGGCGCTGGGCCTGGACTTTGAAATGGGCGCCAAGCTGGCCGGCACGCGCTTCACCTTCATGCGTGGGCCCATCGCCCGCCTGCACCGCGCGCTGTCGCAATTCATGCTGGACTTGCAGACCCAGCAGCACGGCTACACCGAGT
>JAGOEM010000095.1 GCA_017997715.1 Ottowia sp.
CGATTCGCACAGCGCGCCGGGCAAGTCCAGCCCTTCGCCAAACGACTGCATGCCGAAGATGATGGACGGCTGGCCGGCGGCCACGCGTTCGCGGTGCTGGCGCAGCAGCTGCTGGCGCGGCAGGCTGTTTTGCACCAGCACGGCGCCCAGCAGGCTGGGCGGCAGGCGTTCGGTGGCCTGGCGCATTTGTTCGCGCGAGGTGAACAGCACCAGCGCGCCGACCGTGACCTGGGCCAAATCGGCCAGCAGCGCGCGCACCATGTCGGCGGTGAAGGCCTGGGCGTCGCGCGGTTCGGCCATGGTTTCGGCGGCGACCAGCGTGCCCTGGCGGGCATAGTCGAACGGGCTGGGCACGGCCAGCGTGCGCACGGCGGCGTCGCCCGCCAGGCCGGATTCGCGCAGGAAGAAGTCGAACTGGCCGCAGCTGGTCAGCGTGGCCGATGTCAGCACCGCGCCGCGCACGGCCGACCACAGGTGGTTGCGCAGCGTATTGCCGGGCAGGATGGGACTGGCGTGCGCCTTGACGACGATGAAGTCGCCGTCCATCGTCAGCGTGAACCACTTGGCGGCGGGCGGTGCGCCTTCCACCGCGTCTTGCAGCAACAGCTGCGCGGTGGCGTGCACCGCTTCCAGGCGCGGCGCCAGCACGCCCAGCTGGGCGTACAGGGTGGACAGGCGGCGGGCTTCGTCGGGGCGTTCGCGCATGGCGCTGCGCAAGGCTTTGGAGATGCTGCGCAGCACCACCAGCAGGCCGTTGGCGTGGTGCGCGGCCTGGGCAAAGGGTTCGTGCAGCGCGGCGGGCAGGGCGCCTGCGGGTACGCGTGCGCGGCTGGTGCTGCTGCTGGGCGCAAAGCGCGCCAAGCTGCTGGCGCCATACGCCTGGCGCGGTGCGCGCAGGATGTCGCCGTACACGTCCATGGTCAGGCGGGCCGCGTCTTGCAGCGCGGTTTGCAGGTGCGATGCATGGATGGCGATGTCGGCCAGGTCGTCGATCTGCATCAGCTGGCCGACGCGCAGCGCGCGGCTGGCCAGCTTGCCGATCCAGGTCAGGCGCGACAGATCGGCCTCGCACGCAAAGCGGTCCAGCGCGGTGGCGGGCAGGTGGTGCGCTTCGTCGATCACCAGCAGGCATTGGTCCAGCTCGGGCAGCAGGCGCGCGCCCAGGGAACTCAGCAGCAGATCGTGGTTGGCCACGATGACCTGCGCGCCCACCAGTTCCTTGCGGCGTTCGTAATAGGTGCACTGGTTGAACACCGGGCAGTGTTTGCCGGTGCACGAACTGCCTTCGGCCGCCACGGGCTGCCAGACTTCGGGCTCGGGCGGCGTTTCCAGCGTGTCGCGGTCGCCGTCCCAGCCGTTGGCGGCCAGCACGTCGGCCATGCGGCGGTACAGCTGCACGCGCGCTTCGGATTCGGCGGCGGGCCGCGCGGGGCGGTGCGCGGCGGCTTCATCGGCAAACAGGTCGTCGCCTTCCAGATCGTCGTCGCCCGGGGCGCCGCCGCTGGCCAGGCGTTCCAGTTTCAGCTTGCAGATGAAGCGCCCGCGCCCCTTGGCCAACGCGTACTTGAAGGGCGTGTCCAGCAGCTTGGCCAGCGCCGGCAAATCCTTGTGCACCAGCTGCTCTTGCAGCGCCACGGTGGCGGTGGAGATCAGCACCCGCGTGCCGCGCGCCAACGCCAGCTGAATCGCCGGCACGCTGTACGCCAGCGACTTGCCCACGCCCGTGCCGGCCTGCACCACGGCGATGGCGCGGGTGGGCGGGTCGGCGGCGTCGTCGGCCTTGGGGGCTTTGCCTTCGCCTTCGGGGGTACGCAGTTGCGCTTCGCTGAAAGCCTGCGCCACCGCCTCGGCCATGCGCCGCTGGCCTTCGCGCAGGCGAAAGCCGCCCGTGGCTTGCACCACGGTGTCAAAGGCTTGCAGGGCGTCGGTGGCCCATTGCTGGGGGGTCATGGGGCGGGGCAGAAAGGCGGGCGGGAGCGGCTTGGCGCGCTGTGCCAAAGGCGGTGCGGGGCGGCTGTAATTGTATCCAGTGCGGGCGTAGGTGGTGTGGGTGGCTGCGGGCGTTGGGGGCGCGCGCGGGTGCGTCGCCCTGGGGCTGGCCAGGCAGCCGCAGCGGTGCCGGCGCCCGTGTGGGTGTGCGGGGTGATGGGGCGGCGGCCGCAGCGCAGGTGTATCAACCAAATAAGCCGCTAACGCAATGGGGGCAGGCGCAAGCAGCTATCAATTCAGGTGCAAAAGCGCCGATGCACGATGGACTTCCGGGCCACGAAATACCCAGTTTCAGGGATGTTCAGGTTTTGTTACAACCCCTAGAGTCGGTGTCAGTGGGGTCGATCGGCACACGCGCCGCAGCAGCTTGGCGCGGCGCCCAAGGGCCTTGCCTGAACGTTCCTGCAAAGACTGACAACGACGCTGAAGAAAGACATTCCAATGAAAAAACGAATCCTGGGCCGAGCGGTTCTGCTGGCCGCCCTGAGCGGCACCCTGGTGGTGGCCGGCTGCGGCGGCGATGGCGACGTGACCCCGATCGACCTGGCCACGGACAACAACCAAGACAACATTCCGGATGAGCTGGAATTGGTGGTCAAAAACGCGCTGAAAATCGCCGACCGCGGCATACCTGGTGTGCTGGAGCCGGAAGAAGAACCCGATTTTTTTGCCGCCATCAACGATATTGGCGAACGCCTGCCTTTCAAGACCGAGACCGTGAATCGCCTGGGCGAGATCGAGGTGCTGCAAGAAAAAATACAGAATGCGAAGACCGAAGAAGAGCTGACCGATTTGATGACGCAATTGGCAGAAACCGACGATCTGCTTTTGCAAGACAACAATTACCGCATTTTCAGTGAAGCCCTGAGCATCATGCCCGACCTGAGCCCGTCGGCCGCCACGGCGGAAACCAGGCAGATGGCGAAGGCCACGGCCCAAAATGGCTTTGACCAGCTTCAGCGCGGCGATGTCATGCTGATTCACAGCGGCGGAATCGGCAAAGTGTTCCCGTGGGCCTGGCACTTTACCCATGCGGGCACTTACGATGGTTCCAACACGGTGTATGAATCGGTTTCGCACGGCGTTCTTGCGCAGCCCATTGAAGGCTGGAAAGGCAAAAAGCGTTATGCCTTTGGCCGAAACAAAGTCAAAAGCCAATCGGATGTGGTGGCTTCGCTGGACCGTGCTAAGTCAAAATATGGGACAGATGGCCGCACCAAATACAATGTTTTCTTTCCCAACAAGCAGACCGACAATTCCTTGTATTGTTCGCAGCTGGTATGGAAGATTCAGCAGGGCGTGGGCAGTGACGTTGACAGCAACAGCCTGAAATGGTTTGCGTTGATTGCCTTGAAAGCGTCGCCGATCTACATATTGAATCCTGTCGCTGCGGCCGCCAAGCACGCCGCATTGATTGCAACCGTCCTGCGCCCAGCGGTGGCCCCCGATGAGATTTACTACGCCACCAATGTGATCAATTTTTACTACGATAAATGATTGGTCGCAGTTTGAAGGCGGCGCGGTGGCCGGCCAGAGCTCCGGGCCGCTTTCTGGGTGCGCTGCTGCTGGCGCTGGCCGCGTGCATGCTGGCGGCGTGCAGCGGCGGATCGGCGGGTTCGCAGGCCGGGGCAACGGTTTATGCGCTGGCCGGTGCGCCGGGCCGCATTGCCACGCTGCAGGGTTTTGATGCGGGCAGCGGTAAAAACAGGTCCACCGTCCGGCTGAAACAGGCGGGCGCGTCCACCTTGGCCATGGGCGATGATGGCAGATTCTGGGTGGGTGGAAAATCGTTTTCTGGCTTGCCGCTGACCTCCATCAGCGTTGTCAGCAACGATCTGAAAAATCACACGCGCGTTCAGGTGGAACATAACCCCGGCGTGGGCCTGGCCTTTGCACGGGGAAAGATGTGGGTTGCCTCGTCAGAAAATGGTTTTGGCGGTTCGGTCACCGAAGTCGATCCAGATTCGCTGGCAACGCGCACGGTGCAAGTGCCGGCGCCTGAAGGCCAAACCTATATTCTGACGGCGCTGGCGGCGTCTGAGGACAAAATCGTGGTGGCCGGAATGACCACCGGGCCGAACCCGAAGAAGCGCTATACGCTGATCACGGTCATCGACCCTGTAACGATGACGGTAAGTTGGCGCAGCGCGATGCTTGAAAAAGCAGATGTGTGGAAGATCATCCCGCGGGGTAAGCAGTTCGTGTTGCTGAATGTGGCCAGTGGTGAAGAGAACAACCAATCCGCGGCCGATATCTATCTGCTGGAAAATGATAATGTGCTGACGCCACTTGCGGTTAACCCATCGCCCTTGTGGGGCGCGATAAAGGGCGACGTGCTCTACACCTACCACAATGCGTCATGGAATTCTCTGCATGAGGTGTCGGGCAGATTTTTGTCCATCCACGATTTATCAAGCAAGAAAACAAAGCGGGTAGACATGCCGGATGGAATGAATGCCGATGATTTGATCGTCACCGATAAAGAGATTCTGCTTTCGGTGAAATCGTCCACCACCCAGCATCCGGCGGGCATTTACGCCTGGGATCTGGATGGCGGCGGCATGCGCCTGTTTGCCGCATTGCCGGACGCGGGCAAGCTGTTCTGGCGCGCGGCGCGGGGCCGTTGATGCGGGCTGCGGCCAGCGCGGCGCGCGGCTAGTCTGCTGCCGGCGCGCTGGGCGCTACGCCCAGCACCTTGTGCAGCTTGGGGCTGGTGGTGGTGTACTGAAAGAACACGTCCTTGCCCGGAAAGACGAAGGGCAGGGCGCCGTAGGCGGCCAGCGTGGCTTCGTGAAAGCCGCACAGAATCAGCTTTTTCTTGCCGGGGTAGGTGTTGATGTCGCCCACGGCAAAGATGCCGGGTTCGCTGGTGCCGTAGGTTTCGGTGTTGACGACCAACTGCTTGCGTTCGATGTCCAGCTGCCAGTCGGCGATGGGGCCCAGCTTGGGGCTCATGCCCAGGAAGGCCAGCAGCGCGTCCAGCGGCACGCGGCGGGTTACGCCATCAGGGCCCATCACCTGGATGAACTGCAGGCGATCGCCCTCGGCCTCGAACCCCGTTACCTGGCCGACCATGAACTGCATCTGTTCGGCTTCGCACAGCGCGCGCATGCGGGCCACGGCGGCGGGCGTGGCCTGAAAGCCATCGCGCCGGTGCAGCAGGATGACGCTGGCGGCGCGGTGTTCGGCATGGGTGGCGAAGTGGATGGCCCAGTCCAGCGCCGAATCGCCGCCGCCGGCAATCACCAGGTGCTTGCCGGCAAAGTCGGCCGGGCGCTGCACGCGGTAGAACAGCTGGCGCCCTTCCAGGGCTTCAATGCCGGACACCGACAGGCGGCGCGGCTGAAAGGCGCCCACACCGGCGGCGATGATCACCGCCTTGGCCAGCAGCCGCAGGCCCTGGGCCGATTCCAGCAGAAAGCGCCCGTCGGGCTGTTTTTGCAGGGTGCTGATTTCATGGCCCAGGTGGAAGGTGGGCGCAAACGGCGCGATCTGCTTTTGCAGCGCCTCGATCAACCCCTGCCCGCTGCACACGGGAATGGCGGGGATGTCGTAGATCGGTTTGTCGGGGTACAGCTCGGCCGGCTGGCCGCCGACGATGGGCAGCGCGTCGATCACGTGCGCCTTGATTTCCAGCAGGCCCAACTCGAACACCTGAAACAGCCCCACCGGGCCGGCGCCGATGATGGCGGCGTCGATTTCCTGCGCGGGCTGGTCTTTGCTGGGCATCTGCTGTGCTTCCAAATCAGGAGCTGCCTGCGCAGGCGGGTAGGGCGCTGCAGGCCAATTGAATGGCCTAACCAGGCTGGCCGCGTGCGGCTGACATGCAGGCGGGTGGTGCGTGCCCGCTCAGCGCTTGAGGAACTGCAGCTTGTCGGTGCGGTCTTTCCACTCTTCCGAATCGGCCATGGCGTCCTTGCGCTTGGTGATCGTTTTGTAGGTGGGGTCGCGCGCCAGATCGGCGTTGACTTCGGTCATGTGCATCTGGTCCTTGGGCACATCTTCTTCGGCGTAGATGGCGTTGACCGGGCATTCGGGAATGCACACCGCGCAGTCGATGCATTCATCCGGGTCGATGGTCAGGAAGTTGGGGCCTTCCTTGAAGCAGTCGACCGGGCACACATCCACACAATCGGTGTACTTGCAATTGATACAGGCTTCTGTGACGACGTGGGTCATGTTGTTTTGGGCAGGCGAGGTTGTGAAAGAAACGCGCGGAGCCACTTCGCGCGGGATGTCAGAAAGAGAACGTCGGGGTGGTTCGCCACAAGGGTTATCACGCAATTTTAGCGGCGACGCCGGGCAAATCCTGTGGTGGCCGCATCGGTGTAGCGGGTATCGGTCGCGCGGGGCCCATGCAGGCGGCTGGCGCGGCGGGTTGAATCCACTCGGCGGCCATCACCATGCGCGCCTGCGGCCCGCCTTTGCTGGCGCCCGCGGGTGCGTGGGCAGACTGCGCCGCGGCGGGTTTTCTGGCGGTTGCCGATGCGCGGGCCGTGCTGCCGCCGCATGTGTACGTGCGGGTGCGGTTGCGGTTGCGGTTGCGGTTGCGGGTGCGAGCGCGGCCATGCATGCCGCAAGTCGCCATGCCAGCTGATCCCAACCTGGCGCCACGCCCCGGCGCGGGGGCGCAGTCGCCATGCAGGGGGCGAACGCTGCCCTTGGCCACGGCCCTGCGGTCAGCGCACCAGCACGGCCGCTGCGGTGCGGTGGCTGGCGGTGTCGACCAGGATCAACGAGCCCAGCACGCGCGCGCGGGTGAAGGGCGCGGCGGGAATGGCTTCTTGCAGCGCCAGTTCGACGTGGCCGATGGCGTTGGGCTCCAGCTGGTCGGCGGGTTCGCGCGCCAGGGTGTGGATGTCCAGCCGTTCGGTGATGCGCTTGACCTTGGCCTTGACCCAGCGGTGGCCGTGCAGCGCCCAGTACACGCGGCCGGGCAGCAGGGGCTCGTCGTCCATCCAGGCCACGGTGGCCGACAGGTCGCGCGCGCTGGGCCAGGCGGGCTGTGCCGCCGGGGTGTCGAAATCGTCGTCGGCCACGGCGGCGGGGGCAGCGGGCGCGGCCACGATCCAGTCGCCGCGCGATACGTCGACCTCGCGGTCCAGCACGATGCCGGCGCTGCGGCCTGCGCCCACGCTCTGCGGCTGGCGGGCGTGGTCCAGCACCTGCGCCACCACGGCCAGCTGGCCACCGGGCAGCACCTGCACGGCGGCGCCCGGCGCCACATCGCCTGCGGCCACGCGGCCCCAGAAGACGCGACGGCCCAGGCCGGTGTCGGCCGGCGAAACCACTGGCTGCGGCGCCGCGCCATGGGTCGGCGTGGCCGGTGCGGTGGAAAGTGCGGTGGTGGTGGGCTTTTCGACCCATTGCACGGGAAAGGCCAGCGGCAAGTCGCGGTCGGCCGGGGTGGTGGGCAGGCGTTCCAGAATCTCCAGCAGCGTGGGGCCGACGTAGCCGCACCAGCCGGGGTTTTGCTGGCCGGTATCGACCACGTTCCAGCCCTTCAGCGCCGACACGGGCACGATGGCGGTGGGCACGATGCCGGCTTCGCGCGCAAAGGCTTCCAGCGCGCCGCGGATGTGCTGGTAGGCCAGCGTGGGGTCGGCCACGGCGTCCAGCTTGTTGACGGCGAACACGATCGAGGGCACGCGCAGCAGTTGCAGCAGCAGGCTGTGGCGGCGCGTTTGCGGCAGCAGTTTCAGCGCGGCGTCGGCCCAGTCCAGCTTGGTGGCGTCGACCAGCACCACGGCGGCGTCGGCCTGCGAAGCGGCGGTGACCATGTTGCGCGTGTACTGCTCGTGCCCCGGCGCGTCGCCGATGATGAACTTGCGCGATTCGGTGCTGAAGTAGCGGTAGGCCACGTCGATGGTGATGCCTTGTTCGCGCTCGGCCTGCAGGCCGTCGGTCAGCAGCGCCAGGTCGGCCTCGCCCGAACGGGTGACGCCCGCCAGGTGGTCTTGCAGCACGGCCTTGCTGTCCACCAGCAGGCGGCCGATGAGCGTGCTTTTGCCGTCGTCCACGCTGCCGCAGGTGATGAAGCGCAGCGCAGATTCGGTATCAAATAGGCCTTCAGCGCCCGCCTGGTCGGCGTTGGCAGCTATCAATTCAGTAGTTGGCATGTTGTTCCGCTTTCTGATTCTTTGCTCGGGACGTACGTGCGGCGCGAGGACAGTGCTGACCATGCGTGGCACGCCGTGTGACCGCTGTTCCCACTGGCGCCGTGGCGCGGGCTTGGCCCGGCCACTGGCGCCGTCCCCCTGGGGGGAAGCCGCCTGCGGCGGCTCGGGGGCGATCTAAAAGTAGCCGTCTTTCTTGCGCTTTTCCATCGACGCTTCGCTGGTCTTGTCGTCCATGCGCGTGGCGCCGCGTTCGCTGACGTCGGCGGCCAGGGTTTCGATGACGATCTCGCCCGGCGTGGCGGCGGGGCTTTCCACCGGGCAGGTGCAGGTGATGTCGCCCACGGTGCGAAAGCGCACGGTGCGCGTCTCGATCTGTTCGCCGTCTTTGGGCGGGGTCAGCGGCGTCACCGGCACCAACAGGCCCCGGCGCTCGATCACTTCGCGCTGGTGCGCGTAGTAGATGCTGGGCAGCGCGATCTGCTCGCGTTCGATGTACTGCCACACGTCCAGCTCGGTCCAGTTGCTGATGGGGAACACGCGAAAGTGCTCGCCCGGTGCCAGCCGGGTGTTGAACAGCGTCCACAACTCGGGCCGCTGCGCCTTGGGCTGCCATTGGCCAAAGCTGTCGCGGTGGCTGAAGATGCGCTCTTTGGCGCGCGCCTTTTCCTCGTCGCGGCGGGCACCGCCAATCAGCGCGTCAAAGCGGAATTCCTCAATCGCTTCGAGCAGGGTGACCGACTGGTGCACGTTGCGCGATTCGCCGGGGTGCGCCAGCCGCACCGTGCCGCGCGCCATGCTGTCTTCGACGTTGCGCACGATCAGCTCGGCGCCCAGTTCCTGCGCGCGCTGGTCGCGAAAGGCGGTTACCTCGGGGAAGTTGTGGCCGGTGTCGATCATCAGCAGCGGGTAGGGCAGGCGGCCCGCGCCAAAGGCTTTTTCGGCGCACTTGAGCATCACCAGCGAATCCTTGCCGCCCGAAAACAGCAGCGTGGGCCGCTCGAACGCGGCCGCCACTTCGCGCAGGATGAAGATGGTTTCTTCTTCCAGCGCATCCAGGTGCGCATTGCTCAGGTGGTGCGCATCGGCTGGCCCGACGGGCTGAAGCTGTTGGGATGTCACAGGGGCGTTCATCGTGAGGGTGTCGGTATCTGGCATTCGAAAAAACTGTTCAGGACGTCAGGCAATGTCAACGGCGCTTCGCGCTTGAGGGATCAAAAGGGCCGCTAGAGCAGGCCGATCCAACGGCGCGCTGTGGCCGCACCGGCGGTGGCCACTGGCGTTGTCCCCTTGCCGCAGGTGAGGGGGGAAGACGGCGCAGCCGGCTCAAGGCGGTGTCATCCGATCTAGTGCTCGATATGCAAGCCGCACTCGCGGTTGTCCTCGGCCTTGGTCGGGTCGACGTAGTCGAAGTTGTTCGGCAGGCCGTGCGCTTCGCAGTATTCGTACAGGTCTTTCGACGACCAGTGCAGCAGCGGCGCCACCTTGATCAGCCCGTCGGGGTTGATGCTGACCGGCTCCATCGCCGCGCGCACGGCGGTGTCGGTGGCGCGCAGGGCGGTAAACCAGACCTGGGGCGCCGTCTCGCGCAGGGCGCGGGCAAAGGGTTCCAGCTTCACTTCTTCGGTGAAGGCGGCGTGGCGCGGGTCATCCAGCGCCGGCACCGGGCCGTCCACCGCGTCGCGGTGCGCGCGCGACCGCCGCGGCAGGTAAATGCGCAGGTTCAGCTTGAGCTGGCGGGTCACCTCATCGGCGAATTGGTAGGTGGCTTCGGTGTTGTAGCCGTTGTCCATCCAGATCACTGGCACATCGGGCTGCACGCGCGTCACCAGGTGCAGGATCACCGCCTCGAAAGGGCGGAAATTGGTGGTGACGATGGGCCGCTGGCCCAGGCCCAGCGCCCATTCCACCAGGCCGGGCGCGTTGCGGCCCAGATCGGCGTTGATTCGGGCCAGGTCAATCGCGCCAGCAGCGGCCGCGGCGTTCACGGGCGTTGCGGTGCGAGCGCCTTCGGACGGCAATACGGCGCTCATGCGGCCTCCCGGGCGAACAGCGGGTGCGGCTCTTGCGCGTCGCCCTGGTAGAAGGCGCGGTAGCGGGCAAACTGACGTTCGGCCGCGGCGGGGTCAATGCCCTCGGCCAGCACGGCGCTGCTGAAGCCGCTGCGGTGCATCTGCACCAGCTGGTCGATCAGCACATCGCCCGTGGCGCGGATGTCGCCCGCAAAGCCGTGGCGGCGGCGCAGCAGCACAGCCTGGCTGAAGGCGCGGCCATCGGTGAATTTGGGGAACTGCAGCTCGACGCGCTCAACGCCGTCAAGCGCGCCTTCGGCCGCCAGCGCCGCCAGATCGGCGTCGTTGGCGATTTGCAAGGTTTTCAGGCCATCTGCGCTGGAACCGTCTGCGCTGGCAGCTATTATTTTCATAGTCAACTTCGTGGATTTTGGCTGGGCATGGCGGCTGGGCATTTCGTGCGTGGATGCACGACGTGCGTGGCTATGCCGGCGACTGGGGTGACTGTAGGCGGTGGGCGGGCAGATCCCAACTACAGAGTTCTTTGGGGTATATGCGGGAGGTGAATAAGAAAATAGGGTGGGTGAGGTTTTTGGGGGAGGGTGGGCTGGTTTGCTTGTCTGGTGGGCGTGGGTAGCTATGGATTCTGATATTTGGCGGGCTTGATTGAGGTTGGGAGGCCGGGAACTGCGCCCGGCGGCGCACCTTCTTTTCTTGCTCGCACAAGAAAAGAAGGCAAAAGAAGTGCGCCCCACTGTCCGTGACCCTGCGCTTCGCTTCGGGCGACCTGCGATGCTCGCGTGCGGGGTGCGGCCGCAGAACTCGCTTTGCTGCTGCGCAGCGCCGCTCAAACAGCTGCGGCCAGTCAGAGCACGATGCGTGGACATGCTGCGCTGCCCACGCGCACCCCGCCCGCTGCGCTTCTCGGCACGGACAGAGGGGATGGGGGAGACGATTCGGGCCATTGCTTCGCTCGGCCTTGGGAGCCCTCACCCCTGCCCTCTCCCAGGGGGAGAGGGAGGAAGACCGGGGGCGATTCATCGGGATGTCCACAGCCATCGTTCGGGTTGGGCTTGTCGAAGACTTGCGCGGCGCCTGGCGCCTTCGGCGTGGGTCAAGCTCAACGTGAACGGGAAGTGAAGCTCCGAAGGCGTGCCGCATCTACCGGTCTTCGTGCTTGATCAGCACAGCATCGGGCCAGCGCCAGCGCCAGCACCAGCCGACGCCCAAGCTCCGCCAAGCCAAGCCAAGCCAAGCCCAAGCAAAGCCAAAGCCAAAGCCAAAGCCAAAGCCAAAGGCAAGGGCAAGGGCAAGGGCAAGGGCAAGGGCCAACGACCATCCGCCGAACCCCGGTTTTGCTCCCTCTCCCTCTGGGAGAGGGCAGGGGTGAGGGCTCCCAAGGCCGAGCGCAGCGATGGCCCGTAGGGACTTCCACCCCCTTCTGGATGCGCCTGGGTCGGGGACTGGGCGGGGTGGCGGCCGCACCGCAGGATGCAGCTGCTACGTCATCTGACTGGCCGCGGTTGTCTGAACGGCGCTGCGCAGCAGCAAAGTGAGTTCTGCGGCCCACCCCGCCCATTCCCCGACACAGGTCGCCCCGCAGCGAAAGCTGCGGGGTCGCAGCCAGCGGGGCGCATTCTTTTGCCTTCTTTTCTTGTGCGAGCAAGAAAAGAAGGTGCGCCGCCGGGCGCAGTTCCCGGCCTCCCAACCTCAATCCAGCCCAACGACCGTCAAGCGAGAAAACTCAAAAATCGTAGCTACCAGCGCAAGCAAATCAAGCGCCAGAGCCAGGTTTCACCAAGAATCAAAAGCGAGAACAGCCCTCAAAAGACCATCCGCCTAACCCCAGCTTTGCTCCCTCTCCCCCTGGGAGAGGGCAGGGGTGAGGGCTCCCAAGGCCGAGCGCAGCGATGGCCCGTAGGGATTTCCACCCCCTTCTGGATGCGCCTGGGTTGGGGTATGGGCGGGGGGGCGGCTGCACCGAAGGATGCAGCCGCTTCGTTAACTGACTGGCCTCAGCTGTCTGAACGAACCGCCAAAGCCGCGAAGTTAGT
>JAGOEM010000096.1 GCA_017997715.1 Ottowia sp.
TTGCCGCGGTGCATGGCTGGTTCGATGGCATTGGCCGTCTCAAACGGAGTTCCGCTGGGGTTTGGGGTTGGGGCGTTGGCTGGGCTGAAAGCACCTTGGGCCGTGGTGCGCTGGCGGCCTTCGCATGTCGCTGATTCCTTGATCGCGTTGGGCGGGCGGGCGGCGCGCGCTCATTCGCCGCCGGGTTGTACCCGGCAGTAAGGCCGGCCTGCTTTGGGCAGGCGGTTTTTCCTGGTGGTTCTTAGTTTTTTCTGGTTTTTCCTGGTTCTTCCTGGCAGTTAGGCGTTTCATCAACCCAATTGAGGAGCACATCATGAATGCCGATGACCTGAGATCGATTCAAGCGCCGCTGAAGGAACGCTATCGGGAATCGCCGGATGCGGCGGTGATCACCTTGCGGGCACAAGGTCGCGTGGGCGAAGGTGTGACTTGCAGGATCGAGACGGGCAAGGCGCTCGTCGCGGCTGGGCTGCACCCGGCCACTGGCGGTAGCGGGCAGGCGGCCTGTTCGGGCGACATGCTTCTTGAGGCGCTGGTGGCGTGCGCGGGCGTCACGCTCACTGCGGTGGCGACCGCGCTGGGGATTGAGTTGCGCGACGCCTCGCTGCAGGCTGAGGGCGATCTGGACTTTCGCGGCACGCTGGGTATTTCAAAGGAGGTGCCGGTCGGCTTTCAGAACATACGGCTGGCGTTCACGCTGGATACGGACGCGTCGCAAGAGGAGTTGGCCACGCTGGTTCGCCTGACGGAGCGGTACTGCGTTGTATATCAGACGCTGCTGCATCCGCCTGCGATGACCGTGACCCGCTGCCCGGCCATTGGATGAGGGCGCTGGGCAAGGCTGACTGACGCCACGTCGGTTCGCCCGCGGATCTGCCGACAGCACAGCAGGCCGCTTGCGTTGCACCTTGGGGCCGCGCAGTCCGACCTGTTCAGGCGCGCGCTTGATTTGCCGGTCGCCACGCGCTCAAACGGTTTCCTTTTGGCATGAGCATCGTGCGCTGGGCGTCGCCGGCCCACGCGGTGCATTTTTTAAAGCCTTTTTAGCCTGTAGCGCACGCCAGTCGGGCGCTTCCAGCTAGATATTTGGTAGCATCCGGTGATGCGTGATGCGCCCATGTTCACGGCCGGGTGTGTCCCTGCAGGCAAGTCGATCCGGCTGGGTGACGTTGCTTGCTTCAGGCCTTGGGCCAAGGATTCGGAGATTCCAGATGTTGACCGTTATTGCGCAGGATTTCATCAAGCCCGAGCACATTCAGACGGTGCTGCCGCTGTACCAAGAACTGGTGGCAAGGACCTGCGAAGAGCCGCTGTGCATTTCGTACCGGCTTCACATCAACCAGAAAGACCCTGGCCATTTCATTTTTATAGAAACATGGCCTGACCGCGCGGCCTTGGATGCGCACTGCAACACCGCGCATTTCAAGCGCCTGGTGCCGCTGATTGACCAGCACCAGCGATCACCGGGCACGTATTTGCTGATGGACCCGTTCGAGTGATGCAGCGCCAGCATTCGCTCAGGCTGGCGCTGCTTCGCCACGCGGAACGGCGCGGGCCTGGGCCCTGCCGGCCCGGCCCTTCCCCGTCCCATCCAGCAATGGTGGGCGCACCCTGCTTCAACCCTTCGCCGTCGGCACCAGAAAATCCTTGCTGACGTAAGCGCCAAGCTGGTTCACGCGGTCCAGGAACTGGGTCAGGAAGGCGTGCAGGCCGGTGGCCAGGATTTCGTCGATATGGCCGAATTGCAGGTCGGCGCGCAGGCGGCCGGCGTGGCGCATGGTGTCGCCCTGCGGGTCGGCGCCGACCAGGCGCAGGTTGCCCACCACTTCTGAAATGCAGTGGTGCAGCGATCGCGGCATGTCGTTGCGCAGCATCAGCAGCTCGGCCACGCGTTCGGGTGAGATCACGTCGCGGTAGACCTTGCGGTAGACCTCGAACGCACTGACGCTGCGCAGGATGGCGGACCAGTGGTAGAAGTCGTATTCGATGTCGCGTTCGCTGGCGGTGCCGAAAAAGTCGCTTTCAACGGCGTGAAACTTCACATCGAGCAGGCGCGCGGTGTTGTCTGAGCGCTCAAGAAAAGTGCCCAGGCGCAGAAAGTGAAAGCACTCGTCCTGCAGCATGGTGCCCAAGGTGACCCCGCGCGACAGGTGCGAGCGGAACTTGACCCATTCAAAGAATTCGCCCGGATCGCGCTCGAACGCGCCGGCGCGGCGCATGCGTGCAATTTCCAGCCAGGTCTGGTTCAGGGTTTCCCACACTTCGGTGGTCAGCGTGCCGCGCACGGCACGGGCGTTTTCCCGGGCGGCTTTCAGGCACGCCATGATGGAGGCGGGGTTTTCCTCGTCCAGCACCATGAAGTCCATCACGCCCTGCGCCGTGACTTCGCCGTGGCGGGCGGTGTAGGCCGGCAGCAGTTCGCTGATGGACAGCACGCCCACCCAGCCGTATTCGGACACGGCGGCGGATTGGGGCAGCAGCGAGGTTTCGTAGTGCACGTTCAAGAGGCGTGCGGTGTTTTCGGCCCGTTCGGTGTACCTCGACATCCAGAACAGGTGATCGGCGGTGCGCGAAAGCATGGTGCTATTTCCTCCTCAAGCTTCCAGAACCCAGGTGTCTTTGGTGCCCCCGCCTTGCGACGAGTTGACCACCAGGGAACCCTGCTGAAGCGCTACGCGGGTCAGGCCGCCGGGTACCAGTTGCACCTCTTTGCCTGACAGAACGAAGGGCCGCAAGTCGATGTGGCGCGGCGCGATGCCGGCGTCCACGTAAGTGGGGCAGCTGGACAGGCTGAGCGTGGGCTGGGCGATGTAGCCGGACGGGTTGGCCAGCACCGCGGCGCGAAACGCCTCGATCTCGGCGGTGCTGGCGGCGGGGCCGACCAGCATGCCGTAGCCCCCGGCGCCGTGCACTTCCTTGACCACCAGGTCCTTCAGGTTGGCCATCACGTACTGCAGATCGGCCGGGTCGCGGCACATGTAGGTGGGCACGTTGTTCAGGATGGGCTTTTCGCCCAGGTAGAACTCGATCATCTTGGGCACGTAGGGGTAGATCGACTTGTCGTCGGCCACGCCGGTGCCTACGCCGTTGCAGATCGTGACGTTGCCGGCGCAGTAGGCGCGCATCAGCCCGGCGCAGCCCAGCGATGAGTCGTCGCGGAACACCTCGGGGTCCAGAAAGTCGTCGTCCAGGCGGCGGTAGATCACGTCCACCCGCTGCGGGCCGCGCGTGGTGCGCATGTAGACGAAGTCGTCGCGCACGAACAGGTCTTGCCCTTCGACCAGTTCCACGCCCATCTGCTGGGCCAGGAAGGCGTGTTCGAAATAGGCGCTGTTGTACATGCCGGGCGTCAGCACCACCACGGTGGGGTTGGCCGATGTGGCGGGGCTGCTGTCGCGCAGGGTTTCCAGCAGCAGATCGGGGTAGTGGGCGACGGGCGCAACCTGGTGGCGCGCAAACAGGCCGGGGAACAGCCGCATCATCATCTTGCGGTCTTCCAGCATGTAGCTGACGCCGCTGGGCACGCGCAGGTTGTCTTCCAGCACGAAGTATTCGCCGGTGCCGTCGGCCTGGCCGGCGCGCACGACGTCAACGCCCGAGATGTGCGAATAGATCTGGTTGGGCACATCCACGCCCTGCATGATGGCGCGGTACTGGCTGTTTTTCAGCACCTGGTCCGTCGGCACGATGCCGGCGCGCAGGATTTCCTGGTCGTGGTAGACGTCGTGGATGAAGCGGTTCAGCGCCGTCACGCGCTGGATCAGCCCGCGTTCCAGGTGGTCCCACTCGCCCGCCGGGATGATGCGCGGAATCAGGTCGAACGGGATCAGGCGTTCGGTGCCGGCGCCGCCTTCGTCCTTTTCGCCATAAACGGCAAAGGTGATGCCCACGCGGCGGAAGATGACCTCGGCCTCTTCACGGCGCGCCTGCATCTGCTCGGTGCTTTGCCCGGCCAGCCAGCTGGCGTAGGTGCGGTAATGCTGGCGCACAGCGCAGGCCGTATACGCATCGGGCAGCGCGGTCTGGTTAGCCAGCGCTTCATACATCTCATCGAACGGGTGCATCCCATCATCTCCTGGTGCAGCGCCAGCGCCGCGGTTGCATATGCTGACGTCTACCTAGAATAGCAAGAAGAACGCCAGCTTCATCCACCGGGCCACATAGCGCCATTTCAGGGCAGGCTGTGGTGCCAATAGCGGCGGCGCAGCGCCCGTTCGCAGGCCATTTGAGTGGGTTGTGCACTGCTCCAGTGCATCGCACCACATTGGGGCGACGCGATCAGCGGCACGCCGTGCGCGGCATAGCGCGCCGCAACGGGCGTCGCCGGGTGGCCAAAACGATTGCGGTAACCGGCCTGCGCCCAGGCCCAGCGCGGCGCCACCGCCTGCAGAAAGACCGGCGTGGACGAGGTGTTGCTGCCGTGGTGCGGCACCAGCAGCACGTCGGCGTGCAGCGCCGCGCCTTGGGCGTGCACCAGCGACAACTCTTGCGCCGCTTCCACATCGCCGGCCAGCAAGGCACTGGCGCCGGGCTGCTGCGCCGTGCCGGCCGCGCGGACGCGCAGCACGCAGCTGAGCGCATTGGGCTTCAGGCCCGCCGCTTGGTACAGCGACGGCGTGGGGTGCAGCACCTCAAACCGCACGCCGTCCCACTGCCAGTGCTGGCCGGCCTGGCAGCGCAAAGCGGGCCGCAGCGCCTGCAGCGGGTGGCTGGCTTCGATCGACGACAGCAGCGCCGCGCCCGGCTGGCTGGCCAGCAATGCCGCCGCGCCGCCGGTGTGGTCGCTGTCGCGGTGGCTCAGCACCAGGGTGTCCACCCGCTCGCCCAGGGCGCGCAGCAGGGGCACCAGCACGCGGTCGCCGGCATCGCTTTCCAGCGAATAGCGCGGCCCGGTGTCGTACACCAGGGTGTGTGTGGCGGTGCGCACCAGCACGGCGTTGCCCTGCCCCACGTCGGCGGCCAGCAGCGTGAACTGGCCCGGCGCCGGGCGGGCGGGCTGCCACAGCAGCAAGGGCGCCAGCAGCGGCAGCCCCGCCATGCGCCACGACCACGGCCAGGGCAGCGCCAGCAGCAGGCCGCCCAGCACGGCGGCGATGCCGATCACCGCCGGTGCCTGCGCCATCGCCACACTGGCGCCGGGCCAGGCGGCCAGCCATTGCAGCAGCGCAATCAAAGGCCACAGCGCCCACGCCGCGGCCTGCCACAGCGGCGCCCACAAGGCGCCCAGCACCGCCAGCGGCGTGACCAGCAGGGTGACCCACGGAATGGCGATCAGGTTGGCCAGCAGGCCCACCACCGAAGCCTGGCCAAACAGCAGCAGGGTGAGCGGGGTCAGCGCCAAGGTCACCACCCATTGCTCTCGCAAAAGTGAAGCAAATCGGCCTCTAGCGCCCGTTCCATGGGCGCCAGCAGCTCCTGAATCGGTAGCAAACAGCACGCCCACCGCGACAAAGCTGAGCCAGAAGCCCGCCTGCAGCCAGGCCCACGGGTCCAGCGCCAGCACCAGCGCGCACGCCAGCAGCCACACCAGCCACCACGGCCAGCGCAGGCCCGACACGCGCAGCAGCGCGATGGTGGCCAGCATCAGCACCGTGCGCTGCGCCGGCACGCCCCAGCCGCTGAACAGCGCGTACAGCGCCGCCAGCAGCACGCCACCGACCAGGGCCGCGTGCGGCGCCGGCCAGCGCACGCAGGGGTTTAAGCGCGCAGGCCAGCCCCAGCGCGCGCTGCGCCGCCACAGCCAGCCCACCGCGGCCTGGGCCAACCAGGCGAACATGGTGATGTGCAGGCCTGAAATGCTCATCAAATGCGCCACGCCGGTGGCGCGGAACACGTCCCAGTCGGCCCGCTCAATCACCGCCTGATCGCCGGTCAGCAGTGCCGCCACCACGGCCGCGCGGCGCTGTGCGGCCGGGTCGGCAGCGGGCGCGGCGGTGGCCAGAATGCGGTCGCGCACGCGCTGGCGCAGGCGCTCGACCGGGTGGCCCAGGCCGCTGGCCAGGCGCACGGGCGCGGCGTCGTTGGGCCCGGCGCGCACGTAGCCGGTGGCGCGCACGCCCTGCTCCCACAGCCACAGTTCGTAGTCAAAGCTGTGCGGGTTGAAGTTGCCGTGCGCCGCCCGCAGGCGCACCGTCAGCTGCCAGCGGTCGCCCGCGCGCAGATCGGGCGGCGTGGCGCTGGGGGCGCGGCCCTGGGGCTTGCCTGCATCGCCAAAGCCGCCACTGTCGCGGTACCAGCTGATCAACAGGCGGCGCGGCACGGCCACCGCCTGGCCGGCCTGCGTGGCGTGGTCCACATCGATGAAGAAGCGCCAGCCCATTTCGCTGACCTGCGGCATGCGGGCCACCACGCCCACCAGTTGCAGGTCTTGCCCTTCCAGCGCGGCATGCAAAGGCGCCAGCTGCGACGCACGCCAGCCGGTCAACGCGACGGCGGCAGCCGCCACGGATGCGGCCAGCAGCGCGAAGTGAACGAAGCGAGCAATTCGCCCGGCGCAATGCGCAGCCTTAATGAACGACCACGCCACCACGGCTGCCACCGCCAAAGCCAGCGCGCCCAGGCCCAGATACACCCCGGCGCCCCACAGCGCCGCCTGCTGCAATTGCAGCGCGGTGCCGCCAATCCAGCCCAGCAGGGCCGCGGGCAGCGCCCAGGCCAACGCGGCGCCCGGGCCACCAGCGATGGACAGCGCGCCCGCCGCAGGCGCTGGCGCACTATCTGTTTGATAGCTACTGGCGCCCGCGCCGCTTGCGCTGTGAGGTGTTTTTATTGAAATATATCTCCCCGCTATGCCGCGCACCGCAATCGGCTGGCGCGCCCCTTGCTAGGATGACAGCGTACTCCGGAACCCGAGACACCCGCACCATGGCCATTCACGTCGCGCTTACCCACATCACCGATTACCGATACGACCGGCCCGTGCAGCTGGGGCCACAGACCGTGCGCCTGCGCCCGGCGCCGCACTGCCGCACCAAGGTGCTGTCGTATTCACTGAAGGTCGAACCGCGCGATCACTTCATCAACTGGCAGCAAGACCCGTTCGCCAACTACCAGGCGCGGCTGATGTTTGCCGAGAAGACGACCGAGTTCCGCGTCACCGTCGACCTGGTGGCCGAAATGGCCGTCTACAACCCGTTCGACTTTTTTCTGGAGCCCTCGGCCGAACGCTTTCCCTTCGCCTACGAGCCGCAGCTGCGCGAAGACCTGGCGCCCTACCTGCAGTGCGACGCAGCCACGCCGCTGCTGGCCAACTACCTGGCCGGCATCGACCGCACGGAGATGCCCACCATCGACTTTCTGGTGCAGCTGAACCAGCGCGTGCACCGCGACGTGGCCTACCTGATCCGCATGGAACCCGGCGTGCAAACGCCCGAGCAGACCCTGAGCACGGCCAGCGGGTCTTGCCGCGATTCGGGCTGGCTGCTGGTGCAGCTGCTGCGCAACCTGGGGCTGGCGGCGCGCTTTGTGTCGGGCTATCTGATTCAGCTGGCGCCCGACGTCAAATCGCTGGACGGCCCCAGCGGCACCGAAGTGGATTTCACCGACCTGCACGCCTGGTGCGAGGTGTATCTGCCCGGCGCCGGCTGGATCGGGCTGGACGCCACTTCGGGCCTGCTGGCGGGCGAAGGGCACATTCCGCTGGCCTGCACGCCGCAGCCGTCCAGCGCGGCGCCCATCGAAGGCCTGGTCGAATTCGCCAACGTCGAGTTCGGGCACGACATGAAGGTCACGCGCGTGCACGAATCGCCGCGCGTCACCCTGCCCTACAGCGACGCGCAGTGGGACGCCATCCTGGCCGTGGGCGACGCGGTCGATGCCGATCTGCAAGCCGGCGACGTGCGCCTGACCATGGGCGGCGAACCCACCTTTGTCGGCGTGGACGACCCCGATGGCCTGGAATGGAACACCGCCGCCCTGGGCCCGACCAAGCGCGTCTTCGCGCTTGACCTGCTGTACCGCCTGAAAGACCGCTATGGCCCGAATGGCCTGCTGCACCTGGGCCAGGGCAAGTGGTACCCCGGCGAGCAACTGCCGCGCTGGGCGCTCAGCCTGTTCTGGCGCACCGACGGCCAGCCGATCTGGCACGACACCCGCTGGCTGGCCGACGAACGCCAGCCGCAGCAGGCCACGACCGAGGGCGCGCGCCAGTTCATCGAAGTGCTGGCCGACCGCCTGGGCGTGGGCACCACCACCGTGCGCCCCGCGTACGAAGACGCCTGGCACTACCTGCAGCGCGAGAGGCAACTGCCCTTCAACGTCGACCCCTACGACAGCCGCCTGGGCGACGAAGCCGAACGCGACCGCCTGCGCGAGGTCTTCACGCAGGGCCTGAACGCGGTGGTGGGCTACGCGCTGCCGCTGCACGCCACCGCCCAGCTGGAAAACCTGCCAAACCCCTGGCCCACCCCCACGGCCAGCGGCGAAACCCCGCGCTGGCTGAGCGCGCGCTGGTGGTTCCGTGGCGACCGGCTGACCCTGGTGCCGGGCGATTCGCCCATGGGTTTCCGCCTGCCGCTGGGCAGCCTGCCCTGGGTCAGCGACCAAGACCTGACGCGCCATCTGCAAGCCGATCCTTTTGAAGAAAAAGAGGCGCTAGCGCCCGATGAGTCTGCGCAGGCAGCTACCAAATCTGCAGCAGACAGCGATACCGACGAAGCCGGCCACGACCCGCGCGACCGCGCCCCGGCGCGCAAGGAATCGGCCGCCTGGGTGCCCCGCACCGCGCTGGTGGTGGAAGCGCGCGACCCGGTGCGCGGCCACACCGTGCTGGAAGACTTTCCTGAGATCGAAGGCGACGACGACGCCGCCAACGCCCAGCGCGCCGCACAGGCACGCCACCGCGCCGCGCTGGCGCGCTTTGCCCCGCAGGAAGGCGCATCGCGCGTGCTGTACGTCTTCATGCCGCCGCTGGAGCGGCTGGAGGACTACCTCGATCTGGTGGCCGCCATTGAAGCCACCGCCGCGCAGTTGGGCGAAGCCGTGGTGCTGGAAGGCTACCCGCCGCCGCGCGACCCGCGCGTGAAGATGCTGCAGATCACGCCCGACCCCGGCGTGATCGAAGCCAACGTGCAGCCCGCCGCCAGCTGGCGCGATCTGGTGCACCAGACCGAATTTCTTTACCAGGCCGCGTTTGAAAGCCGCCTGTCGGCCGAGAAGTTCATGACCGACGGGCGCCACACCGGCACCGGCGGCGGCAACCACATCGTGCTGGGCGGCGCTACGCCCGCCGACAGCCCCTTCCTGCGCCGGCCGGACGTGCTGTCCAGCCTGCTGGTGTATTGGCAGAACCACCCTTCGCTGTCCTACCTGTTCAGCGGCATGTTCATCGGCCCCACCAGCCAGGCCCCGCGCGTGGACGAAGCGCGCGACGACCAGCTGTACGAGCTGGACATCGCCCTGCAGCAGCTGCGCGCGCAAACCGATACGCCCGCTGGCGGCGTGCCCGCGGCCGATGCCGTGCCGCCCTGGCTGGTGGACCGCACGCTGCGCAACCTGCTGGTCGATGTGACCGGCAACACGCACCGCAGCGAGTTCTGCATCGACAAGCTGTACGCCCCCGAAGGCCCCACCGGCCGCCTGGGCCTGCTGGAAATGCGCGCCTTTGAAATGCCGCCGCACGCGCGCATGTCGGTGGTGCAGCAGTTGCTGATCCGTGCGCTGCTGGCGCGCTTTTGGAAGCAACCCTACGCCGGGCGCCCGGTGCGCTGGGGCAATGCGCTGCACGACCGCTTCATGCTGCCGGCGTTCATCGAAGCCGACTTTGAGGGCGTGATCGCCGAGCTGCGCCAGGCCGGCTATGCGATGGACGCCCGCTGGTTTGCGCCGCACCATGAATTCCGCTTTCCCGTGGTGGGCGAACTGGCCTTGCCCGGCATGCAGCTGACGCTGCGCCACGCGCTGGAGCCCTGGCACGTGATGGGCGAACAGAGCAACGGCGCCACCACCGCGCGCTATGTCGATTCGTCGGTCGAGCGGCTGCAGGTGCAGGTCAGCGGTTTCAATGCGCAACGGTATGTGCTGGCCTGCAACGGGCGCGCCGTGCCCCTGCAGCCCTTGGGCAAGGAAGGCGAATTCGCCGCCGGTGTGCGCTTCAAGGCGTGGAACCCGTGGTCGTCGCTGCACCCGTCCATCCAGCCGCAGGCACCGCTGACGCTGGACGTGATCGACACCTGGAACCAGCGCAGCGTGGGCGGCTGCCGCTACCACGTGGCGCACCCGGGCGGGCGCAACTACCAAAGCTTTCCGGTCAACGCCTATGAGGCCGAAAGCCGCCGGCTGGCGCGCTTTTCGGTGGTGGGGCACTCGGCAGAGCCTTCGGCGCTGACGGTGCAAGACGCCGACCGCGCCGGCAGCAGGGAATTCCCCTTCACGCTGGATCTGCGCTGGGGCGCCAAGCCGGGCGCTTGACACGCTTTGGTGCACCGCCACGACCCGTTGTGCCATGGCCGTAGTCCACAATAGCCCGGCTATGCCTGCCTTGGACACCGCATCCGACGAGTTGCACCAGTTGCGCGCCCGCCTGCAAAGCGCGACGGGTGCCAGTTTCCCCAGCGCGCACGACGCCCACTTTGACGAGCTGCACGGCTTGCGTGCCCGCAGCGCCAGTGGCGCCGACCTGCGCGAACACCCCCTGGTGCCCGCCTGGGCGCGCTTCTTTGCGGCCCTGGGGCCGCAGGGCTGGTCGCAGCTGGACCAGCGGGCCACCCGGCTGGCCCGCCAGCTGCGCGACAACGGGGTTTCGTACAACGTCTACACCGACGACGTGCAGCTGCAGCGCCCCTGGGCGCTGGACCTGTTCCCGCTGCTGATCACCCCCAACGACTGGGCGCACATCGAAACCGGCGTGCTGCAGCGTGTGCGGGTGCTGGAAGCGGTGATGGCCGACGTGTACGGCGAACGCCACCTGCTGCACGAAGGCCTGGTGCCACCGGCCCTGGTGCAGGGCCACCCCGATTACCTGCGCGCGCTGCACGGGGTCAAGCCGGTGGGCGGCCAACACCTGCACGTGGTGGCCATGGACCTGGCCCGTGGCCCCAACGGCCACTGGTGGGTGGTGTCGCAGCGCACGCAGGCGCCGTCTGGCCTGGGCTACCTGCTGGAAAACCGGCTGGCCGTGTCCAGCCAGTTTGCCGAAGCGTTTGAGTCCCTGCACGTGCGCCGGCTGGCGGCCACCTACCGCAGCTTCATCGAAGGGCTGAAGGCCATGGCGCCGGGCGGCCCCGATGCGCACGTGGCGCTGCTGACCGCCGGCCCCTACAACGAAACCTATTTCGAACAGTCGTACCTGGCCCGCTACCTGGGCGTGACCCTGGTCGAAGGCACCGACCTGACCGTGCGCAACGAGCGCCTGTACCTCAAAACGCTGCACGGCCTGCGCCCCGTGGATGCGCTGATCAAGCGGGTGGACGACGCCTGGGTGGACCCGCTGGAGATGCGGCCCGATTCCCGCCTGGGCGTGCCCGGCCTGGTGCAGGCGGTGCGCGCCGGCAACGTGCTGATGGCCAACGCGCTGGGCTCGGGCTTTCTCGAATCCAGCGCCCTGCTGGGCTTTTTGCCCGCGCTGGCGCGCCGCCTGCTGGGCGAAGAGCTGCGCCTGCCCGCGCTGCACACCTGGTGGTGCGGCGAACAGGCGGCCATGCAGGCCGTGCTGCCGCGCCTGGCGCAGTCGGTCATCAAGCCCACCTACCCGTGGTCGCTGTCGCGCGGCACGTTTGACGCCGGGGTGGGCCCGCGGATGGGCCCCGGCCAGTTGGCCGACTGGGTCGAACGCATTCGCCACGCGCCGGACGAACACACGGTGCAGGCTTTTTTGCCCACCTCGCAAACGCCGGTCTGGCGCATCGAGGCGCAGGGCTCGCACATGGCGATGCGATCGGCCATCCTGCGCGTCTTCGCGCTGTCAGATGGCTCGGGCGGCTGGCAGGTGCTGCCGGGCGGCATGGCGCGCCTGGTGGGCGGCGACGCCGGCATTGCCAGCATGCAAAGCGGCGGCTCCAGCGCGGACGCCTGGGTGGTCGATGACCAGGCCCCGGCGGACGAAACCGACCACAGCCCGCTCAGCTTCAGCCCGGTGGCGCAAGCCGGGCCGCAAACCCTGCCGCGCGAGCGCCTGGTCACCAGCCGCGC
>JAGOEM010000272.1 GCA_017997715.1 Ottowia sp.
GCGGCATGCGCAAGGGCCGAACCACCACGATGGCCCCCTGACGGCGATGGACGCAGCCCAGGCCGCCCCGGCGCTGCCAGCGGCACCGAACGCCAACGCCGACAGCGACACCGACACCGACACCGACACCGAAGTGATCCACCTGCGCCCCAGCGGCCCGCTGGACTGTTCCGACGGCCAGGTGCTGCACGACTGGTGCCTGGCCGGGCATGGCATCGCCTGGCGGTCCACCTGGGAGGTGGAGCACGACATCGCCGCCGGCCGCCTGGTGCCGGTGCTGGAAGCCTTTGCCGCGCCGCCCAACGGCATCTACGCCATCCTGCCGCACCCCACCAAGCACCTGCCGCTGCGCGTGCGGCTGTGGGTGGATCACCTGCGCGAACGCTACGGCGACGCCGCCTTCTGGCGCATGCGCTGAGGCGCCATCGGCCGCAGGCGCGCCTTGCAAGGCCGGCGCGCAATCTGGCCCGCGCCTCCTAGAATGGCCGATGCATCTGACCAACCCCACGCAGGCGGACTGACTTATGGCGCTGGAAGCAACGCTGGCCTACCTTCACATCCTGGCGATCCTGACCATGGTGACCTTCCTCGCCAGCGAAGCCGCGCTGTGCCGCAGCGCCTGGATGAACGCCCAGGTGGTCGAACGCCTGGTGCGCCTCGACATGATCTACGCCGCGGCCGCCGTCACCGTGCTGGCCACGGGCATTGCGCGCACGGTGTGGGGCGTCAAGGGCATGGGCTGGTACTGGACCAACCCGCTGCTTCACCTCAAGCTCACGCTGTTCGTGGTGATCGTGCTGATCTCCATCGGCCCCACCCTGCGCTTCGTCCGCTGGCGGCGCCAGCTGCGGGCCAGCGGCGCCCTGCCCACCGAGGCCGAAGTGCGCAGCACGCGCAAGCTGGTGATGATCGAAGCGCACCTGGTGGCCGTCATTCCGCTGGCGGCGGTGTTCCTGGCGCGTGGCTACGGCGGCTGATTTGCTATTGTTAACATAGCTGCCTGCGCCCATCTGGCGTGCGCTATAGCCACATTTGATTCCTAAACACGGGCAAAGCGCCAGCCACCCCTGGCGCGCCACCTAAAATCCGCCCATGCAATCTGTGAAGAACGATCTGCTCGCCGCCCTGGCGGCCGAGCTGGACAAGCTCTCGCCCGGTGCGGGCGAGAAAGCCGCCTTTGAGTCGCCCAAGCAAGCCGCGCATGGCGATCTGGCCTGCACGGCCGCCATGCAGCTGGCCAAGCCGCTCAAGGCCAACCCCCGCGCGCTGGGCGAACAGCTCAAGGCGGCGCTGGAAGCCACGCCCGCCTTTCAGCGCTGGGTCAGCGCGATCGAAATTGCCGGCCCGGGCTTTCTGAACATCCGCCTGAAACCCGCCGCCAAGCAGCAGGTGGTGCGCGAAGTGCTCTCAGAAAAAGAGCTGTTCGGGCAGCAAGCACGGGCGCAAGACCGTGTTTTGGTCGAATTCGTCAGCGCCAACCCCACCGGGCCGCTGCACGTGGGCCACGGCCGCCAGGCCGCCCTGGGCGACGCCATCTGCAACCTGCTGGCCAGCCAGGGCGCGCAGGTGCACCGCGAGTTCTATTACAACGACGCCGGCGTGCAGATCGACACGCTGACCAAAAGCACCCAGCTGCGCGCCAAGGGCGCCAAGCCCGGCGACGAAGGCTGGCCGACCGACCCGGACAACCCCGCCAGCAAGGCTTTCTACAACGGCGACTACATCCAGGATATTGCCAACGACTTTTTGGCCAAGAAGACCGTCAAGGCCGATGACCGCGAATTCACCGCCAACGGCGACGTGGACGACGCCGCCAACATCCGCCAGTTCGCCGTGGCCTACCTGCGCAACGAGCAGGACAAGGACCTGCAGGCCTTCCAACTGAAGTTCAACCAGTACTACCTGGAATCCAGCCTGTACACCAGCGGCCGCGTGGACGCGGTGGTGGCCAAGCTGATCGCCAACGGCCACACGTATGAAGAGGGCGGCGCGCTGTGGCTCAAATCCACAGACTACGGCGACGACAAGGACCGCGTCATGCGCAAGCAGGACGGCACCTACACCTATTTCGTGCCCGACGTGGCCTACCACATCGCCAAGTGGGAGCGCGGCTTTCACAAGGTGGTCAACATCCAGGGCACCGACCACCACGGCACCATCGCCCGCGTGCGCGCCGGCCTGCAGGCGGCCGATGTCGGCATCCCGGTGGGTTACCCCGACTACGTGCTGCACACCATGGTGCGCGTGGTCAAAGGCGGTGAAGAGGTCAAGATCAGCAAACGCGCCGGCAGCTACGTCACGCTGCGCGATCTGATCGAATGGACCAGCGCGGACGCGGTGCGCTTCTTCCTGCTGAGCCGCAAGCCAGACACGGAATACACCTTCGACGTTGACCTGGCCGTGGCCAGGAACAACGACAACCCGGTGTATTACGTGCAGTACGCGCATGCGCGGATCTGTTCGGTGCTGGCCGGCTGGGGCGGCGACGCGGCGGCGCTGATCCATGCCGATCTGACGCCGTTGGACAGCCCCGCTGCCCAGGCGCTGATGCTGCAGCTGGCCAAGTACCCCGGCATGCTGACCCAGGCGGCGCAGGATTTCGCTCCGCACGACGTCACCTTCTACCTGCGCGACCTGGCCGCCAGCTACCACAGCTACTACGATGCCGAACGCATCCTGGTGGACGACGAACCCGTCAAGCTGGCCCGGCTGGCGCTGGTCGCCGCCACGGCGCAGGTATTGCACAATGGCCTGTCGGTGCTCGGCGTGTCCGCGCCGACCAAGATGTAAGCGTTACCTTCACCATGATGAATTCAAAGCACCGCGGCGGCACCTTCCTGGGGATCATCCTGGGCATGCTGGTCGGCTTGGCAGCCGCGCTGGCCGTGGCCATTTACGTGGCCAAGGTACCCATTCCCTTCGTCAACAAGAACACCTCACGCACCAGCGGCCAGGACGCCGCCGAAGCCGAGAAGAACCGCGACTGGGACCCCAACAGCCCCTTGCGCAACCGCAACGCGGCCCGCCCCGGCGCGCCCACGGCAGGCGGTACGGTGGCGCCCGCGCCAGCGCCGGTTGCGCCCCCTGCGGAAGTGGCGCAGCCCACACGCCCGCTGCCGGCCCCCGCCGAAGTCACGCCGCCCAGCCGCAGCGCCGCCGCGTCTGCCGCCAAACCCGCGCCCGACAGCACGGCCGCCACCAAGCCGCCGGCTGAGACCACCGCACGCACACCGCCCACCAAACCCGCGTCGTCCGACCCGCTGGGCGACCTGGCCGCTGCGCGCGCTGGCACGGCTGCGCCGAACGCCGCCACGGCCGATCCGTTCACCTACTTCGTGCAGGCTGGCGCATTCCGCACCTCGGACGATGCCGATGCGCAGCGCGCCCGCCTGTCGCTGATGGGCGTGGAAGCCCGCGTGACCGAACGCGAACAGGCCGGCCGCACCGTCTACCGCGTGCGCGTGGGCCCGTTCCAGAACAAGGACGCCGCCGACCGGGTGAAAGGCCGCCTGGACGGCAACGGTTTCGACTCGGCCCTGGTGCGGGTGCAGCGGTAATCCCGCACAGGGCGCCAGAAAAACCCTGTGTGCCCACGGAACTTAGCCCGGTGCCAATCACTCCATAGCCCCGCTACACCTTGAAATCGGAGAAAAAAATGAAACGTCGCGAATTTGCCTTGGGCGCCACCACCATCGCCTTGCCAGGCCTGATGGCTTTGTCTGCGCCCGCGCAGGCCCAGTC
>JAGOEM010000097.1 GCA_017997715.1 Ottowia sp.
GCTGAGCCTTGCCCTGAGCGGCTGACGCCGCGTCCCCCTTCTCTCACTTCGCTGCGCGAAGTGGTAAGGGGGACGCCACCTGCGCGGCGGGGCGGCCCTTGCGCGGTGGGGGTTGAATGGCGTTGCGCCAACCGGATGGCGGGCACGCGATTGATACATTTTTTATAGCTGCCTGCGCCCACCACGCCTGCGCTAGAGGCAGTTTTTCCTTAGATTTGTGGAGCCTGAGCCTTCATGCTTGCAACCCGAGACCTCACCATCCGCTTTGGTGGCCACGTCGCCGTCAACGCGGTGACCTGCGCGTTTCAGCCGGGCACGCTGACGGCCATCGTCGGCCCCAATGGCGCGGGCAAGACGACGTACTTCAACCTGATTTCGGGCCAGCTGAAGGCCAGCGCCGGCAGCGTGCACCTGGGCGACCGCGATCTGTCGCGCCTGTCGCCATCGGCGCGCACCCGCGCCGGGCTGGGCCGCGCGTTCCAGCTGACCAACCTGTTCCCCAATTTGAGCGTGCTGGAAAACGTGCGCCTGGCCGTGCAAGGCACGCTGGATGGGCCGCACCGCCACGGCCTGAACCTGACCAGCATCTGGAGCGACCACAAGCGCCTGACCCAGCGCGCGCACGAAATCCTCGAATCCGTGTCGATGGCCGACAAGCAAACCATGCCGGTGGCCAGCCTGCCGCACGGCGACCAGCGCAAGCTGGAAGTGGCGCTGCTGATGGCGCTGGATCCGCAGGTCTACATGTTTGACGAGCCCACCGCCGGCATGAGCCACGACGAGGCGCCCGTCATCCTGAACCTGATCCGCCAGCTGAAGGCAGACAAGCGCAAGACCATCCTGCTGGTCGAACACAAGATGGACGTGGTGCGCGAGCTGGCCGACCGCATCATCGTGTTGACCAACGGCACGCTGGTGGCCGATGGCGAACCGGCCGAGGTGATCGCATCGCCCGTGGTGCAAGAGGCGTACCTGGGCGTCAGCAAGGACGAAGAGGTGGCCGCATGAGCGATTTGCTGCTGCAACTCGAAGGCGTGCACACCCACATCGGCGCGTACCACATCCTGCATGGCGTGGACCTGCAGGTGCCGCGCGGGCAGCTGACCATGCTGCTGGGCCGCAACGGCGCGGGCAAGACGACCACGCTGCGCACCATCATGGGCCTGTGGCAGGCCAGCCAGGGGCGCGTGCGCTTGAACGGCCAGGACATCACGAAGAAGCACACGCCGCAGATCGCGCAGCTGAACGTTGCCTACGTGCCCGAGAACATGGGCATCTTTGCCGACCTGACGGTGAAGGAAAACATGGTGCTGGCCGCCCGCAGCGCGCGCACCGCCGCGCAGATCGACCCGCAGCGGCTGCAGTGGATTTTTCAGCTGTTTCCGGCGGTCGAGAAATTCTGGAACCACCCGGCCGGCAAGCTGTCGGGCGGGCAAAAGCAGATGCTGGCCGTCAGCCGCGCCATCGTCGAACCGCGCGAGTTGCTGATCGTGGACGAGCCCAGCAAGGGCCTGGCGCCGGCCATCATCAACAACATGATCAACGCCTTCCAGCAACTGAAGGCCAGCGGCACCACCATCTTGCTGGTGGAGCAGAACATCCACTTTGCCAAGCGCCTGGGCGACCACGTGGCCGTGATGGACGACGGCCGCGTGGTGCACGCCGGCACCATGCAGGCACTGGCGCAGGACGAGGCCTTGCAGCAACGGCTGCTGGGGCTGGCGCTGTGATCTTTTCTAAGACAAATCAGGCCACAGCGCCCGCCATGTGGGCGCAGGCAGCTATACCGTCGATAGCAAAACGTAAACCGACATGAAACTGGACATCGACTACAAACCCCTGCTGATGGTGCCGGTGCTGGCGCTGGTGGCGCTGCCGTTGGTCGGCTCGCCATCCACCTGGCTGACCCTGACCGTGGCCGGCCTGGCCATGGGCATGATCGTCTTCATCATCGCTTCGGGCCTGACGCTGGTGTTTGGCCTGATGGACGTGCTGAACTTCGGCCACGGCGTGTTCATCGCGCTGGGCGCGTTTGTCGCCACCAGCGTGCTGGGCGGCATGGCCGACTACACGCAAAGCGCCAGCCTGTGGCGCAACCTGATGGCGGTGCTGCCGGCCATGCTGATCGCCATGCTGGTGGCGGGCGCCGTCGGCCTGGCGTTTGAGCGCTTCATCGTGCGGCCGGTGTACGGCCAGCATCTGAAGCAGATCCTGATCACCATGGGCGGCATGATCATTGGCGAAGAGCTGATCAAGGTGATCTGGGGCCCACAGCAGATTCCGCTGCCGCTGCCCACCGGCATGCAGGGCTCGTGGCTGATTGGCGATGCCGCCGTTGAGAAATACCGCGTGGTGGCCGTCATCGTTGGCGCCATCGTGTTCACCGCATTGGCCTGGACCTTGTCGCGCACCAAGGTTGGCCTGCTGATTCGCGCCGGAGTGCAGGACAGGGAAATGGTCGAATCACTCGGCTACCGCATCCGGCGCCTTTTCATTGGTGTGTTCGTGGTCGGCAGCGCGCTGGCCGGCCTGGGCGGCGTGATGTGGGGCCTGTACCAGCAGAACGTGGTGCCGCAGATGGGCGCGCAGGTCAACATCCTGATCTTCATCGTCATCATCATCGGCGGCCTGGGCAGCACCACCGGCGCGCTGATCGGCGCGCTGCTGGTGGGCCTGATGGCCAACTACACCGGCTTTCTGGCCCCCAAGGTGGCGCTGTTTTCCAACATTGCGCTGATGGTGGCGGTGCTGCTGTGGCGGCCGCAGGGCGTGTATCCGGTGGCGAATCGATGACCACCCCCCTGAGTCGCCTGGCGGCGCCTTCCCCCCTCTCTCTTCGCGCTACGCGCTTCGGGAAGGGTGACAACGCCGGTGCTCGGTGCAAGCCCGAGCACGTCGTTCGCTGGATTGGCGTGCGCTGCGGCCTTCACGCCGCCTTTCTCTGGCAGATGGCTGGGGTAAGCGCCGGCGGGGCACAGACGTCGGCAACCGCAGTCGTCTCACTTTTTGATAGCTGCTTGCGCACGTTTGGCCTGCGCTACAGCCGTTTTTTACCCTGAACAAGTCATGCTCAGCCGTCTCTTTTCCAACGACTTTCCGCGCAACCGGTTGTTGACGCTGATCCTGCTGGCCATTCTGGTGGGGCTGGCGCTGGCGCCATTCATCTTCCCCGGCGTGAAGGCGCTGAATGTGGCGGCGAAGATCCTGATCTTCATCGTGCTGGTGGCGGCGTTTGATCTGCTGCTGGGCTACACCGGCATCGTCAGTTTTGCGCACACCATGTTCTTTGGCATTGGCGCCTACGGCATTGCGATTGCCACCACGCGCATCGGGCCAAGCTGGGGCGCCATCGCCGTGGGCGTGGCCGGGGCGCTGCTGTTGTCGCTGCTGCTGTCGCTGGCGGTGGGGTTGTTTTCGCTGCGGGTGCGGGCGATCTTCTTCGCCATGATCACGCTGGCGGTGGCGGCGGCGTTTCAGACGCTGGCGTCGCAATTGTCGGAATGGACCGGCGGTGAAGACGGGCTGACCTTCAAGCTGCCCGAGGTGCTGATGCCCAGCTTCGAACCGTTTGAGACCGAAGTGTTCGGCGTGCTGATCGACGGCAAGATCATCACCTACTACGGCCTGTTCGTGCTGACGGTGGTGCTGTTCCTGGCGCTGCTGCGCATCGTCAATTCGCCCTTTGGCCGCGTGCTGCAGGCCATCCGCGAAAACGAATTCCGCGCCGAAGCCATCGGCTACCGCGTGGTGGTGTACCGCACGCTGTCCAGCGTGATCTCGGCGCTGTTTGCTTGCGCCGCCGGCTGCATGCTGGCGATCTGGCTGCGCTACAACGGGCCAGACACCTCGCTCAGCTTTGAAATCATGATGGACTGCCTGTTGATCGTGGTGATTGGCGGCATGGGCACCTTGTATGGCGCGCTGATCGGTTCGGTGGTGTTCGTGCTGGCGCAAAGCTACCTGCAGGACCTGCTGCGCCTGGGCAGCGAAGCCGCAGCCGGCATTCCGCTGCTGCCCGCCCTGCTCTCGCCCGATCGCTGGCTGCTGTGGATGGGGCTGCTGTTCGTGCTGTCTGTCTACTACTTCCCCACCGGCGTGGTCGGGCGGCTGCGCGCCCGCACCGAAGCGCGCGCCCTGGCCCGCCAAGGCGTTGCACCCGCGCTGAAGCCCCATCATTAAATCCAGGCTTCTCTTCCACCCCCCCCAAAAAAAGCACCAGGAGACCGACCATGCACTTGCGCCCCAGCCCCCTTGCACTGGCCGTGGCCACGGCCTGCGCGCTCACCGCCTGCGGCGGCAGCGGCAACGACGACGACCACGCGCCCATCAACACCTTGCCCCATGGCGTAGCCAAGGTCGGTGTTGTGCAATACGACGGACAAGGCGACGATTTGCTGACGGCCGGCCTGGGGGCCAGCGGCCTGCAGTCGGCCACCGAGCCGGTTTACGCCAGCCCGCTGCAGCCCACCGCAGCCGAGCTGCGCCGCAATGCCATCTACGTCAGCTACCGCGGCATTGTGGACACCACCGCAGCCGGTGGCTACGGCACGCTGTACGGCCCCAACGTGACGGCCACCGGCCAGGTGACACAAGGCACGGGCAAGGTCGCCGGCAGCGAATACATCGCCCTGCGCGACGACGGCAGCGGCCGCCAGAACGTGACGCTGATGGCGCAGGTGCCCGACAGCTTTGATCCCAAGAACCCCTGTATCGTCACCGCCACCTCATCCGGTTCGCGCGGGGTTTATGGCGCCATTTCCACCGGCGAATGGGGCCTGAAGCGCGGCTGCGCGGTGGCCTACACCGACAAGGGCACCGGTGGCGCCCCGCACGACCTGATGAACGACACCGTGCCCCTGGTCGATGGCACGCGCACCACCGCCACGGTGGCCGGCAACCAGGCGCAGTTCAACGCCGGACTGACCAACGCCGAGCGCATCGCTTTCAACAGCGCCACGCCCGACCGCTACGCCTTCAAGCATGCCCATTCCGGCCAGAACCCCGAAAAAGACTGGGGCCGCTACACACTGGACGCGGTGCGCCTGGCGCTGTACGCCATCAACGACCGCCATGGCGAACTGAACGCCGACGGCAAACGCACCATCAGCTTCACCGCGCGCAACACGCTGGTGATTGCCTCCAGCGTGTCGAATGGTGGCGGCGCGGCCATCGCCGCGGCCGAGCTGGATACCGAAGGCCTGATCGATGGCGTGGCGGTGTCCGAACCCGCCGTCGAGCTGCCCGCCAACGCCGGCGTGGCGGTGCGCCGCGGCAATCGCCTAGTGGCCAACGCCGGCCGCAACCTGGTCGACTTCACCACCTATGCCAACCTGTACCAGGCCTGCGCCTCGCTGGCGCCATCGTTGGCCAAGGCGCCATTTGGCGCAGCATTCGCAGCGTCATTCAACGCCGCTGCGCTGCCGATTGCCAGCGGCCGCTGCACAGCGTTGGTCAACGCCGGCCTGCTGCAAAGCACCACCACCGCGCTGCAGGCCGAAGAATCGCTGCAGTTGCTGGCCAACTACGGCTGGGAGCCCGAATCGCTGGAGCTGACGCCCTCGCTGGCCGCGTTTGAAGTGTCGCCCGCCGTGGCCACCACCTTCGCCAACGCGTTGGCTCGTGCCCGCGTCAACGACAGCCTGTGCGGCTACAGCTACGCCGCCACCGTTGCGGCCGGCAGCGTGACGAAGCTGGCGCCTGCAGCGCTGGCCAGCATGGCCGCGTCGGGCAATGGCGTGCCACCGGCAGCGGGCGTCAACCTGGTCAACAACCGCGCTGCGCAAGGGCCGGCGCGCGACTTCCTCAGCCTGAACGCGGCCGGCAAGTTCGACTGGAACCTGGACGGCGCCCTGTGCCTGCGCAACCTGGTGGTTGGCAACGACGCGTGGGCGCGGCGTCTGCAAACCGGCATGGCCGAAACGCAGCGCAACGGCAACCTGCGCGGCAAGCCGGCCATCATCGTGCATGGCCGCAACGACGCGCTGCTGCCGGTCAACCACACCTCGCGCCCCTACTTCGCGCTGAACCAGCGCGTGGAAGGCAACGCCAGCCAGCTGAGTTACATCGAGGTGACGAACGCGCAGCACTTTGACGCCTTCATCGCGCTGCCCGCCGTGCTGCCCGGCTACGACACGCGCTTTGTGCCGTTGCACGTGTACCTGAACCGCGCGCTGGACGCGGTTTACGACAAGCTGAAGAACGGCAAGGCGCTGCCGCCCAGCCAGGTGGTGCGCACCGCACCGCGCGGCGGCACGCCGGGCCAGGCCACGCCGATCACCGCCGCTCAGGTGCCCGACATGGCCGCCCGGCCGACCGCCAACAACGCCATCACGATGCTCAACACCCACACCGTCTTCATCCCCGACTGACGCGCGCCGCCCCAGCTGCCCTTCGTTCTGAACCCACCATGCCATCTTCCTCCCACTACCACCGCTGCGCCGGGCGCGAGCTTCACGTTACCGACTGGCAGCCCGCCCCCGGCCGCAGCAAGCTGGGCACCGTCGTGGCCTGGCACGGCCTGGCGCGCACCGGGCGCGACATGGACGATTTGGCCGCCCACCTGTCGGAGCAGGGCTGGCGCGTGGTCTGCCCGGACACCATCGGCCGCGGCCTGAGCCAGTGGGCGGCCAATCCGAAGGACGAGTACTGCCTGGCGTTCTACGCCCGGCTGGCGCGCGAGCTGCTTGAGCAGTTGCGCATCGACCAATGCCACTGGGTGGGCACCTCGATGGGCGGCGCCATTGGCATGGTGGGGGCCAGCGGGTACTTTGAGCCGAGCCTCAAAACCCGCATTCAAAGCCTGGTGTTGAACGACAACGCACCGCAGCTGGCCGCGCCTGCGCTGGAGCGCATCAAGGCCTACGCAGGCCAGCCACCGGCGTTCAACACGGTGACCGAGCTGGAAGGCTTTTTGCGCACCGCCTACCAGCCCTACGGCCAACTGACCGACACCCAATGGCGCCGCATGGCCGAGACCAGCACGCGCCGCCTGCCCGACGGGCGCGTAACGCCGCACTACGACCCAGCCATCGTCGGCCAGTTCATCCACTATCCGGACGACTACCTGATCTGGCACCACTACGATGCGCTGCACATCCCGGTATTGCTGCTGCGCGGCGTGGAATCCGATCTGGTACTGAAGGACACCGCCGAAGAGATGACCCGGCGCGGCCCCGGCGCGCGCGGCCAACTGCAATGGGTGGAAGTAGCGGGCTGCGGGCACGCACCCGCCCTGAATGTGCCCGAGCAATTCGCGCTGATCGATGGCTTTCTGGCCTCTGCCGCGCAGCCTGCCCACGCCTGAAGCGGCGGCCTTTCAGAGCGCCAAAGAAGCCTGACTAAGCCGCCCACCGTTACGCCAAACGCTGGGCCATGGCGGGTTTTGTTGTGGCCTTGTGGCTGGGGTTCACCGGCTTTGCCGCGATCCGCGGTGAGTGGTTCGCGATGTGGCAGTTGACCGATTGAAATAGCCAGGGCGCAGCCTGTGGCTTGGCCATGACCACACAAGGCATGGTCATCTTCGTGCGGCGTGAGCGACGCGCCACCCGTGGCGAAACACACCAGCGATTCACAACGAAAACAGCCTCTAGCGCTTTACCAGTGTGCGCAAGCAGCTATTCAAACAATAGCAATCAACGCCTCACCGCAAATCAATGACGATCAGAAGGCTGCGCCCAAATCCGCCGCCTGCGCCGATGCCGACTCGGCGTCATTGGCCTGCCCACGCGTGGGCCAGCCTTGCAGGTGCTCCTGCACCAATTCGGCCAAGGCGGCCATCCATGCGGGGCTGTCGTTCAGCGCGGGGATGTAGTGAAATTCCTTGCCGCCCGCGGCCTTGAAGCTGGCCTGCCCTTCCATCGCGATCTCTTCCAGCGTCTCCAGGCAGTCGGCCGGAAAGCCAGGGCAGATCACGTCGACACGCCCCACCCCGCTGCGCCCCAGCTTTTCCAGCGTGGTGGCGGTGGCCGGCTCTACCCATTTGGCCTTGCCAAAGCGCGACTGGAAGGTGATGACCCATTCGGCATCCTTCAGCGCCAGGCGCTCGGCCAGCAGGCGCGCGGTGGCCTGGCATTCGTCGTAATAGGGGTCGCCCTGTTGCCGCGTGCGCTCGGGCACGCCGTGAAAGCTGATCAGCAGCTTGTCCGGCCGGCCATGCGCCTGCCAGTGCTGGTGCACGCTGCGCGTGAGGGCGCGGATGTAGCCGGGGTCGTCGTAATAGCGGTTGATGAAACGGAATTCGGGCACATGGCGCGCGGTGCCCGACCACTTCGCCACCGCATCCACCACGCTGGCGGTGGTCGTCCCTGAATACTGCGGGTACATCGGCACCACCAGCACGCGCGTGCAGCCACGCGCACGCAGATCGTCCAGTTGCGAAGCGATGGAAGGATTGCCGTAGCGCATGGCCAGCCGCACGGTGACCGCGTGGCCGCGTTCGCCCAGGTAGCCGCGCAGCAGCGTGGCCTGCTTGCGGCTGTACACCATCAAGGGCGAGCCTTCGGGCAGCCACACGCTCTGGTACTTGTGCGCCGACTGGCGCGGGCGCGTGCGCAGAATGACGCCGTGCAGGATCGGCTTCCACACGATGGCGGGAATCTCCACCACGCGCGGGTCACTCAGAAACTCGGCCAGGTAGGTGCGGGTGGCCGCGGGCGTGGCGGCATCGGGGGTGCCCAGGTTGCACAGCAGCACGCCAGTGCGCGTGGCGCGGCGGGCTTCTCCCTCAGGTTCAGGACGAAAACGCATGCGCTATTCTCGGGCATGCCTGTTTTGACCCTGCCGCACTGGCTGTGCTGCGCACCATGAGCACGTCCGCGTTGGACTTTTCGCGCGTGCGCGCCGTCACCCTGGACCTGGACGACACGCTGTGGCCCGTGTGGCCCACCATCGAGCGCGCCGAAACCACCTTGCGCACCTGGCTGTCGCACCGCGCACCCGTCACCGCCCGCATGTCCGCCGACGGCCATGTCCAACGCCGCCTGCGCGAGGCCGTCGTGGCAGACCAGCCCGAAATCATTCATCACCTGGGCGATCTGCGCCGCGAAGCCCTGCGCCGCCTGCTGGCCGAATCGGGCGAAGACACGGCCCTGGCCGAACCGGCTTACCAGGTGTTCTACGACGCGCGCCAACAGGTCGACCTGTACCCCGACGCGCTGGCCGCGTTGCAGGCGCTGTCAGAACGCTTTCCGGTGGTTGCGTTGTCCAACGGCAATGCCGACGTGCACCGCGTAGGCATTGGGCGGTACTTTCATGGCGCCATCAACCCGGCTTTGGTGGGCGTCAGCAAGCCCGACCCGCGCATCTTCATGGCCGCCGCCGCTGCAGCGGGCGTGGCGCCCGGCGACGTGCTGCACATTGGGGACGACGCTCACCTGGACGGCGCAGGCGCCCTGGCCGCTGGCATGCAGACCATCTGGGTCAACCGCACCGACGCGCGCTGGCCGACTGAATTGCCGCATGCGCCACACGCCGAGGTCGCCAGCCTGACCGCGCTTTGCGCGTTGCTCGGCTGAAGCCAGGCGGCCGCTGCGCCGCCACGGCGGATCTTCAACCCCACCGGGTCTGCGACCGGCTTGACGGGTTTGGGATACGCGTCGCCCATCGCCCGTCGCGTGCGGGCACGCACACGGCGCCCTTCTGGGTCGCACACGCGCCCAACTGCTTCACCCCGATTGGGACCCGAAGCCGTGCTTGACGGCTGATGGACGTCGGCCCCGTTGGCTGTGGCGGAACGCGCACGCGGGAATACCAAGGGAAATCGTGCTGACTGACAGCCTGCTGCGCTCATTACAATCGCTCACGCTGTAACTCGGCCCAGGGCGCGCATCGTGCGCGCGATACGCATCCACGCGTGTCATTCGCCGACATTAGAACTGGAGTAGACATGCACGGCTTACTCAAGCTTTCGAGAGCCATTGATTGGCTAAATACTGTGGTGGGAAAAGCAGTCATCTGGCTGATCCTCGCCTCAACCGCCATCAGTGCCCTCAACGCGCTGGTCCGCTACATATTCCACACCAGTTCCAACGCGTTTCTCGAAGTGCAGTGGTACCTGTTCGCGTGGTCGTTTCTGGTGGCCGCCGGCTTTACGCTTTTGAATCGTGAGCATGTTCGGATCGACGTGATCAACAGCCGTCTGTCGAAGAAAACACAGATCTGGATCGACATCGTCGGGTTCGCGTTTTTTCTGACGCCGCTGTGTCTGATGGTGCTGTACTACACCGTTCCGCACACCCTCCAGCAATACACCTCGGGCGAGGTGTCTGGCAACCCGGGTGGCTTGATTCGCTGGCCGGTGTGGCTGGCGCTTCCCGTCGGCTTCAGCCTGTTGCTGCTGCAAGGCTGGTCGGAGCTGATCAAGCGCATTGCGTTTCTGACCGGCGACGGCCCGGACCCCACCGTCAAACCCGGCGAAAAGTCTGCCGAAGAAGAGCTTGCTGAAGTGCTGCGCAGCCGCGCTGCGGCCGATCAAGCTTCCCCATCCGATGCAGCCGCCGCTGCGCCCAGCCGCTGAGATCGGGAGACACCGTGGAGTTCTTTGTATCCAACTTCGCCCCGATCATGTTCGTGGGCCTGATCATGTTCCTGCTGCTGGGTTTTCCAGTGGCCTTCAGCCTGGCTGCCTGCGGCTTGAGCTTTGCCATCATCGGCATTCAGCTGGACGTGTTTCCGGCTTCGGTTCTCGCCTGGCTGCCGCAGCGGCTGATTGGCATCATGGCCAACGACACCTTGTTGGCCGTGCCCTTCTTCACTTTGATGGGGCTGGTGCTTGAACGAAGTGGCATGGCCGAAGACCTGCTTGACACGGTCGGCCAGGTGTTCGGGCCGATGCGCGGCGGCCTGGCGCTGGCGGTGGTGTTCGTGGGCGCGCTGCTGGCTGCCACCACCGGCGTGGTGGCAGCGTCGGTGATCTCGATGGGCCTGATCTCGCTGCCCATCATGTTGCGCTACGGCTATGACCGTAAGTTCACCAGTGGCGTGATTGCCGCATCCGGCACCTTGGCGCAAATCATTCCACCGTCGCTGGTGCTGATCATCATGGCCGACCAACTCGGCAAGAGCGTGGGCGACATGTACAAGGGCGCCTTCGTGCCGGCCTTCATGCTGGTGGGCTGCTACGTCATCTACATCGGTTTCCTGGCCATTTTCAAGCCTGCCAGCGTTCCTGCGCTGCCGGTTGAAGCCCGCATCTACCGTGAGCCCAACGGCAGCGGCGGCTACGTTTCGCTGGTCGTGCTGATGGTGATTTCCTTCCTGGTGTCGGTGGTGCTGGCGCGCCACATGCCGGAAGTCCACACCTGGTGGCTGGGCCAGGAAATCACGTCGGTCGCTACCGATGAGAAGGTCGTCGTGGCGATGTGCGGCGGCGCCTTCTTCGCCCTGGTGATTGCGTTGGTCAACAAGTTCGCGAAGCTCAACCTGCTCTCGCGTTTGGCAGAGCGCGTGACCTTTGTGCTGATTCCGCCGCTGCTGCTCATCTTCCTGGTGTTGGGCACCATTTTCCTGGGCGTGGCTACGCCGACGGAAGGCGGCGCCATGGGCGCCATGGGCGCGATCATCATGGCCTGGATGCGTGGGCGCCTGGACATGAACCTGCTCAAACAGGCGCTGGCCGCCACGACCAAGCTGGGCAGCTTTGTGATGTTCATCCTGATCGGCGCCACGGTGTTCGGCCTGGTGTTCCAGGCGGCCGACGGCCCGATCTGGGTTGAACATTTGATGGCCGGCCTGCCAGGTGGTCAGGTCGGTTTTCTGATCTTCGTGAACGTGCTGGTCTTCTTCCTGGCGTTCTTCCTGGATTACTTCGAGCTCTCGTTCATCGTCGTTCCGCTGCTGGCCCCGGTCGCTCACAAGATGGGCATCGACCTGATCTGGTTTGGCGTGCTGCTGGCCATGAACATGCAGACCTCGTTCATGCATCCGCCCTTTGGCTTTGCCCTGTTCTTCCTGCGATCGGTGGCACCCGACAAGCCTTATGTGGACCGTGTCACCAAGCGCGTGATGGACCCAGTGACGACCATGCAGATCTACAAGGGCGCCATTCCCTTCCTGATCATCCAGCTGTTCATGGT
>JAGOEM010000273.1 GCA_017997715.1 Ottowia sp.
CCCGCCGCCGCAGCCGCCTGCCTTGTGCTGGCCGCCACCAGCCTGACCGGCCTGGCCCACGCCCAGGACAACAACGTCGTCAACCTGTATTCGGCCCGCCACTACGCCACCGATGAGGCGATGTACGACGGCTTCACCAAGGCCACCGGCATCAAGATCAACCGCGTGGACGCGGACGACGCCGGCATCCTGGCGCGCCTGAAGGCCGAAGGCTCGGCGTCGCCTGCCGACGTGATCCTGCTGGTGGATGCTTCGCGCCTGTACAAGGGCGAGGCCGACGGCCTGTTCCAGCCCATCAAGTCCAAAATGCTGGAAGACACCATTCCATCCAACCTGCGCAGCGCGCCGGCGGCCGATGGCGGCATTTCCTGGTACGGCTTTTCCACGCGTGCCCGCGTCATCGTCTACAACAAGGTCAAGGTCAACAAGGACGACGTGGACACCTACGAAGAACTGGCCGACCCGAAGAACAAGGGCAAGGTGTGCATCCGCTCGGGTTCGCACCCCTACAACCTGAGCCTGTTCGGTGCCGTAACCGAGCACATGGGCGAGCCAAAAACCGAAGAATGGCTCAAGGGCGTGGTTGCCAACCTGGCGCGCGATCCCAAGGGCGGTGACACCGACCAGATCAAGGCCGTGGCCTCGGGCGAGTGCGAGATTGCGGTCACCAACAGCTACTACCTGGCGCGCCTGATGCGCTCGTCCAAGCCCGAAGACATGGCAGTGGCCAGCAAGGTCGGCGTGGTGTTTCCCAACCAGCAGTCCTGGGGCACGCACATGAACATTGCCGGCGGCGCCGTTGCCAAGCATGCCAAGCACCCAGAAAACGCGGTCAAGTTCATGGAGTACCTGGCCAGCCCGGCGGCGCAAAACTACTTTGCCAACGGCAACAACGAGTGGCCCACCGCCAAGGGCGTGGAAGTGGACAACCCGGCCTTGAAGGCGATGACCAACGGCAAGCCGTTCAAGAGCGAAACCATCCCGATCAGCGCGGTGGGCGCCAACGTGACCCGGGTGCAGCAGATGCTGGACCGCGTCGGCTTCAAATAAGCCGCCCTGCTCCCAGTGCTCCGCGAACGCGAACCCGTTCCGGGGCACACTCACCAGACCCGGCCCGGCCGGGTTTTTTTTCGCCTGCGGCATTCGCCATAATTGCCCTTCAAGTCAAAAACCCATTCCAAACTGCACATTGCACAGGGGCCATCCATGCACATTCAAGGCAAGGTTTTCATCGTCACCGGCGGCGCTTCGGGGCTGGGCGAAGGCACGGCGCGCCACCTGGCGGCGCAGGGCGGGCATGTGGTGGTGGCCGACATGCAGGCCGAGCGGGGCGATGCCGTGGCGCGCGAGATTGGCGGCGCCTTTGTGCGCTGCGATGTCAGCAGCGAAGCCGACGGCCAGGCCGTGGTGGCGCAGGCGGTGTCGATGGGCAAGCTGGTGGGGCTGGTCAACTGCGCCGGCATTGCACCCGCCGAAAAAACCGTGGGCAAGCACGGCGCGCACGCCCTGGCGCTGTTTGCCAAGACCCTCACGGTCAACCTGGTCGGTACCTTCAACATGATCCGCCTGGCCGCCGAGGCCATGGCCCAGAACGAACCCGAAGCCACCGGCGAGCGCGGCGTGCTGATTTCCACCGCCAGCGTGGCCGCCTACGACGGCCAGATCGGCCAGGCCGCCTACAGCGCGTCCAAGGCCGGCATTGTCGGCATGACGCTGCCCATTGCCCGCGACCTGGCGCGCAGCGGCATTCGCAACATGACCATTGCGCCGGGCATTTTCGGCACTCCGATGCTGTTTGGCATGCCGCAGGAAGTGCAGGACACGCTGGCCGCCGGCGTGCCCTTTCCCAGCCGGCTGGGCACGCCGCAGGACTACGCGAAACTGGTGCAGCACATTCTGGAAAACGACATGCTCAACGGCGAGGTGATTCGCCTCGATGGCGCCATCCGGCTGGCGCCGCGCTGAAACAGCGCCGCCTGCAAAGCTGGTTCACCGCCGTGGCGCACGGCATTTCACTCCTTTATTGATAGCTGCTCGCGCAATGCCGACATGCGCTGGAGGCCGATTTGGCTTGTATTTTTCGCCTGCCTTGTGGGGCAGGCAAGGCAGCCTGGTTGCGGGCGCAGCCGCCCTCTAAATCTGTTCAGCGCTCGGGCGCCAGCATGCTGCCCCAGTCGTACAGCGCGCCCAGAATGTCTTCGCCGCGCTCGTCGGCGTTCTCTGACAGCGCATCGATTTCACCCAGAAACTGCTCCACCGTGCGCGCCCCGGCGGCGCCGTCCAGCAGGCGGGCTGCGCGGTGCGCTTCCCAGCGCGCCTGCTCCTCGGAGGTCAGCGTGTCGGCAAAATTGCGCGCCCGGTAGCGCCACACCAGTTCCTTCAGGCGCGGGTCGTCGAAGCCGGTGCGCGCCTGTGCCAGCTGCGCGCCTTTCATCTCGCGCAGTTCCGTCAAGCGGTGGCGGTCGCCGGGCGCCACAAAGCCGCTGTAGAGCGCCTGCTCGGCGTCGGGCACCTCGGTCTCGGGCGAGCGGGCGTACACCGCCGGCCACAGCGCGCTCATGTCGGGCAGGTCGCGTGCCACCTGGGCGTGCGCCAGGGCCTTTTCCATGTTGATACCCCAGCGCTCGGCCAGCTCGGGCCGCAGCGTTTGCACATTGCCCACCACCATCGGCGACTTGTTCAGGTGGATGCTTTTGATGGGCAGGCGCGTGACGCCGTCCGGCAGGTCGGCGCTGCGCGTGAACAGGCGCTGGCGCAGCGGCTCGGCGCCCAGCGTGGCCAGTTCGGACGGGTCGTGCGCCAGGTCCCAGGCCAGGATTTCGTTCTTGTTGCCGGGGTGGCTGGCCAGCGGCCACATCACCGCTAGGCAGCCGCGCTCGGCGCCAAACATGCCCGAGACATGCAGGAACGGGCGGGCGGTGTCCGCCGTGGCCGGCAGGCGCAGCTCGGCGGCCACGCGGTCCTTTTTGTGCAAACCCAGCGCAAAGTCGAACAATTTGGGCTGCCTTGCGCGCAGCAGCTGCGCCAGCGCGATGGTGGCGCGCACGTCCGACAGCGCATCGTGCGCGGCCTCGTGTGCCAGGCCGTTGGCGCGTGCCAGGTGTTCGAGCTTGAAGCTGTGCGTGCCGTCCGCGTTTTTTGGCCACTCGATGCCTTCGGGGCGCAGCGCAAAGGCCATGCGCACCACGTCCAGCAGGTCCCAGCGGCCGCACTGGTTCTGCCATTCGCGTGCGTAGGGCTCGATCAGGTTGCGCCAGAACAGAAAGCGCGTGAACTCGTCGTCAAAGCGGATGGTGTTGTAGCCCACGCTGATGGTGCCGGGCCGCGCCATTTCGGCTTCGATGCGGGCGGCGAATTCGCGCTCGCTCACGCCGCGCTCGAACGCCAGCTGCGGCGTGATGCCGGTGATCAGACACGACGCCGGGTCGGGCACATAGTCGTTGCCCGGCTGGCAGTACCACATCAGCGGCTCGCCCAGCGGGTTCAGGTCGGCATCGGTGCGAATGGCGGCAAACTGCGCCGGCCGGTCGCGCCGGGGGTCGATGCCAAAGGTTTCGTAGTCGTGCCAGAGAAAGGTGTGGGCGGACATGCGTGGCGCGGCTCCTGAAAGGAAAAAGGCTGAAATGGAAAAAGACCGGGGATGCTGCCGCTGCGTTCCGTGGCACGCAGCCGGGCAGCAGGTCGGCTGCGGCTGTGACTGCGGCTATGGGGACAACGGGCAGCCCACAG
>JAGOEM010000098.1 GCA_017997715.1 Ottowia sp.
GTCAGGTGGTGGTGACCCCTGTGCCTGCTTTGTCCATTACCTGTACGCCGACCAATCTGACGGCGGGTGCGGTGGCCACGTGCGAGGTCACCTCTAACGTGCCGCCGGATGCTGCGCAGGTGGTGCCGCTTGCGCCCACCCTGCCGCCGGGCTTCACCAGCACTTGCGCCAGCGTGACCATTCCAGCGGGCGGGACGAGCAGCAACACCTGCACCGTCACGGCGCCAGCCACCTTGCCGGCAGCGCCTGCGACCGCCACCGTGGCCATTACGCCGTCGGCGACGGCAACGCCGGATTACACGTTGCTGGTGCCTCAGGCCAGCGTCGCCGTACCTGCCGCTGCAGCCTTGCCACAGGTGTCGGTGACCTGCACACCAGCCACCCTGACCACGCCCGGTGCTTCGTCGACCTGTACCATCAGCTCCGACGTCCCGCCTGGCAGCCCGCTGGCATTGACGCTCACGCCGAATCTGCCCGCAGGCTTCACTTCCACCTGCGGCACGACCAGCTTGAGCATCCCCGCCGGGCAAACGGCGAGCAGCAACAGTTGCACCATCACCGCTCCGGCCACATTGCCGGCGGCGCCCACCACGGCAAGCGTCACCGTGCCGACCTCGCCGAACTACGGCATCGGAGTGGGGACGGCCAGCGTCGTGGCCAACGCGGCCGCTGTGGTCGACGTGCCGACACTGGGCCAGTGGGGTCTGCTGCTGATGTCGCTGGGTCTGGCCGGCTTTGCGGCCAGCGGCATGCGCAAAGGCCGCGGTCGCTGATCGCTCGGCTGCACGCGACCCAGGGCCAGCCGGTTTCGGTCGGCTGAGCGCTGAGACACCCGCCAACCTGAACAGGTGGTGGGTGTTTTTTTGATCGATCGGCTTCACCGTTTGCTCTGAAAAGAGAAGCTGGCGGCGCAGGTGGTTGTAGGGCCATGGCCTGATTTAGCTTGAAAAAGCCTGGCACACCTCGGCGACGATCTGGCTGCAACGTCAGGCTGGCCGACCGGTGCGCGGCACGGGTACGGCGGCGATCGGCGCCGCCATGGCATGCCAGGTCGCCAGCGCCCTGCCGCGCTTTCAAATCGATAGCTGGCTGCGCAAGCGGCTGTAGGGCCGTTGGCTGATTTGGTTTGACATCCGGCCAGTCCTCAGGCTTGCGCCCGCGCGCAGGGCGTCAGGCCTGGAAACTCACGTCAGTGTTCTGGCGCTCTGAATTCAGGAGCTGCCAGCGCAAGTGGTTGTATGGCCAAAGACCGATTTCATCAGGAAAAAGCGCCGCAAGAGCGGCGCTAGTCCGGCGGTGGCGGGGTCGACCTGGCGCGGCCCACGCCGCGCGCCGGTCCCGCCAGGGCCCGCCGTCCCGCGCGAGACGGCCCACGGCCACGCGGCTTACTTGAAGCCGACCCGGTCCAGCATCTGCTGCACCTTGACCTGGTTGCCGCCGACGGCGCTGATCGGGATGGTTTCGTACTTGAAGTTGCCGCCGCCGGTCATCGATTTGAGTGCCGCGTTGTTGGTGGTCACGCCCTTGGCGACCGGCCATTCGTTGTTGCCGTTGGCGAAGTACTGCTGGGCCGACGGGCTGGCCAGATATTCCATGAACTTGATGGCCACGTCCGGGTGCTTGGTGTGCTTGGCCACGGCAGCGCCGGCGATGTTGACGTGCGTGCCCCAGCTGTTCTGGTTGGGGAAGACGACGCCCACGCGCTCGACCACGGCGCGGTCTTCCGGCGCGTTGGAGCGCATCAGGCGCGCCAGGTAATAGCTGTTGGTCACGGCGATCTGACATTCGCCCGCGGCCACGGCCTTGATCTGGTCGGTGTCGCCGCCCTTGGGCGCGCGCGCCATGTTGTCGACCATGCCTTTCAGCCAGGCTTCGGCCTTTTCAGGGCCCATGTGCTCGGTCACGGCGCCGAACAGGCTGAGGTTGTAGGGGTGCGAACCGCTGCGGATGCACAGCTTGCCCTTGTTCTTGGAGTCGCCCAGCTCTTCGTAAGTGTCCACGTCGTCGCGCTTGACCTTGATCTTGTCGTACACCACCACCCGCGCGCGGGTCGAGAAGCCGTACCACGGGATGCCGCCGTCGGCCGCCGGGGCGGCGCGCAGGCTGGCGGGGATGGCGTCTTCCAGCACCTTCGACTTGATCGGCAGGAACAGGCCGTCCTGCTCGCCGCGCCACAGCCGAGCCGCGTCGACCAGCAGGATCACGTCGGCGGGCGAGGCGGCGCCTTCGGCCTTCAGGCGGGCGATGATGCCGGCGTCATCCGCGTCGACGCGGTTGATCTTGATGCCGGTGGCCTTGGTGAAGTCGTTGTACAGCGCCTCGTCGGTGCTGTAGTGGCGGGCCGAGTAGAGGTTGAGCACCTGCTCCTGGGCCACGGCGGCACCGCCGCTGAGGGTGGCTGCCACCAGGACCGCCAGGGTCACGCGCTTGCTCATAAGCTGTTGTCCTTGTTGAGGATTAAAGGGTTTTCTGTTCGCGGCGAAAGGCCGCGAACCGCGCGCGCATGATAGCCCAGACGAGAATTGTTGTCACTAGGAACAAGCCCTGCTGTGCCGGCATTGAGGATGGGATAGGCAGGGCCGGGCGGACGGCGTTGGCCCGGTGCTGCACGGGCGCTCGCGCTGGCGGCTGCATGGGCACGTGCCTGAGCGCGGGGCGATCAAAGGATCCACACCCAGCTTGCCGCCAGGCCAAAGCACTTGGTCTGCTGCAAATACGATAGCTGCTAACGCCCGTGACATGGGCGCTGAAGGCCAAAATCATTGCCAATTGGTGGCTGGTGCGGCGCGCCAGTTCGCGTCGCGCGCTGGCTTTACAAGGCGGCTGATGCACGGGCCGAGCTGGCCCTGCGCCGGGCCTTTGCCGGCCCTTCATCGGCCGGCACGGCGCTCGTCCGTGCAAAAAAGAAGCCGATCGGTCGATCGGCCCTGGAAGGGATCCCGAACCAGAGGTTTCCGAGGACCCGAGGAGACAACAGTTTGGCGGGGCCGTTTGCCCCACCACAGCCAAACCTACAGAAGATTCGGTGGGCTTGGCTGTGGTGGCTTGGCCGGCACGCTGTGCGCGGCCAAGCACCAGGGTCTGATCGGTGCCTGTGTGGGGCCTGGTTGCTTCGTGCGAAGCAGTTCGGGCCCGTCCAGGCGCCGCGCAGATCAGCGCTTCTTGGCAGCAGCGCTGGCCGACTTGGCGGCGTTGGTGGCGCTGGTCGTCACGGCAGCCAGGTTGGCTTCAGCCACGTCGGATGCTTGCTTGACAGCTTTTTGCACCGATTCGAAAGCGTTGTTGGCAGCAGCCACGGCGCTTTTCATCACGGCCACAGCGGACTCAGAGCCAGCAGGTGCGTTCTTGGCGGCGTTGTCCACCAGAGCGGCGAACTGAGCCTGGCCTTCAGCGACCTTGCCTTCGAAGGCCTTGCCGAATTCGGCGCCGGTGCCCGAAGCGATGTCGTACAGGTGACGGCTGTAAGCAGCGGCTTTCTCGGCTAGAGGCTGGAACAGGCCAGCTTGCAGGGCGATCAGCTCTTGAGCGTCTTTCACCGACAGCACGGCGCGCGTGTGGGTGGCGGATTCGCTCAGGGCGGCTTTGGTGGCCTGCAGATTCAACTCAACCAGTTTCTCAACGCCTTCGAAGGCTTTGTTGGTCAGTTCGTACAGGGCTTCCAGGTTGGCTTTTTGAGTGGCAACAACTTCAGCAGGATTCAGCATTTTCAGACAATCGATGGATGGAAGAACTACTTTGTTTAAGCTGTACTCGGTCAACAGTTTTGTTGCGGTGCAGCATGGTTTGAATTTTAGGGAGGTGCCTGCGGATTGCAAGACCATTTGGTGCATTGCAGCATTTTTAGGTGCGGCTTTCTAAAACCCCGATCGCGCGGCCCGGCACCAAAATAGGCAGAGCCACCACCGCCAAGTTAGTCTGCGATGCAAGCTTTCTATTCCACCCGCGTCACGCTGCCGCTGCCCCCGGGCCACCGATTCCCGATTGAGAAATACGAGCGCCTGCGCGCCCGGTTGGCGGCCGAATTGCCCGCGCTGCAGCAGCGCCCGGCAGCGCCCGCCAGCGACGCGCTGCTGGCGCTGGCGCACAGCCCGGCCTATATCGCCGCAGTGCAGGGCGGCACGCTGCCCGCCGCCGCGCAGCGCGAGATCGGCTTTCCCTGGAGCGAAGCGATGGTGGACCGGTCGCGCCGGTCCGTCGGTGCCACCGTGGCCGCCGTGCACGCCGCGCTGAACGACGGCGTGGCGGCCAACCTGGCCGGCGGCACCCACCACGCCAGCGCCGACCGGGGCGGCGGCTACTGCGTCTTCAACGATGTGGCGGTGGCCGCGCGCGCCGCCCAGAACGGTGCGCTGCAAGCCGGCCGCTGCACCGAAGTGGCCCGCGTCGCGGTGATCGATCTGGACGTGCACCAGGGCAATGGCACGGCCAGCATCTTTGCCAACGACGCGACCGTGTTCACCCTCAGCCTGCATGGCGAGAAGAACTTTCCGTTCCGCAAGGAAGCCAGCGACCTGGACGTGGGCCTGCCCGACGGCACCGGCGACGCCGCCTATCTGCAGGCGCTGGACGGAGCGCTGGCGCAACTGGCGCAGCGCTTCAGCCCGCAGCTGGTGATCTACCTGGCTGGCGCCGATGCCCACGAAGGCGACCGCCTGGGCCGCCTGAAGCTGAGCGACCGCGGCATGCAGGCGCGCGACGAACGCGTGTTTGACTGGGCGTGGCAGCGCCGCCTGCCGTTGGCGCTGTGCATGGGTGGTGGCTATGGCCACGACATCGCCACCACCGTGCAGGTGCAAATGCACACCTTTGCCGTGGCGCTGGCGGCCTGGCGCCGCTGGCAGAATGGCGCGCGATGAACACGCCCGCCCGCCCCCAAGCCCAGCCGCGCGATGCCTACCGCGCCTTTCGCACCATCACCACCCGCTGGATGGACAACGACCAGTATGGCCACGTCAACAACGTCATCTATTACAGCTGGTTCGACACCGCCGTCAACGCCCACCTGATCGAGCAGGGCGCGCTGGACACCGCCACCGGCACCACCATCGGTTTTGTGGTGGAGACGCAGTGCCACTACTTTGCGCCGCTGGCGTTTCCGCAGAACGTCGAGGCCGGCATTCGCGTGGCGCACCTGGGTTCGTCCAGCGTGCGCTACGAAGTCGGCCTGTTTGCCGAAGGCGCGCCCACCACCGCGGCGTGCGGGCACTTCGTGCACGTCTACGTCGACCGCGCCACCCAGCGCCCGGTGCCGCTGCCCGATGCGCTGAAGGCCGTGCTGCAGCCCCTGCGGGTGCCGGGCTGACATGGACCAGCTCAACGCCCCCGTCGCCGACCCGGCCAGCGTTGATGCCGCCATTGAAAACCGCTACAGCGTGCGCGCCTTCCGCCCCGACGCGGTGCCGCGCGATCTGCTGACCGACATCCTGCGCGTGGCCAGCCGCGCCCCCAGCGGCACCAACGCCCAGCCGTGGAAGGTGTACGTGCTGCAAGGCGCCCAGCGCGACACGCTGGTGCAGCAAGTCAGCGCCGCCCACGACGAAGTCCGCGACCACCCCGAGCGCGCCGACAACTACCGCGAAACCTACGACTACTACCCGCGCCAATGGGTAGAGCCCTACCTGAGCCGCCGCCGCCAGAACGGCTGGTCGCTGTACGGCCTGCTGGGCATCCAAAAGGGCGACACCGAACGCATGTACGCCCAGCACCACCAGAACTACCGCCTGTTTGGCGCGCCCGTGGCACTGATGTTCACGCTGGACCGCGTGATGGGGCAGGGCAGCCTGGTCGACTACGGCATGTTCCTGCAGAACATCATGATCGCCGCCCGCGCGCGCGGCCTGCATACCTGCGCCCAGGGCGCGTGGAACCCCTATGCCAGCATCGTGCTGCCATTGATTGGCGCCGGGCCGGATGAGATGCTGGTGTGCGGCATGGCGCTGGGGTATGCCGATGCGGATGCGCTGATCAACACCTACTCAACGCCGCGCGAGGCGGTGGAAGGGTTTGTGCGGTGGGTGGAGTAGGGGTGTTGGGTATTTAGGTCAAATCTGTGGTTTGCGCTTGCCTGGCGTGCGCAGGTAGCTATCGTTTTTGATGTTGATTGCGCAAAGAGGCCGGGACGCGCGCCCGGCGGCACACCTGCTTTTCGTGCCCGAGCAGAAAAGGTGGTCTGCGACCTGCGTGCCTGACGCGTGAGCGGTCGGCCCGACCGCCCCGCAACAGGCGTGGCCGCCCCACCGTCAGCAGGCCGACCAAGGCCTTGCTGCCGACCTGCCAGTCCACCAGATCGATTGCGGTTGACCGCAGTATTTCGACTGCCAGTGCCGTCCCTGGGTGGAGATGGATGCGCTGAGCCGTCCCGTTGAGCACCCAGCTCAGCTACGACGCGTCGCTTGATCGACCAGATAGCTCAGCAGTGCGAACACTTCCTCTGGATTGGAGCCTTTCGGGTCGGCCAGCCAAGCCAGGGTCGCGCCGTCGAAAACTACCCCGACAAGTTGCGCCAGCGCGTTAAGCCCGCCCGGCAGGTTCGGGGGGATCGGGTCGCAACACGCTTTAACGACGTCGGCGGACGCCTCACGGTAGGCCACGTACTGCTTGCGCGCCAGCTCGGCCATGCCGGGCGTTCGCAGGGCGGCGATGGTGAGTTCGATGTGGGACATCTGGCGGCCGTTGTCCTGTTGGACGATTCGCCACGCGGCTCGAAATGCCGCCTCGAGCTCGGGCTCGCCATCTTCATGGGTTTGCGCCGCCGCTGCCGCCACGGAGCGGATCTCATCGATGGAGGCCCCGATGACGGCCGCCAGGAGGTCGTCCTTGCCGGCGAACCAGTAATGCAGTTTGCCCAGTGGAATCCCGGCCTCGGCGGCGATACGTCGCGTGGTGGCTGCGGCCACGCCTTCGCGGGCTATCAACCGCGCCGCAGCGGCGATGAGTTCGTTCCGCCTTCCTCCCGTGTCCTTGCGACGCACGGCGCCCATGTATCCCGTGTGTTCGGTATCTGTCATCTGCTGATTGATCTCGTTTTGTGTAAGTGGGCTATTTAACCACTCCATTCGTCGGAACTAGGGTTTCCGATCAATTGAACTGGTCATACGACCAACATAATTTACACATTCGAAAAACAACCACGATTTGGAGACCCCTGATGTCCACACCCGACCGGCGCTTGACCACGCGAGGCGTAGTCTTTCTCGTCGTTGCGGCCGCAGCCCCGCTGGCGGCCGTCTTTGGGAACATTCCCATCGCGCTGATCCGCGGCAACAGCATCGTGCTGCCGACGGCCTTCGTGCTCGCAGGCATCGTGCTGGCGTGCTTCTGCATCGGATTTGTGGAGATGACCAAGCGCGTCAGCAACCAGGGCGCGTTCTATGTGCTGGTTGCGCGTGGGTTGGGCAAGCCGGCCGCCGCCGCCGCCGCCTACCTTGCTTCGCTTGGTTACCTGACCCTGTCGATGGGCCTGGCGGCGGCCTTCGGCTACTTCTTCGCGACCCTGGCGCAGGAGGCGAGCGGCGTCACCGTGCCGTGGTGGGTGTTCTCTTCGGCGGCGATCGCGCTGGTCGGCTTTTTGGGCTACCGCAACGTCACCCTGTCCGCGCGGGTGCTGGGTGTGCTGATGGCGCTGGAGTTCGCCGTGCTCATCCTGCTCGATCTGTTCATCGTGGGCGATCTGCGCAGCGCTGCCTTTCCGCCCGGGGTGTTTGACCTGAAATCGGTCATGACCGGGTCGTTCGGCGTTGCCGCCATGCTCGCGTTCGTCAGCTTCGTGGGCTTCGAATCCGTCGCGCTGTACGGCGAGGAGACGGCCAAGCCCGAGGTCAGCATCCCGCGCGCCGCGTACATCGCGCTCGGCTTGAACGTGGTGTTTTACATCCTCACGTCGTGGATCCTGATCGGTGGCGCTGGTGGCGCGCAGGCCCCGGCGATGGCGCGGCAGGAAGGCGGCAACTTCGTCCTGACGCTGGCGCAGCAGTACGGCGGCGAGACGTTCCACGTCATTTCGGCGGTGCTGCTTTGCACCAGCCTGCTCGCGTCTCAGCTGGCGTTGCACAACGCGGGCAGCCGCTATCTCTTCGCGCTTGGGCGGGAAGGCTTTCTGCCCCGGCCCTTGGGCGAATACCACCCGCGCCACCTGAGTCCGCACACGGCAAGCATCGCGGTCACGGTGGTCACGGCGATCGTGGTGGGCGGCCTGGGCCTTGCGGGCGCCGATCCCTACCTTCGGATCGCGGCCGCCCTCATCGGGCTGGGCACCCTCAGCATCGTTGCCACGCAGGCGCTGACGGCGCTGGCGGTAGTCGCGTTCTTTCGCGGCCGTGCCGACCGCCGCGTGTTCTCGGGCCTGATCGCCCCGGTCATCGGGTGCCTCGGGCTGACGATCGGCGTCGCGCTTGCCGTGGCCCACTATGCGACGTTGACGGGCACGGACGACCCGGTGGTGAACGCCGTGCCGGTGCTGGCGCTGGCCGTGGCTGCGCTCGGCGCCGTGGCCGCGCTCGTCATCCGCGGCAGGCACCCGCGCGTGTACGCCACCTTTGCCGCCACGCAGTTGCGCAAGCGCGCGGCGGCCGATTTCACCCGGCCGGACGTTGTCTATCGGCGCCGCTATGTGATCGTCGGTGCCGGCCCGAGCGGCATGATCATGGCGCGCGCCCTGCTGAACGAGGGTGTGCCATTCGACTGGTTTGAGCGCAACAGCGACTTCGGCGGCATCTGGGACATCGACAGCCCCGGCTCGCCGATGTACGAGTCCGCCCATTTCATCAGCTCCAAGTACACCAGCGGCTTCTATGGCGCGCCCATGCCGGATGAACTGCCCGACTACCCCTCCTGGGCGCAGATCCTCGCTTACATCCGCAACTTCGGCCGCAACTGGGGGCTGTACCAGCACGTCACTTTCAACACATCGGTGGTCAGCGCGAAAGTGCTGCCGGGCGACCGTTGGAGGGTGTCTCTGTCGGACGGCCGCGTACTCGAATACGACGGACTCATCGCCGCGCCGGGCGTCACATGGCATGCCAGCAGCCCCAGCTTCCCGGACATGGCGCAGTTCCGTGGCGAGATTCGCCATTCCGTCACCTACCGATCGCCGCAGGAGTTCACCGGCAAACGCGTGCTGATCGTGGGCGCTGGCAACTCCGGCGTGGACATCGCGTGCGACGCCGCGCGCCAGGCGGACCGGGCGTTGTTCTCGGTGAGGCGCGGTTACCGCTACGTGCCCAAGCACATCGCAGGCGTGCCGACCGACGCGCTCATCCTGGGCGTCATCGAGCCGCCGCGCGGCCTCAGCGTGCCGGCCGATACCAACGTGATGCTCGACGCGCTGGTGGGTGACCTGACGCGCTTTGGCCTTCCGGCGCCCACGCACGACGCGCTGGCAAGCCACCCCATCATGAACACCCAGGTGCTGCACTACCTGTCGCACGGCGATTTGATCGCCAGGCCCGACATCCAGCGCTTCACCGCCGATGGCGTTGTCTTCAAGGACGGCACAAATGAGGCGCTGGACCTGGTGCTGCTGTGCAAGGGCTACGAATACCAGCTGCCTTTCCTGGACCCGGCGCTGTTCACCTGGAAGTCAGGGCACCCGCAGCTTTACCTGAACGTCTTCAACCGCCGCCACGACAGCCTTTACGTGCTGGGCTTCATTGAATTCGCGGACGCTGCGTACAAGCGCTTCGACGAGATGGCCCAACTCGTGGTGATGGACATCCGCGCGCGGGAGACGGGTGTGAACAGGGAAGAGCTGCTAAACCTGAAGGCGAACGACCAGCCCGACCTGCGCGGCGGCATTGCCTACATCGACAGCCCGCGGCACGCCAACTACGTGCATTCGGCCGCGTACCAGGCCTATCTCTCGGAGTTGCGCGACAAGCTCGGCTGGCCGGACCTCGACCACGATTACTACGACGCCTACCTTCAGGGCCTGGGCGCGAGGCACTCGGCACCGACCCGGTCGCCCACTTTCGCCACCGCCGTCTAAGGTTTTTTGGAGAGTGCCATGCGCCGTCTCCTCACCAGTGCCGCCGGATTGCCCGCAGGCCAGCGGGTGCGCAGCCCGCTGGCGGCAAGCCATGCAGCCCGCGCCACGGGCGTACCCAGTTTCCACGCACGTTGCTATCTGGGCCTGCCGCTACCTAACCGGCGCGCGAACCTGATCGAGCGTAGGCAGGTCCACGCCGCGCTTCGAAGCCATCGACCAGATCCCTGCGGCGTGCGGCATTGGCCCATGGAACCGCCTGGCGTGGTGCCGCATGGCCAAGAGCCGATTCGCGCCTCAGCCCACCGGCTGGGGCAAAGCGGCGCGTGGCCGGCGCGACCACCTTCGCGATGTCGACCCGGTGACGCTTGACGCAGCCGCCTGGCACGGCGAGCAACTCCCCATCACCCGCTGAACCCCGCAGTGCACGGGGGAGCGATGACGCAACGGTTTTTCAACAGCAAAGAGGGCGGACCCCTCAGGAGACGATGAAATGAAACTTGAACCTACTTTCTTGCGGCAGGGTTTGCCAGTGGCTTGGTTGGCGAAGGCGGCACTGGCCTGCGCGTTGGTTCCGGCCCCGGCCATGGCGGCCGGGCCCGACGACGCCAAAGGCCTGTGGCGCAACGCCGAGGGCAGTGCCGTCATCGAGTTCAAGCCTTGTGGTGACAAGGCATCGGCGCTGTGCGGCCACATCGTCTGGGACAAGGACGCCGGCAAAGGCGAGGACGCGTGCGGCGTGCAGATCGCCCAACTGGGCCGCTACGACAACGATGCCTGGCGCGACGGCTGGGTGTTCGATCCGCGCGACAAGAAGAAATACAAGGGCGTGCTGCGCATCAAAGACGGCGACCTGTTCCTGCGTGCCTTCATCGGCACCGAGGTCCTCGGCCAGACAGAGCAGATGAAGCGCCTGCCCAGTCTGCCGGCATCGCCCGTCTGCAAGACCTGACCTTCCTTTGACCGAGCACAACCATCAAAAGGTGCCGACCATGACCCGCAAGCTCAACGTCACTGCATCGTCGCTGGCATTCGCCGCTCTCAGCACCATGACCGCACTCTGCCCCGCAGGCGCACAGGCTGAAGACAGCGGCATGGCCTCAACGGCGGTCGGGGTGGAAGTCAAGCTACTGTCCGACCTGCGCAGCCGCGGCGTGTCGGATTCCGGCCGCAAGCCCGCAGCCCAGCTAAGTCTGCAACTTGCGCATGAATCCGGGATCGTTGGACTCGCGCAACTGTCCACCGTCAGCAAGAAAACCTTCGCCAACGGGGACGGCGTCAACCTGCTGCTGGCCGCGGGCTATCGCTTCGGCGACCCGGAGGGCTGGCACTACGGCGTGGGCCTGGCGTCGGAGTTTTACCCCGGCGCCAGCTTCGTCGCACCGCACCGCATCAATCCGGCCACCGGCGAAGCTTCGGACTTTCGGCGCACCCGCTACAACACCTCTTACGCAATGGTGGACATCGGTTGGGGCGGGCTGGAGGGCCGCATCATGACCGTGATCTCGGGAAACCTGCGCGGTGCCAACACGGGTGGTGTCTGTGGCCAGACCCTGGTCGCAGCGGCCAACCCGACGGCCGGTCTTGCGTGCTACGCGCGCGGCGATCACGATTCGCGGGGCACCATGCTCTACGACATCGGCTATCGCTACGACCTGACGCCGACCACCACGATCAAACTGCATGCCGGCACCCAGATCGTCCGCCATTTCAAAGAGGCGAACCTTACCGACTATTCCATCGGCATCGTTCACCAAAGGTGGGGCTTTGAATGGTCTGCCGAATGGATGGGCACCAAGGTACGTCAGGCCGAAGTGTTCAAGATCGCCGACGGCAACGGGTGGAAAGCACAGAACGATCGCCGGCTGGTCTTTACCGTCTCACGCAAGTTCTGACAGGTTCTGACTGCCCGCGTTCGGAATCAAGTTCGGCCCATCGACGCCCTCTCCCTATGGGAGAGGGCCGGGGTGAGGGGCCCAAGGCCGAGCGCAGCAATGGCCCGTATGGACTTCCACCCCCTTCTGGATGCGCCTGGGTCGGGGTATGGGCGGGGTGGCGGCTGCACCGCAGGATGCAGCT
>JAGOEM010000099.1 GCA_017997715.1 Ottowia sp.
ATGGCGGTGGGCGCCCAACCTGCGCTGCGCTGCGCCTGGCGCGCGCGATCCGTGCGCTGACCGGGCGAGCGCCCGCGCATCCGCACTGGTGCCGATTCGCTATCAAATACGAAGCTGCCAACGCAGGTGTGCAGGGCGCCAGAGCCCTGTTTCGTTCAAAAAAACAGCGCCCGGCGCCGCCGCGCGCTGGCCTGCGCCGCCGCGCAGTTTTCAATAACCGACGGTGAAGCGTTCGCGCGCGTGCTTGGGCTGCTCAAACTCATCGAGCAGCGCAATCGCGAAGTCGGCAAACGTGATCCAGCTGCGGCCCGCGGCGCTGACCAGCAGGTCGTCCTGCCCCAAGCGGAACTGGCCGGTGCGCTCGCCTTCCACAAATTCGGCGGAGGGGGACAGGAAGGTCCAGTTCAGCGATGGCTCGGCGCGCAGCGCGTCCAGAAATTGGCCGCCGGCCGAGGCTTCGGCCTTGTACGCCTCGGGGAAGTCGGGCGTGTCGATCACCTTCACGCCGCCGGGAACCAGCAGGCTGCCGGCGCCGCCCACCACCAACAGGCGCGGCACGCCAGCCTGTTTGACGGGGTCAATCACCGCAGCGGGCGGCACGGTGGCGAAGTGGGCAGCGCTGAAAACGGCGTCGTGCCCCTTCACGGCGGCGGCCAGCGCGGGGGCGTCCAGCACGTCCAGATCGACGGGCGTCACGCCCGTGCGGCCGGCCAGCTTGCTGCTGGCCTGGCGCGCAATGGCGGTCACGCGGTGCCCGCGGCGCAGGGCTTCTTCCTGCAGTTGGCTGCCGGCGCGGCCGGTGGCGCCGATGATGGCAATGTGGGCCATGGGGTGTCCTTTTTTGATGAAGTGAATGGGGTTGGCGGGGCAGGATTGACGAGGTCGATCGAGCCCGGGAACTGAATCATAGGTTTCTGGAACTGATAGAAATAGCCGATGATTTGGACTACTTTGTTTCTGAAATCGGTCAGATCAAGCATCAACAGGACGTTATGGATCGCTTACAAGCCATGCAGGTTTTTGTGGCCACGGTAGAGGGCGGCAGCCTGAGCGCGGCGGCCGACAGGCTGGACATGTCCCGCCCCGTGGTCACCCGCCACATCGCCCAACTGGAAGCCTGGACCGGCGCCCGTCTGCTGCACCGCAGCACCCGGCGCCTGAGCCTGACCACCGCGGGCGAGGCCGTGCTGCCCACCTGCCGCCAGATGCTGGCGCTGGCGCAAGACCTGCAAACCCAGCTGCAGCCCGCCGACCAGGCTGCGCAGCTGAGTGGCCAGCTGCGCCTGACGACCAGCAACTCGGTCGGGCAAATGCAGCTGGCGCCCGCGCTGGCGGCCTTTGTGGCGCGCCACCCCGGCGTGTCGGTCGATCTGCTGATGCAGGACCGCGCGGTGAATCTGGTGGAAGAACGGATCGACCTGGCCATCCGCATCGCCACCGAGCTGGACCCCAACCTGATCGCGCGGCGCCTGTGCGACTGCCATTCGGTCATCTGCGCATCGCCCGCCTACCTGGCCACGCACGGCCAGCCCGAACGGCCCGAAGCGCTGGACACCCGCAACTGCCTGACGCACAGCTACTTCGGCAAAAGCGTCTGGCAATTCACCGACGCGCAGGGCGGGCCGCTTTCCGTTGCCGTCAGCGGCAACCTGACCGCCAACGACGCCATGGCGCTGATGCGCGCCGCAGAAGCCGGCGCCGGCATTGCGCGGCTGCCTACGGTGCTGACGGGCGAGGCGCTGGCCGCCGGCACGCTGGTGCCGCTGCTGACCGACTGGACGCCCGAAGTGGCCGGCGTGTTCGCGGTCTACAACTCGCGCCGCAACATGCTGCCGGCGCTGCGCGCCCTGCTCGATTTTCTGGTGGAACGCTTTGCTGCGGAGGCGGCCTGGGGGCCGCACAGGCGCGCGGTGGCGGGCGCTTAGTTGCGGGGGGCTTTTGCGGCTGGGGCGCAGGCGGCGGGGTGCCTGCGTTGGATCGCTATCTACTATGAATTAAGTAGCTGCTTGCGCCCACCAGGCGGGCGCTACAGCCACTTTTCATTCATAAACCGATCGGCCCGGCCACCCGCGCGCTGACACGCGCTGGGCCGCGCGCGGGCACGCTCAGTGCCGGTGCTTCTGGTGGCCTGGCGTGCTGGACATCAGCTTGTCGGTGTACGCAATCGCCATGGCCGACAGCAGGAAGGTGATGTGGATCACCGTCTGCGCAATCAGCACCTTGTCGGTGTAGTTGCCGGCGTTGATGAAGGTCTTCAACAGATGGATTGAGCTGATGCCGATGATCGACAGCGCCAGCTTCACCTTCAGCACGCTGGCGTTGACGTGGCTCAGCCATTCGGGCTGGTCGCGGTGGCCTTCCAGGTCCAGCCGGCTGACGAAAGTCTCGTAGCCGCCCACGATCACCATGATCAGCAGGTTGGAGATCATCACCACGTCGATCAGCGCCAGCACCACCAGCATGATGATGGTTTCGTTCAGGGTGGTGACGGCAACGTCGGATTTGTAGCCGATGCTGGTGACCAGCGCCGTCAGCGCGGCCTGGTTGCCAAAGGCGGCTTCGACCAGGTGCCAAAGCTCCACCAGAAAATGCACCACGTACACGCCCTGGGCAATGATCAGCCCCAGGTACAGCGGCAACTGCAGCCAGCGGCTGGCAAAAATCAGGCGCGGCAGGGGGCGCAGAACGCGTTCGATGGCAGGGGGAAGGGTGGGTTCGCTCATGGGCAGGTGGGTTGGGCGCGCGGGCAGCGGGCCCGGCTGAAATTGGGAGCGCGTATTCTACGAACGGCGCGCGCTTGCCAGACGCTGTCCAGGCGGTGTCGGCAGGGGGGCGGCGCAGGGCGGGCCAAAGTGCCCAGTCAGTGCGATGTAAGAGCGCCCTAAGATCATGAAATGGATTCGCCGGGGCGACAGCCGGGCGTGCGTTCATCACCAAGAAACCAGGAGACAAGTTCCATGAGTGCCATTGAGTCGGTTTTGGTCGAAAACCGGGTGTTCCCGCCCAGCGAAGCCACGGTAAAGTCTGCCCGCATCGGCGGCATGGACGCCTACCGGGCGTTGTGCAAGGAAGCCGAGGACGATTTCGAAGGTTTCTGGGCGCGTCACGCCAAGGAAAACCTGGTGTGGAACAAGCCCTTCACCCAGGTGCTGGATGAATCCAACAAGCCCTTCTACAAGTGGTTTGCCGACGGCCAGCTGAACGCCAGCGCCAACTGCCTGGACAAGCACATCGGCACCCCGGTCGAGAACAAGACCGCGATCATCTTTGAAGCCGACGACGGCACGGTGACCAAGGTAACCTACAAGGAACTGCTGGCCCGCGTCAGCCAGTTCGCCAACGCACTCAAGGCGCAGGGCATTCAAAAGGGCGACCGCGTCCTGGTCTACATGCCCATGACCGTGGAAGGCGTCATCGCCATGCAGGCCTGCGCGCGCATCGGCGCCACGCACAGCGTGGTGTTTGGCGGCTTTTCGGCCAAGGCGCTGCAAGAACGCATCATCGACGGCGGCGCGGTGGCCGTGGTCACGGCCAACTACCAGATGCGCGGCGGCAAGGAACTGCCGCTGAAGGCCATCGTGGACGAAGCGCTGGCGCTGGGCGGCTGCGAAGCGATCAAGAACATCTTCGTGTACGAGCGCACGCCAACCGCCTGCGCCATGGTGGCGGGGCGCGACAAGACCTTCACCGAAGCGCTGCAAGGGCAAAGCACCGAATGCGCCCCTGAAATCGTGGACGCCGAGCACCCGCTGTTCGTGCTGTACACCAGCGGCTCCACCGGCAAGCCCAAGGGCGTGCAGCACGCCACCGGCGGCTACCTGCTGTGGGCCAAGATGACGATGGACTGGACCTTCGATCTGAAGGACAGCGACGTCTTCTGGTGCACGGCCGACATCGGCTGGATCACCGGCCATACCTACGTCGCCTACGGCCCGCTGGCGGCTGGCGCCACGCAGATCATTTTTGAAGGCGTGCCCACCTACCCGAACGCCGGGCGCTTCTGGCAGATGATCGAGCGCCACAAGTGCACCATCTTCTACACCGCGCCCACGGCCATCCGTTCGCTGATCAAGGCCTCGGAAACCGATGAAAAGGTGCACCCCAAGAACTGGGACCTGACTTCGCTGCGCATTCTGGGCAGCGTGGGCGAGCCGATCAACCCCGAAGCCTGGATGTGGTACTACCGCCATATCGGCGGCGAGCGCTGCCCGGTGGTCGACACCTTCTGGCAGACCGAAACCGGCGGCCACATGATCACGCCGCTGCCAGGTGCCACGCCGCTGGTGCCGGGCTCTTGCACCCTGCCGCTGCCCGGCATGATGGCCGCCATCGTCGACGAAGCCGGCAACGACATGCCCGATGGCTCCGGCGGCATCCTGGTCGTCAAGCGCCCGTGGCCCAGCATGATCCGCAACATCTGGGGCGACCCAGAGCGCTTCAAGAAGAGCTACTTTCCGGAAGAGCTCAAGGGCTACTACCTGGCGGGCGACGGCGCCGTGCGCGATACCGAGCGCGGCTACTTCCGCATCACCGGCCGCATCGACGACGTGCTGAACGTCTCGGGCCACCGCATGGGCACGATGGAGATCGAATCGGCCCTGGTCGCCAAGACCGACCTGGTGGCCGAAGCCGCCGTGGTGGGCCGCCCGGATGACGTGACGGGTGAGGCGATCTGCGCGTTTGTCGTGCTCAAGCGCAGCCTGCCGCAGGGCGACGAGGCCAAGGCCATCGCCAAGGAGCTGCGCGACTGGGTGGCCAAGGAAATCGGCCCCATCGCCAAGCCCAAGGACATCCGCTTTGGCGAAAACCTGCCCAAGACGCGCTCCGGCAAGATCATGCGGCGCCTGCTGCGCAGCTTGGCCAAGGGCGAGCAGATCACGCAGGACACCAGCACGCTGGAAAACCCAGCCATCCTGACGCAGTTGGATCAGACGTACTGATGCCAGTGCCGGTCGAGGCGCGCCGCTTGGGCGCCCCGGCCGAAGCGCGATGCCAACAAAAAACCCGCCATTGGCGGGTTTTTTGTTGAGCGGGAAGGGCGAGCTTTACTTGATCGTCATGATCCAGGTGGCAAGGGCCTTGGAATCGTCGGCGCTGACGTTGGCGTTGGGGGGCATCGGCACCGCGCCCCACACGCCGGAGCCGCCTTTCTGGATCTTGCTGGCCAGCTTATCCACGGCGGCCGGATCCTTGGCATATTTGGCGGCGACGTCCTTGTAGCTGGGGCCCACCAACTTCTTGTCCACCGCGTGGCAGGCCATGCAGTTCTTTGACTTGGCCAGTGCCTCGTTGGCCATCGCGGGCGCGGCAGCACCCATCGCTGCCAAGGCGGCAATAGTCATCACAAAATGCTTCATCGTTTGTTCTCCATCGCGGGTAGGTTGCGCTACAGTCAATCAACGTCATTGTAGGTCGCGGGGTTGACGCCTCCCGTCCTGCGCGGCGATGTTGATCAAGGAACCACCATGTACTTTTTAGGCTTGGGCGTCATTTTGTTGCTGCTGAAATGGCAGGAGATCGGCCCGGTCGCCACCTGGTCCTGGTGGACGGTGCTGGCGCCGTTTGCGCTGGCATTTGTCTGGTGGACATGGGCGGATTGGTCCGGCTATACCAAGCGCAAAGCCATGGAGCGCGACGACCAGCGCACGCAGGACCGGATCAATCGTCACCGTGAAGCGATTGGCGCAAAGCCACGAACCAGCCGTCGCCGCTGACGTGCTTGGGCGGCCACGGCCACGGCCCTACACGGCGACAGCGACAGCGGCGCGGCCGCTGTCCCGCCGCACTGCCTGACCTGCGCAGCCTGCACGCGCCCCTTTGCGGGGCGCGGCAATCAACCCAACTTGGCGCCAGGCACCGACGTCCAACGCTTTAAATGGGCGTTGGCGCATGGGGTGCGCGCCGACACGCTCCGGCACAGGCCGGTACCGGGGCGCGCGATCCCGCACGTATCAGAAGTTGTCCAGCACCGCGCCGGAGCTTGCGCTGGACGCATGGTGGGCGAACTTGGCCAGCACGCCGCGCGTATAGCGGGGGGCGGGCGTCTTCCAGCCTTGCTTGCGCTGGGCGATTTCGGCCTCGGGCACGTTCAACTCCAGCTTGAGCTCGTGCGCGTCGATGGTGATCGAGTCGCCTTCGTTGACGAAGGCAATCAGGCCGCCGGCGTGCGCCTCGGGCGCGACGTGGCCGACCACCATGCCCCAGGTGCCGCCCGAGAAGCGGCCGTCGGTGATCAGGCCGACGCTTTCGCCCAGGCCCGCGCCGATCAGCGCGCCGGTGGGCGCCAGCATCTCGGGCATGCCGGGGCCGCCCTTGGGGCCCAGGTAGCGCAGCACCATCACATCGCCGGCCTTGATCTTGCCGTCCAAGATGGCCTGCAGCGCCGATTGCTCGTCGTTGAACACGCGCGCCGGGCCGGTGATGACAGGGTTTTTCAGGCCGGTGATCTTGGCGACCGCGCCTTCGGGCGACAGGTTGCCCTTCAGGATGGCCAGGTGGCCTTCGGCGTACATCGGGTTGGTGATCGGGCGGATCACGTCCTGGTCGGCGCGCAGCGGCGGCACGTCGGCCAGGGTTTCGGCAATGGTTTTGCCGGTGATCGTCAGGCAGTCGCCGTGCAGCAGGCCGGCGTCCAGCAGCACCTTCATCACCTGCGGAATGCCGCCGGCCTTGTGCAGATCGACGGCCAGGTACTTGCCGCTGGGCTTCAGGTCGCAGATCACCGGCACCTTCTTGCGCATGCGCTCGAAATCGTCCAGCGTCCATTCCACGCCCGCCGTGTGGGCGATGGCCATGAAGTGCAGGACCGCGTTGGTCGAACCGCCCGTGGCCATGATGACGGCCACCGCGTTTTCGATGGCCTGCTTGGTCACGATGTCGCGTGGCTTGATGTCGTTCTTGATCGCCTCGATCAGCACCTTGGCCGATTCCTTGGCCGAGTTCTGCTTCTCGTCGTGCGGGTTGGCCATGGTGGACGAGTAGGGCAGGCTCATGCCCAGGGCTTCAAAGGCGCTGGACATGGTGTTGGCGGTGTACATGCCGCCGCACGAGCCCGTGCCGGGAATGGCGCGCTTCTCAATCTGTAGCAGGTCTTCGTCGCTCAGCTTGCCGGCGGCGTTCTGGCCCACGGCTTCGAACACGCTGACGATGTTCAGATCCTGCCCCTTGTAGCGGCCGGGCAGGATGGTGCCGCCGTACACATAGATGGCGGGCACGTTGGCGCGCAGCATGCCCATCATGCCGCCGGGCATGTTCTTGTCGCAGCCGCCGACCACCACCACGCCGTCCATCCACTGGCCGCCCACGCAGGTTTCGATGCAGTCGGAAATCACTTCGCGGCTGACCAGCGAGTACTTCATGCCTTCGGTGCCCATCGCCATGCCGTCCGAAATCGTGGGCGTGCCGAACACCTGCGCGTTGCCGCCCGCTTCCTCGATGCCGGCGATGGCCGCATCGGCCAGCTTTTGCAGGCCCGAGTTGCAGGGCGTGATGGTGCTGTGGCCGTTGGCCACGCCGACCATCGGCTTCTTGAAATCGCCCTCTTCGTAGCCCATGGCGTAGTACATGGAGCGGTTGGAGGCGCGGGCCTTGCCCTGGGTGATGTTCGCGCTGCGGCGGTTGATCTCAAGCTTGTCGGTGGCCATCGTGGTTTTCTCGTGGGTGATTGGGGAACGCGGGGTATTTTCTCGCGCCTGGGTGATTGCATCCAATCCTCTTTGCGATGCCTATTAATATTCTGGGTATATGAATGCCGAGTCCATTGACCTTCGCACCTGGCGCCAATTCGTGGCGGTGGCGGAAGAGTTGCACTTCAGCCGCGCGGCGGAGCGTCTGTCGATGACGCAGCCGCCCGTCACCCAGGCGATTGCGCGGCTGGAACACACGCTGGGCGTGCGCCTGTTCGACCGCACCCGGCGTCGCGTGGCGCTGACGCCCGCGGGCCAGGCCTTGCTGCCAGATGTGCGCGCGCTGCTGGCCCAGGCGCAGGCGTTGCCCCTGCGCGCGCGGGCCGCCGCCGCCGGCCTGCTGGGCCGCGTGCGGCTGGCGTTTGTGTCCACGGCGGGGTTTGAGCAGGTGCCGGCCTGGGTGCGCGGCTTTCGCGCCGACAGCCCGGGCGTGGCGCTGGAGCTGGTCGAAGCCACGGGCGACGCGCAACTGGAGGCGCTGCGCCGGGGCGAGATCGACGCCGGCCTGATCCTGCATGCCCCGGGCGCCGCGCCGGCTGGCTGGCAGCGGCTGACGGTGTCGACCGAATCGATGGTGCTGGCGCTGCCCGCGTCGCACCCGCTGGCGCAGTTGAAACGACCGCCGCTTGAGTCGGTGCTGGCAGAGCCGCTGGTGATGTTCCCGCGCCGGTTGCTGCCTTCGCTTTACGACGGCGTCATGGCGGTGTACCAGGCCTGCGGGCAAGTGCCCCACGTGACGCAGGACGCGATTCAGATGCAGACCATCGTCAACCTGGTGGCGGGCGGCATCGGCGTGGCCTGGGTGCCCGAAAGCGTCACGCAGTTTCGCCGCAGCGGCGTGACCTACCTTGCCGCGCAGGCGCTGGCCGGTGGCCGCCCCGCCTTGGCATTGCCGACGTGCGAAACCAGCCTGGTGTGGCCCCAGGGCCCGGTCGATCCTGCGCTGGAGCGCCTTTTGGCCTTCGTGCGGGCGCATTGATGGCCTCAACCCGCGCCGTGCTTGCGGCGCAGGCTGCGCAGCACGGTAGCTTGCGCGATGCACAATCGGCGCGATGTTGATGCACCCCCAAATTGATCCGATCGCCATCCGCCTGGGGCCGCTGGCGGTTCACTGGTATGGTTTGACCTACCTTGTCGCGTTTGGCCTGTTCTTTTTTCTGGCCACGCGCCGCCTGAAGCACCAGCCCTACGCCAGCATCACCCAGCCCGCGCCGTGGACGCGCCGCGACATCGAAGACATGCTGTTCTGGGGCGTGCTGGGCGTGATCGCCGGTGGCCGCCTGGGCTACTGCCTGTTCTACAAGCCGGCTTACTACGCCAGCCACCCGCTGGAGATCTTCTACATCTGGCAGGGCGGCATGAGCTTTCATGGCGGCATGCTGGGCGTGATCGTGGCGATGATGCTGTGGGCGCGCAGGGCCGGGCGGCCGTGGCTGCAGGTGACCGACCTGATCGCGCCCTGCGTGCCGCTGGGCCTGGCGTCTGGCCGTGTTGGCAACTTCATCAATGGCGAGCTGTGGGGCCGCGTGGCCGATGCGTCGCTGCCCTGGGCGATGGTGTTTCGCGGCGCGGCGCTGCCCGACGGCACCAACCCGCCGCGCCACCCCTCGCAGATCTACCAGTTTCTTCTGGAAGGCGTGCTGCTGTTCATCCTGCTGTGGCTGTACGCGCGCCAGCCGCGCAAGACCGGCCAGGTCAGCGGGGCTTTTCTGGTGGGCTACGGCGCGTTTCGTTTCATCGCCGAATACTTTCGTCAGCCGGACGCGTACCTGGGCCTGCTGGCGCTGGGCATGAGCATGGGCCAGTGGCTGTGCCTGCCGATGATCGGCGCGGGCCTGGTGATGTGGGTGTGGGCCACGCGGCAGCCGCAGCCAGCGCTGGCCTGAGCCAGCGAGCTCACTTCCATTTTTTAGGGGTCAAATAGACCGATAGCGCCCTACCCATCAGCGGAGTCAGCTATGAATAACGTAGTAAATTCACCCAAGCCGGAACCCGAAGGCGCCAGCGCCCGCACCATGCGCGAACGGCTGGGCGCGCTGCTGGGTCGCCGGCATGAGGCGCTGTCGCCCTGGGTGCTGCGGCGCACGCTGTCGGAGTTGCAGGCCGTCAACGATCCGGCGATCAGCGACGTGGAGGGCGGCCGCGTGGCGGCCGGCGTGGCCGGCTGGTACGCCCAGGCATCGCCGGAAGAGCGGCGCGACTGCTGGTTGCTGATGAGCCAGCAGTTCCTGCCCGACGTCAGCGCGCTGGAAGACGCGCGCCGCGCCTACGAGGCGGCGCTGGGCACACCCGGCGAAGCCCAGGCCGAGGTCAAGCTGCGCCGGGCCTTCGTCTCGCCCCGCACACGGTTGCTGCAGCGCTTTGCCGCGTTTCCGGACGGCATGCGCTTTCTGCTGGATCTGCGCGCCGAACTGCTGCCGCATTTGAAGAGCGACAAGCGCCTGGTCGCGCTGGACGCCGAGCTGGAGGCGCTGTTCGTCACCTGGTTCGACGTGGCCTTCCTGGATCTGCAGCGCATCAGCTGGGCATCGCCCGCCGCGCTGGTTGAAAAGCTGATCCAGTACGAGGCGGTGCACGACATCACCAGCTGGGCCGATGCCAAGAACCGCCTGGACGACGACCGGCGCTGCTACGGCTTCTTTCATCCGCGCCTGCCGGGCGAGCCGCTGATCTTTGTCGAAGTGGCGCTGCTGCAGGCCATGGCCGACAGCATGCCGCCGCTGCTGGACGAGACGGCCGCCGCCGCCGACGTGGGCAAGGCCAGCACCGCCATCTTCTATTCGATCAGCAACACGCAGCAGGGCCTGAAGGGCGTGGGTTTTGGCGATTCGCTGATCAAGCGCGTGGTGGAAACGCTGCGCGCCGAGTTTCCGCAGCTCAAGGAATTCGCCACGCTGTCGCCCATTCCGGGCCTGCGCGCCTGGCTGGGCAAGCAGGCGGAACCGCTGTGGACCGCCACCCCCGCGCGGGCGCGGCAGGCCGTCGAAAAGCAGCTGGCCGCCCCCGGGCTGACGACGGAAGCGCTGCTCGCCGCGCTGGACAAGCCCAAGGAAGTCGACGAAAAAACGCCGTTGGCGCGCTGGCTGCAAGGCGCCGCCGCGCGCTACCTGGGCCAGGACCTGGGGCCCGAAGGCCGGCCGCTGGACGCGGTGGCCCGCTTTCATCTGGGCAACGGCGCGCGGGTCGAGCGCCTGAACTGGCTGGGCGACCCGTCCACCAAGGGCATCAAGCAGTCGTATGGCCTGATGGTCAATTACCTGTACGACCTGAAGCGCCTGGACAAGCACCGCGCCTTGTTGGCACGGGGAAAAATCCCTGTATCGGGTACGGTACAAAGCCTGCTAGATTGACCGATTCAAACCCGGTGCCCCGACCGCGCCGCCATAACGAGGAGACTTTGCCCATGAATCCGCGCATCAGCCGGCGTCAGTTGGTGGCGGCCGTGGCCGCCGCCGCCGCCTTGCCCTGGGCCGCACGCGCCCAGTCCGCCTGGCCCGGCAAACCCGTCAACATGATCGTGCCTTTCCCGGCCGGCGGCGGCACCGACGCCTTTGCCAGGCCGCTGGCCACGCAGTTTTCCAAACTCACCGGCAAGGCCCTGGTGATCGACAACCGGGGCGGCGCTGGCGGCACCTTGGGCGCTTCGGTGGCGGCCAAGCTGCCGCCCGACGGGCACAACCTGTTCATGGGCGGCGCCCACCACATGGTGGCGCCCAGCATGTATCCACGGCTGGACTACGACATCGAAAAAGACTTCCTGCCGCTGATCCAGGTGGCCAGCGTGCCGCAGGTGCTGGTGGTGAACGCCAAGCGCGCCAATACCGGCAGCTACCAGGAATTCATCGATCTGATCCGCAAGAACCCGGGCAAGCTGAACTACGCGTCGGCCGGTGCCGGGTCGGTGCACCATCTGGCGGGCGAGCTGTTCAAGCAGCAGACCAAGACCTTCATCACCCACATTCCGTACCGCGGCGCCGGGCCTGCGCTGCAGGATTTGATTGCCGGCAACGTGGACATGAACTTCGACGGCCTGGGCTCGTCGGCGGGCCATATCAAGGGCGGGCGCATCAAGGCGCTGATGGTGGCGGGCAACAAGCGCAACGCCGCCATTCCCGACGTGCCCTGCGCGGCCGAACTGGGCCTGCCCAGCTACAACGTGCACACCTGGTACGGCATCTGGGCGCCCAAGGGCACGCCCGCCGACGCGCAGAACGCCGCCATCGAAGCGATTCGCAAAGCTTCCAAGGGCCCGGTTGCCAAGCCCGCTTGGAGCGGGCGGGGCCCGACCTCCCCGGCCTTTCCGGGTCACAAGTCCCCCAAGTTGTCCCATACCGGAACGGCCAGGTG
>JAGOEM010000011.1 GCA_017997715.1 Ottowia sp.
CCCAACGCCCAGGCAGGCCCCAACCAGGCCCAGCGCGCGCTGGCTGGCGTGGGCGAATGGCTGCGCACCCATGCGGGCTTGATCCGCGCGCTGCAGTGGGTGGTGGTGCTGGTGTACGCGGTGCTGCTGGTGGTGCCCGCCCTGCTGCCGCTGCCAGACCGCACGGCGCATATGTGGAACAACCTGACGATCGCCGCGGAATTCGCCTTCTGGGGCATCTGGTGGCCTTTCGTGCTGGTCAGCATGGTGCTGTTCGGGCGGCTGTGGTGCGGCGTGCTGTGCCCCGAAGGCGCGCTGACCGAATGGGCCGCCAAGCGTGGGCGCGGCCGCGGCGTGCCGCGCTGGATGCGCTGGGGCGGCTGGCCGTTCGTGGCCTTTGTGTGCACCACGGTCTACGGCCAGCTGGTCAGCGTGTACCAATACCCGAAGGCCGCGCTGGTGGTGCTGGGCGGCAGCACGGTGGCGGCGGTGGTGGTGGGTTACCTGTACACGCGCGGCAAGCGCGCCTGGTGCCGCTACCTGTGCCCGGTCAACGGGGTGTTCGCGCTGCTGTCCAAGCTGGCGCCCATGCATTACCGGGTGGACGACGCGGCCTGGCGCCTGACGCTGGAAGACCAGGCTGGCGCACAAGCCCCGCGCACCATTCCGATCCGCGCCGCCGCCGTGGACTGCGCGCCCATGCAGCCGCTGCGCCGCATGCAGGGCAACTCGGGCTGCCACATGTGCGCGCGCTGCAGCGGCCACCAGGGCGCCATCGCGCTGCAATGGCGTTCGCCCACCGAAGAGGTGGTGAAGGTCGCCGCCACCGAGGCCGACCATTGGCAGACCTGGCTGATCGTGTTCGGCCTGCTGGGCGTGGCCATCGGCGCCTTCCACTGGAGCGCCAGCCCCTGGTTTGTGGCCGCCAAGCAGTGGATCGCCACCTGGTTGGTGGACCGCGACATCTTCTGGCCGCTGGAAAGCAACGCTCCCTGGTGGGTGCTGACCCACTACCCCGACCAGAACGACGTTTTCACCTGGCTGGACGGTGCGCTGCTGATCGGCTATGTCGGCGTCACGGCGCTGGTGTGGGGCGGCGTCACGCTGGCGCTGCTGGCGCTGGGCGTGCGCCTGGCCGGGCCGTGGCGCACGCAGCGGCTTCACCACTTGGCGCAGGCGCTGATTCCGGTGGCCGGCATCGGCGTTTTCCTGGGGCTGAGCGCCGTCACGCTGACCCTGCTGCGTGGCGAAGGCATCGTGCTGCATTGGGTGCAACCGTTGCGCCTGGCCTTGCTGGTGGCGGCCAGCCTGTGGTCGCTGCGGCTGGGCTGGGGCGTCCTGCGCGCCTGGGGCTTGCCGCGGGCGCGCGCGGCGGGGGCCTTGCTGCCGGTGGCCGTGGCGCTGGCCTGGGTGGGCAGCGCCTGGGGCTGGCTGTTCTGGTGGTGGTAGCGCCACCCGGCGGCGCTACACGGTACGGTTCAGCGCCGCCATTTGCTATATGTTAAATAGCTGCCTTCGCATGACTGGCGGGCGCTGAAGCCACTTTTTATTTATTTACCAGCGCAGAGCCAGGCCCACGCCCACGGTGTTCGACACCGGCTTGCTGCCCAGGCTGCGGCGCCAGCCGATGTCCAGGTCGGTCTTGTCGTTCACGTGGAAGATCGCCCCCAGCAGCGCGAACTTCTCGGTGCGGCGCCCGCCGGGTTCGGCCCCCCGGCTGGCCCCGATGTCGGCCGCCAGCGTCCACTGTTCGCTGGCCTTGAACAGCACCGCCGTCGATGCCGCCCACAGGTGCTTGCGGTCGCCGAACTTGTTGTCGTTGTAGGTGTAGCCGGCGTTGGCCAGCCAGCTCCAGTCGCCCGCTTCCAGGTTCGAGATCAGCGTGACGCTGGCCGTGGCGCGGCCATTGCCCAGGCCCTTGCTGCTGCTGCCCGTGGGCAAGGTGGCGGCCGGGCGCAGGCCCAGCGACCAGCCCTTTTCGTTGTCGTATAAGCGCCACTTGGCCTGCACGGTGACATCGCCCACGCCGCTTTGCGCGCCCTCGCCCGCCACGCTGTTGCGCAGCAGGGGCAGGTTGGCGGCCACATCCAGGTTGTCGGCCACGCCGCGCGTGACCGTGGTGTTGAGCTGGCGCTCCCAAGCCGTCACGCCGGCATCGCGCGTGCGCGTGTGGTCGGTGTTCACCTCCAGCTGCCAGTTGCCATCGCCCTGGGTGCCGGTGTCGTCGGTCACCAGCGGGTGGGCGGCCTGCGCCGCCAGGGGCGCCCATGCCAATAACGTGAAAACGGCGCAAGAGGCCAGTGCCGATGGGAAGGGACGTGAGCGGTTCATGAGGGACGCCAGAAGTGAAAGGGTGGACGACATGCCCCGCACGGGCCGCGGCGCGAACCACGGGCCAGCCCCGGCGCAAGTCCCACGGTCTAGCGTGGGCACAAAAAGTATAGGAATGAATGCAAATGATTCGCATTGACAAAAATCAATGCATCCGCGTTCAGCGCCCGATGCTCACTTCACCCCTCCAGCGCAAGTTTCCTCCTATAATTGAAGGCTTTGCTGGCAAACGCCCTGCCGGCCACATACTAGTTCTAAGAGGCAGGGCAACATTTGCGGCACATGGCGTGGGGCCTGATCTACCCCGCACCCGCTGGCCGCACACCGATCGAAAAAACGAATGACCACTGTACGTGTAAAAGAAAACGAGCCGTTTGACGTTGCCCTGCGCCGCTTCAAGCGCACCATTGAAAAGCTGGGCCTGCTGACCGAGTTGCGCGCCCGCGAGTTCTATGAAAAGCCCACCGCCGAGCGCAAGCGCAAGAAGGCAGCCGCCGTCAAGCGCCACCACAAGCGCGTGCGCAGCATGCAACTGCCCAAGAAACTCTACTGAGTTTGCTTGGCAGTCAAGCGGTTCGCCTCGGCAGACCGCTTCGCACCACAAGGCTCGCCGGGGACGCTCAGCGGGCCTTTGTTGTTTCTGAATTGCCCCAGAAGGAGATGCCATGAGCTTGAAAGACCAAATCACCGAAGACATGAAGACCGCGATGCGCGCCAAGGACACCGAGCGCCTGGGCACCATTCGCCTGCTGCAAGCAGCCATCAAGCAACGGGAAGTGGACGAGCGCATCACGCTGGACGACGCGGCCGTCGTGGCGATCCTCGACAAACTGCTCAAGCAGCGCAAGGACAGCATCGAGGCCTTCACCAAGGCCAACCGCCAGGACCTGGTGGACAAGGAAGCGGCCGAAGTGCTGGTGCTTCAGGCCTACCTGCCTGCCCGCCTTTCGACGGCCGAGGTTGCGGCCGAGGTCAAGTCCATCGTTGCCGAACTGGGCGCCAGCGGCCCAGGCGACATGGGCAAGGTGATGGGCGCTGTCAAGGCGCGCCTGGCCGGCAAGGCCGACATGGGCGAGGTCAGCCAGGCGGTCAAGGCAGCGCTGAACGGCTGAACGGCTCAGCGGCTGAACGACTGGGTTGCGCCACTGGCCCTGTCGCCGGCCAACCGCCCTCGCCCAAGCCGCGGCCTGCCCAAAGGGGTGGCACGGCCGCACTCAAGCACGCACGCACGCCCGGCGAATCAGCGCGCCAACGCCCCGTCCACCATGCGGCGGACGGGGCTGGCCGGATTTACCCGGTCGTGGCTGCGCAGGCAGTTAGGCGCCCGGGTGCAAACCCAGCACGCCGGGGCTTGGCGGGCCTTGCACGTCGCCGAAGTACATCACGAAGGTCTGCCGCCAGCGTTCGACCAGGGCACGGTCGGCCATGAATGCGGGGAATTCCTCCAGGTGGGCGTTGGCATAGGTCCAGACGGGGCGCAGGCCGCCGGCCGGCTGCACGTCGGTGCGCACCGACCAGCCGTTGTAGTACTGGCCCTGGCGCTCGCGCGAGATCTGCCAGCTCAGGTACAGCTTGGCTGCATTCAAGCGCTTGGCGCCTTTGAGGATGGCCGCACGCTGGCCCCAGGCCATGAACGGGTGGCCCTGTGCCACTGCCCAGCGCACCGGCGCATCCGGCCCCGTCAGAGAGCCTGAGCCACCCACGCCGATCAAGGCCTTTTTCTGCGCCAAGGCTTCGCGCGGCGTGTGCGTGCCGCGGGCAAAGGCGATTTTCTGTTGCGCCATGCGTTCCACCCATTGCCAGCCGTAGGCCTCGGCATACAGCTTGTAGAGGAACAGCGAAGCGTCGTCGTCCTGCGGATACGACGAGGCGATCTTCCCCGTCCACTGCGGCAACGCCAGATCTTCCGGCGTGGCGGGGGCTTGCCCGGCCGTGCCGGCCACGTCGTACATGAAGCTGAACGCCAGCACACCGATGGACAGCCAGGCACCATCGGGGTCGCGAAAGCTCTTGTGCAGCCCGGCGAAGCCGGCGGGCTTGTAGGCGTGCAGCCGGCCTTCACGCTTCCAGCGCACGAAGTCCTGCAGGGTTTGCAGTTGCACCACGTCGGGCACCTGTGATTTGGTGGCGATCTGGTTGTCCACCCGCACGTCGTGGATCTTGCTGTAGTCGACCACGATGTCGATCTTCAGATCGGGAAAACGCTTCAGGAAGGCCGCCTTGGTCGCGTCCTGCTGCTGCGCCGTGTCGCCGCCAGCGTAGACCACCAGCGTGCCGCCCTCGGCAACGGCCGCGCGGTACAGCGCATCCAGTTCGCGCGTTTCCGCTTCGGCCGAAGCGGCTGCGCTGGTTGAAGGGCCCGCAGCCCAGGACAGGTTGGCGCTCAGCATGGCGGGCAGCGCCAGCGAAGAGGCGAGGAGCTTGCGACGCTCGATGGAAGGCAAAGTCGGCTTGGTCATGTGTGTGTTGTCGGTAAGGTGGTTGAGTTGAAGCGATTGCGCCAGCGGGCAAGCGCCCTCAGTCGCGGTGCAGCCAGGTGGGGGCAATCTGCGTGCCCTGGCCGGCGCCATAGGCAAAGTAGATGTTCAAGCCCGCCAGGGGCTCCAGGTAGCGGGCGTTTTTCAAGCCGCCTGCGTCCACCGACTTGAACCCGGCGCTTTCTGCCAGCGCCTGCACCTTGGCTTTGGCCGCTGCGTCATCGCCGGCAATGAACACGGGCGCGATCTGGCCCGCCGCAAAGGCTGGGCCACGGTCCAGCACCTGTGCCAGCACGGTGTTGAATGCTTTCACCACGTGCGCACCGGGCACCCGTTTGGCCAGCTCTTCAGAAGCCGAGGTGGTGTGGCCCAGCGTCAGCGCCATGTAGTCGGGCGTCAGCGGGTTGGTGATGTCGATCACCACGCGGCCGGTCAAATCGCCCAGTGCGAGCAGGGCTGCCGGTGCGTCGGCGTAGCCCACGGCCAGCACCACCACTTCGGAATCGGCCAGGGCGTTGGCGGCGTCCAGCGCCGTGACGTTGGTAAAGCGGCTGGCCAAGGCCTGTGCCTTGGCCGTGTCGCGGCCAGTCACCCGAACCTGGTGGCCCGCTGCCGAGAATTGCTTGACGAAGCCGGCGCCCATGTTGCCGGTTCCTACGACTGTGATCTTCATTCGAAACTCCTTTGAACACCCGTCATCGACGGAGTGGCTCCATGGTATTAACATCTGTTATTGAAATAAATACGATTAACAAAAACTCATTGTTTCGAATATAGATACTATGTGGGACAAATTTAGAGCCATGAACGCCTTCCTGGCCGTGGTGGACGCCGGCACCTTTGTGGGGGGCGCAGACGCCACCGCGCAGTCCAAGGCGGCCGTGTCCAAGCAGATTGCCGAGCTGGAATCGCGCCTGGGCGTGCGGTTGCTGCACCGCACCACGCGCAGGCTGTCGCTGACCACCGCGGGCGAGGTCTACTACCTGCGCTGCAAGGACGTGCTGGCCAGCCTGCGCGATGCCGAATCCGAGATCACCGACCAGACCAGCCAGGCCCATGGGCGCCTGCGCATCGGCGTGCCGCAGGACTTTGGCCTGCGCCACCTGACGCCGCTGTGGGGCCCGTTCATGCAGCAGAACCCCCGGCTGCAGCTGGACGTCAACCTGACCGACCGCACGGTGGATCTGGTGGAAGAGGGTTACGACATGGTGGTGCGCATCGGCAACCTGCCCGATTCGACGCTGGTCGCGCGGCCGCTGGCGCAATCTGGCGTCACGCTGTGCGCCGCCCCCAGCTACCTGCAGGCCCACGGCTACCCGCAGACGCCGGACGACTTGGCCGAGCACTGCCTGCTGTCGTACAGCTACCTGGCCACTGGCAACGAATGGCGCCTGGTTGACCCCAGTGGCCAGCCCAGCACCTTGCGCATACAGCCGCGCATGCAGGTCAACAGCGGCGAAACCTGCCGCCGCTTGGCCCTGGCCGGCCACGGCATCACGCGCCAGCCAGACTTCATGCTGTACGAAGACCTGCGCGAAGGCCGCCTGATCGAGCTGCTGCCCGAATGGCGCAACCACCCGCTGCCCATTTACGCGGCCTACCCCACCCGCACGCTGATGCCGATGAAGGTGCGCCGCCTGAGCGATTTTCTGGCCCAGGCCCTCAGCAACCCGGCGTGGGCCCTGCCTGCCAGCGCTGCCCAAGCCGCGCGCCAGGAGGGCACGGGCTGAACACTGCGAGCGATTGGCGCAGCCTGCTCAGGCGGGCGCCGATGCAGCGGGCCCTATGCCATGACATGTGCCAGCGCGGGCCCCGCACCGGCCCCACCCGCACCATGCGCGCGGCCACAGGCAGCGCCGCGTGCGCAAAGCCGTACCGCCAAGTCAAACCGGCTGCACAGGGCAGCCAGTTGTCAGGGGTGCGCGGGCCGTGGCTCAGTTGCCCGCCACCTTCATCCGGTTGATCAGCACCGATCCCACCGTCTTGGCGCCGTAGGTGTACGCATCAGCGCCCACCGCCTGGATGCCCTTGAACATGTCGCGCAGGTTGCCGGCGATGGTGATCTCTTGCACCGGAAAGGCGATCTCGCCGTTTTCCACCCAGAAGCCGCTGGCGCCGCGCGAATAGTCGCCGGTCACGTAGTTCACGCCCTGGCCCATCAGCTCGATCACGAACAGGCCAGTGCCCAGTTTTTTCAGCATGGCCTGCAGGTCATCGGCGGCGCGCGTCTGGCGCGATGTCAGCACCAGGTTGTGCGAACCGCCCGCGTTGCCGGTGGTCTTCATGCCCAGTTTGCGCGCCGAATAGGTGCTGAGGAAATAGCCTTCCACCTGGCCCCGGTCGACCAGCTTGCGTGCCTGCACGCGCACGCCTTCCTCGTCAAAGGGCGATGACCCTTTGCCGCCGCGAATGAACGGGTCTTCGCTGATGTCGATGTGCTTCGGAAACACCGTCTTGCCCAGCGAATCGGCCAGGAAGGTGGTCTTGCGGTACAGCGCACCGCCGCTGATGGCCTGCGCGAAGCCGCCCAGCAGGCCGGCGGCCAGCGGCGATTCAAACAGCACCGGGCATTCGCGCGTGCTGATCTTGCGGCTTTTCAGCCGGCTCAACGCGCGCTCGGCCGCGTAGCGGCCCACCGCTTCGGGGCTGGCCAGGTCGCAGGCGTTGCGCTCTGAGCTGTACCAGTAGTCGCGCTGCATGTCGCGCCCTTTGCCGGCGATCGGGGCCACCGACAGGCTGTGGCGCGAACTGGCATAGCCACCGCGAAAGCCGTGCGTGTGCGCGCTGAAGAAATGGCTTTGCTGCGCCGATACGCCCGCGCCTTCGCTGTTGGTGATGCGCTTGTCCACGCCCAGCGCCGCGCCTTCGCACTGCAGGGCCATCTCGGCCGCTTGTTCGCTGGTCACGGGCCAGGGGTAGAACAGGTCCAGATCAGGCTGTTCGGCCGCGGTGGCGATGTCGGCCACATCCGGCAGGCCGGCCACCGGGTCTTCGGCGGTGAAGCGCGCGATGTCGTAGGCGGCCTGCACGGTGCGTTCGATCGCGGCGCGCGAAAAGTCCGACGTGCTGGCGTTGCCCCGGCGCTGGCCCAGGTACACCGTCACGCCCAGCGATTTGTCGCGGTTGCGCTCCACCGTCTCCAAATCGCCCTTGCGCACGCTGACGCTGAGGCCCGAACCTTCGGACGCCTCGGCGCCCGCATCGGTGGCGCCCAGCTTCTTGGCGTGCGCCAATGCGGTGTCGACCAGGTCTTCAAAGAACGCGCGGGAATAAGAAAAGCCCGCCAGGGGCTTGGAGGTGTCTTGCATCACGGCATTTTAGAACTCCCCCTTGGGGCCCTAATGCGCCGTCCGCTCTCTTTTTGCGCGCTGCGCGCTTCGGGCGGGGCGGCAACGCGCGTCCCCGCACCAGGTGCAGCGCCCGCGTTCGTCGGCTTGGCCTGCTGCGCGGGCTTGGGTTGCAGGTTGTGCAGCGCGCGGCTGAGCGGCGGCGAGCATGGATGAGGCTGAGGCCATCGCCTGCCAAGGCGAGCCCCGGCCGCTGCCCTTTGCCGTCGCGCCCAACGGATTCAGGGCAAAATCGGCCATCCGCGCACTCCCTTGCTGCGCAACCAGCTATCAAATTCAAAGCGCCATGTCCCGTAAACCCAAAAAAGGCTATTTCGTCCGCGGCAAGTTCGTGGCCGAAGGCAGTGAAATGGACGAGGCCCTGCAGCGCGAAATGCGCGGCGACGGCCCCAGCAAGACCGACCTCAAGGCTCTCAGCACCGAATTGCAGGCGCTGGGCGAAGAGCTGCTCAGCCTGCGCACCGACCTGTTCGACGCGCTCGATCTGCCCACCAAGCTGGTGGACGCGCTGCACGAGCTGCGCCGCATCACCAATTTCGAGGGGCGGCGGCGCCAGGCCCAGTTCGTCGGCAAGCAGATGCGCCTGCTGGACGACGAGCAGGTGGCCGCCGTGCGCGAAGCGCTGGAGGTGCAGCGCAAAGGTTCGGCCAAAGACACGCTGCGCCTGCACGCGGCAGAAAACTGGCGCGACCGCCTGATTGCCGATGACGATGCGCTGAACGCCTGGGTCAGCCAGTTTCCCGACACCGACATCCAGCAGCTGCGCGCCCTGGTGCGCCAGGCCCGCAAAGACGCCCCCAGCGCCACCGCCGCAGCGCAGGCCGAAAGCCAAGGCCAGGCGCCGCGCCAGGGCCGCGCCTACCGCGATCTGTTCCAGCTGGTGCGCAACACGCTGGAACAGGCCGAGGCTGCGGCCAGCCAGCAGCCGGTGCAGCCCATCGACCCGGATGAGGCAGGATATACCGACGATGCGCGCGCCAGATAAGCGCTGGCAGCTATGAATTGAATAGTGATCAAGCCATGAGCGACACCCCGCCAGACGCCGTCACCATCGGCATCGTCTCGATCAGCGACCGCGCCTCCAGCGGCGCCTATGAAGACAAAGGCCTGCCCGCGCTGCAGGCATGGCTGACACGCGCGCTGCGCAACCGCATCACCTTTGCCCCGCGCCTGATCCCCGACGAACAGGCCACCATCAGCCAGACGCTGATTGACCTGGTGGATGCCGGCTGCGCCCTGGTGCTGACCACCGGCGGCACCGGCCCGGCCCCGCGCGACGTAACACCCGAAGCCACGCTGGCCGTGGCCGACAAGGAAATGCCAGGCTTTGGCGAACAGATGCGCCAGATCAGCCTGGCCTTTGTGCCCACCGCCATCCTGAGCCGCCAGGTCGCCGTGGTGCGTGGCCGCGCGCTGATCATCAACCTGCCCGGCCAGCCCAAGGCCATTGCCGAAACGCTGGAAGGCCTGAAAGCCGCCGACGGCACGCAGCAGGTGCACGGCATCTTTGCCGCCGTGCCCTATTGCATCGACCTGATCGGCGGGCCATACCTGGAAACGGACGACGCGGTGTGCAAGGCCTTTCGGCCAAAGAACGCGGTGCGCCCGGCGCGCGGCTGATAGCGCACTGCCGCGTGGCGGCGTGGCGTGGCGTGGAGTGGAGTGGCGGCGCAGCGTGCGCTTTCAAATTTCCAACCTGCCTTTGCGCCGCAACGGCTGATGAAGCCACGGTCCGCTGCACTGCGCTGCGGGGCGCGGCCATCGCTGCGCAGCCTCGGGTTCAGCGCGCAGCAACAGTAAAAAAATCGGCCGCCACCAGCACCAGCACCAGCAAGGCGCGACAACGCTATCCTATCAATAGCTGCCAGCGCCCATCCAGCGGGCGCTGTCGGCCTGAAACACCTCAAACCCGACGCTGACGCAAGCGCACCCCGCCCACCATCGCCGCCAGCGCAGCCAACAGCATCAACGCCCAGGTGCCCAGCGCAGGCACGGCCACCGTGCCCGCCGGGGTCGTCGGCCCCGTGGGGTCGCTGATGGCGCCATCCGCCGCGTCACCGTCGCCACGGCCACCGTCGGTCACGCTGAAGGTGGCGGTCTGGCCGGCCACGCTCAAGCCATCGGGCTCAAAGTAGTCCAGCGGTGCACCAACGGCAGGGCTGCCGTACTTGGTGTAGCCGGTCACCGGCTGCGGCCAGTTCACGGTCATCGTCACGGTGCTGCCGGTGGTGCAGCCCACCACGCGGAAGCGGAACATGCCCTGCGGCAGGGCCTGGCCGGGAGGTGGTGCGGCCGGCGCGGCGATGAAGCCGGTCTGGGCCATGTCAAAGCGGCAGGCGGGGCCGCCGCCGACAAAGCTGGCACTGCCCATGCCGCCCGGCGCGCCAGGCATTGGCACGATGGAGCCTTCCACATATGGCGCGCAGGTCACCGCCACGTTGGTGACGTTGGCTGTGGCGTTGCCGCTGTTCTGGCTTGCGGTGCAGCGCTGGCCATCGGGCTGTGCCGCCACGGTCACCGCATACGGGTTGCCGTGGCTGACGGCAGCGCCAAAGGTGAACGGCCCATTGGCGGCCATCGCGCTATCGTCCGCGCCGTTGTTCTGCAGCACCAGGCCGCTGCCGGTCAGGTCACTGACCGTGCCGCCGATGGTGTAGGTGTTGACCACGCAGTCGACCGCCACGTTGGTCACGCTGGCGGTGGCGCTGCCACTGCCGTTGCTCACGCTGCAGGTGTAGCCGGCCGGCTGCGCTGACACGGTGACGGCATAGGCCTGGTTGTAGCCCAGTGTTTGGCTGAAGGCGAAGGGGCCATCGGCCGCCACGCTGATGGTTTCACCGTGGTTGGTCAATTGCAGCCCGCCGCCTGCCAGGCCGGTGGCCCTGCCGCTCAGTGTGTAGCGATCGCTGGTGCAATTGACTTGCACGCCCGTCACGTTGGCCATCAGGTTGCTGCCTGTGCCGTTGCTGACCACGCAGGTTTGACCGGGCGGAGCGGACTGCACGGTCACGCTGTAAGACCCGCCTTGAACCACACCGGTGGCAAAGGTGAAAGGCACGCTGCCGGGCAGCGACAAGGTGTCGCCGCCGTTGTTGAGCAATGTCACTGGGCCGCTGGCGCCGTTGATGGTGCCGCCCACGGTGAAGGTGATGGCGCGGAACACCGCGGATGCGGTCTGGCTGGTGCCCAGCGCCAGCGTGCAGCTGCTGCCGGCAGTGCCCTGGCAGGCGCCGCCCCAGCTGGCCAGTTCGCTGTTCGCGTTGGCAAAGGCCCGGATGGTGACGCTGCCCGAGCCGGTGGCGCTGCAGGCGCCGCTGGCCTGCGTTGTGCACGTTGGGCCGTTGGTGGTGGCCAGGTAGCCGGGGCCGCTGTGCGACAGGCTCAGCGTCGACACCGGGGCCGTGCGCTCCACCGCGCCCTGCGTGCAATTTTGCCCCGCCGCACGCGGCTGGCCGCGCTGGTCCGTCGCCGGGCAGTTGACCGCCGCACCCAGCGCCAGCACCGGACTGGTGACGGCAGGAAGCATGGTCTGGCCAAAACCGCCGTTGTTGGCCAGCGCAGCCAGCTGCGGGTCGGCAGTGCTGATGTCGCTGCAGGCGGGCGCCGCGCAAGTCTGCTGCAGGGTCGTGCTGGTCACGGTGGCGGTGGCCGAGCCCTCAGCGTAGATGTCCGCCCCGCTCCTTGCCTGGTTGGCCCAGAAGAGGCTGTTGGTGATGACTGGCGTGGCTCGGCGGCCCGTGGCGTAAATGGCCCCGCCAAGCTGGTTGGTACCGGTCGCCTGGTTGCCGCTGAAGGTGACCTGGTTCAGCCGCAGCGCACTGGCGCCCGAAAGCGCACTGATGTAAATGGCGCCCCCATAAGAGATCGGGTTGGTCGCCGGAGCGATGGCAAGGTTGCCTGAAAACGTGGCATTGGTGATCACCGGGCTGGCAATGCCGCCAGAGCCACCGGTTGACAAATGGATTGCCCCACCCCTGGCGGCCTGGTTGCCTACGAAGGTGGCGTTGCTGATGGTCGGGCTGGCCGTGCCACTCGTCTGCCCGTTGCTGTCCACAGAGACATAGATGGCGCCGCCAGTGGTCCACACGGCCACCGGCGTTCGGGCGCCGTTGCCGTCAAACACCACATCGGTCAGCGTGGGACTGGCGTTACCACGGGTCTGCGCATCCAAAAACAACGCACCGCCGAAGTCGGCAAAGTTGGCCACAAACCGCACCTGACGGATCGTTGGATTGCAGGTGCGGTTTTGCGTCAGCGCGGGCTGGGCGCTGCCCATCGCCTTGCACTGAATGCCGCCACCCCAGAAAGCACGGCCCCGGGTGATAGTGAGCCCCTCGATGACGGTTGCACTGGTGATGGAGCCGGTGGTCGCGGAGTTGCCGGTCGTGCCGTCAATGACGAGCACCTGCCGCAGGTCCTCCCCATCCAGCACGGTGACGCTGGCATCTATCGGTGTGGCGCGTTCCGTGCTGGCGATCTCGTTGCCCTCAAAGCCACCGTACAGCTGCAGGTTGCGTGTGATCTGGAAGGCGATGGTGCCGGTGCCGGTGTACGTGCCCTTGGCCACCCAGATTTCGGTGCAAGCGCTGCGTGCCAGCGCGCTCGCCAGCGTGGTGGGCTGCCGCCAGTCTGCGCCCGCGTTGCCTGCGGCCCCGTCCGTCGTCACGCGACAGATATCGGCCCAGGCGGGCAAGGCCGCCAGCGCCAGCGCGGCGATGCCGCCCCGCACCAGGTGGCGCGACCAGTTGATCCAGCTGCTCATGAATGCTCCTCAGGTTCTGATGCGCCTTGGCCAGCGCCGCGCAGGCGGCCGTGGCACGGCCAGGCGAATGAACCAAAGGTAGCCGACCTGTGAGCATTTGTATGTCGCCCAAACGGGCGACAAAGCCACAGTGGATGAAGCCCGCGCTTGCTACAAACCTAGAAGCATTCAGCATTCAGCAAGGCAAAGGAAGATGGCCGAATCCATTCCATATCCGCCATCCACCCAGCCCGGCAAGCTGTTGGGTGACGACAGGGGCACATCAGCCCACCCAAACAGCGGTCGCCGCCAGCAGTCGCCCAAAAGGTGCGGCAGCGCAAACCCGTGCAACGGAGCGTCAACGGACCGGGACGCTGCGGCACGCGGCAACCCTGCGTGCGATTGTTCGCACGTTGGCTGCGCGCGCCAGCCGCCATCACGGGCTGGCTGCGATACTGCAAGAGCGCTGCCCGCCAAGCGGGGCCAAGCGCCGACACATAACCACAAGCACTGAATTTCGGCAGCCACAGGGAGGCGGCCCGTACAACATGAAGACATACTTGATTTATGGCGCCGGGCACCTGGCGCTGCTCGCTCTGCTGCTCACGCTGTACTGGAAGAACCGACGTCAGAAAAAACAGCAAGATCAGTTGGTCAGCAAGCTGCGCGGCCAGCATTTCTGGCGCATCAACCTGGCACGGCCAGCGTTCTTCCAGCGTTGGCTGCGACTGATGCCAGGCGAGGCCAAGGGCGTGCTGATCGACGATGGCGATGCTTTTCGCATCAAGGGGTTCTGGCTGAAGGACAACCGCGCGTTTGATTCGCGCATTCCCAAGTCGTCCGCTGCCGTGGAATGGCTGGGCAACCAAAGCCTGCGCTCAGGCAACCTGCATTGGGCGCAACTGACCACACCCAAGGGTCCGCTGCTGTTCAGTGCGGACACGGGCATGTACGCCCTGCCCTCGCGCGAGGCGCTGGCCGACATCTTCCGCGCGGCCTTTCCTGACTACCCGCTGGGCGCCTCGCAAACCGCCGACTTCGCGCTGGAAAAAAACCCGCGCAGCCTGGGCACGGCGATCCTGTTTCTGGCGCTGATGGCCTTTGCGCTGTTGGACACCTTTGTGTTCAACCCCCTGGAGGTGCCAGATGTGCAGATTGGCTGGATCTTGGGCAACCCGTTGACATGGGTGAGCGTGATTGTTCTGGCCGGTGCACTGGGCTTCGGCCTGTACCGGTTTCTGACCGCTGCCAGCGTTCCATCACGGGAATCGTGGGCGCTGACCTTCATGACCACCTTGATGGTTCTGGCCGCTGCCCTGCCTTTGGCCAAGCGCGTGGATCAGCTGTTGGCCAGCGAAGCAGCGCGGCCTTATGCCTACCGCGTCGCACAGCCCAACCGGCTGGAACCCGTTGATACCAAGCTCGGCTTGCCGCCCCTGATGTTTCCGCGCATGCGCGATTACTGGACCGACTACGGCGTGGGCAAAGAGGTGCAAGTGCCCTACCTGCGCGGCCCTATGGGGCTGTGGCAGCTGGACCACGACCAGTTCGGCCCGCCGATCCGCGCCTACTACGAGAAGAAAGATGCGGCGGCTGGACGATAGCCGGCTGGTTTAAGACACGAATTAGCCGCCAGCGCGCAATGGCGCGGCGCGAGCAGCTACTGTTTGGATAGCATACGTCGATCTGCTGCTGCGGTGCTGGCAGGCTTGCTTGAGGGGTTTGTTCCGCAACAACCCAGCCAGCGGCCCTGGCAGTCATGTACGACCTGCCGCCTGTCAGGTTGCGATGGCCGCGAACCTGCGTTCAGGCGGTGCGGCAGGCAGCTTCGGCGAGAACGGCACCCGAACCGCACGCAACAAACGCTATTGAATTGAAAGCTGCCGGCGCCCATCTGCATTGCGCTGCAGCCTGATTGGATCAATGACCGAAGCCAGGCGCGCCAATCATGGCGCCGTCGTTTCGTCGCGAAAGCCTCAGTCAGCGGTACAGAAACGGGAAGCTTCGGTGATTTGGCTGCGCGATGCTTGTCTGGCGCGCAGCGCCACCGTTCGCCCATCTTGGGTACGCACGTCGAGGGTGCAGCGTTGGCCATCCAACGCAAGGCGCGCCGCATAGCGCTGGCCTGGCAGCGGCGTGAACGTGGCGATCATGAAGCAGGCGCGGCGCGTGTCGGTGTTTAACGTCTCTACCGAAAAGGACAGCGGTGTGCCCGCAGGCACTTTGACGGTCGACGCGGTCACCACGCGCCTGCCCTGGCATTCTCGATGGTCGTCGTACAGGCGCAGGTTGACTTTTTGGCCAGCAGGCTGCACCACGGTCAGCTGGGCGGCCGGGCCGCTGGTGGGTTCCACGTAGTCGTTGTGAACCACCGCGCAGCCGGCGCTGCCCAAGACCAGTGCGGCGGCAGCGGCGGCGGCAAGCGCGCTGATTGATTGCATCAGTTAATCGCCCCCAAAAGAGGCTACTTGCCCACCAAGTCGTTCAACTTGCCGGCTTCAAAGCTTTCTTCCAGCGCGGCTTCCTTGGGCACGCAGTCGGGATCCTGCTTGCCGGCCAGGCGTTCCACCGCTTGCCACAGCAGCGCGATCTGGTGTTCCTGGCTGGCGGTGCCGTCGATCAGGCCGCGCAGGGCCAGGCTGACGGGGTCGTCGCTGCTGGTGACGCCGTAGGCTGAAAAGCCCAGCTTGGCGGCGGCTTCTTCGCGGCGCGCGTCGGCGTCGGCCTGGATGATGCGGGCGGGGTTGCCCACTGCGGTGGCGCCGGGGGGCACGGGTTTGGTGACCACCGCGTTCGACCCCACCTTGGCGCCGTCGCCCACGGTGAAGCCGCCCAGCACCTGGCTGTTGGCGCCGACGATGACGCCCTTGCCCAGCGTGGGGTGGCGCTTGCTGCCCTTGGTCAGCGATGTGCCGCCCAGCGTGACGCCCTGGTAGATGGTGCAGTCGTCGCCGATTTCGGCGGTCTCGCCGATCACCACGCCCATACCGTGGTCGATGAAGACGCGCTGGCCAATGGTGGCGCCGGGGTGGATTTCGATGCCCGTGAGAAAGCGGCCCCAGTGCGATATCCAGCGCGCCAGCCAGAACCAGCGTCGCAGCCACAGCCCGTGCGCCACGCGGTGCAGCACCAGGGCGTGAAAGCCGGGGTAGGAAAACACCACGTCCCACACGCTGCGCGCGGCGGGGTCACGCTCAAGAATGGCGTGGGTGTAAGAGCGGATGCGCTGGAACATGGTCGGCTGCGAGTCTAACGCCGCTGTCAACCGGGTGCAGGCGACGCTGGGGGGTGCCTCTATTCACCCGCGCCCGCGCATTCCGCCCGGCGGGCCGGCCGCGGATCGCCGCACCATGTGGCGCCCAAGCGTCCTTGTCCGACGCCTGCTGCGTGGAACCCCGCATCGGACAACGCTGTACCGCTTGCGCGATCTGCGCCAACGCCATGGCATGTACGAGATGCCCGGCCCAACCCCTCAGCGGCGGCGACGGTTGCTTCTGGTGCTACTGCGGCGGCGCTGCACGCGACCGACCGGGCGCCTGGGCCGAAGCGGCCTGCATCGCCTTGGCAATCCCCCGCAGGATGTGGATTTCTTCCACCGTGGGCTGGGCGCGGTTGAACAGCTGCGTCAGCCGGGGCATCAGCTTCTTGGGCGCGGCGGGGTCCAGAAAACCAATGTCGATCAGCGCCTGCTGCCAGTGCGCCAGCATGCCGGCCTGCTGCGCGGCGTCGGCGTGGGTGGGGGCGGCGGTGGCCGGCTGCACGCCAAAACCCCAGCCGCGTGCCTGCAGCGCCTGGCGCCAGTCGTAGGCGATCAGCTGCACGGCGGCGGCGATGTTGAGCGAGCCGTAGGCCGGATCGGTAGGAATGCTGAGCGCGACGTGGCAGCGGTACACATCGTCGTTGGCCATGCCGTAGCGTTCTGAGCCAAACAGGAACGCCACGCCTTGGGGCTGCGCCAGATCCAGGGTAGTTTTATGTGCAAAATCGGCCTGTAGCGCCCTATCTTCCTGCGCAGGCAGCTCATCATTCAATAGCATATTGAAATGCGCACGGGGCGCCTGCGTGGGTGGGCCGAAGTCGCGCGGGGTCATGGCGGTGGCGCACAGGTGGGTCATGCCGTCCAGCGCTTCTTCCAGCGTGGCCACGCTGCGCGCGCGCGCCAGCACGTCGGCGGCGCCGCTGGCGCGTTCGATGGCCTCGTCGCGCGTCAGCACGTCGGGCCAGCGCGGGCGCACCAGCACCAGGTCGTCAAAGCCCATCACCTTCATGGCGCGGGCGATGGCGCCCACGTTGCCGGCGTGGCTGGTTTCAATCAAGACAAAACGCGTGCGGGGCTGAAGCATCGGGCGATTGTCGCGCGCCGCGCGGCTGCGCCCCGCCGGTGGGGCGGGCGGCTAACATCGCCGCTTTCATTTCACCCAAGCCTTCACCATGACCACCGAAACCATCGCCAACGTCACCCTGACCACCCAGGCCAATGTCTACTTTGACGGCCGATGCGTGTCGCACGGCTTTACCGCCGCCGACGGCAGCAAGGCCAGCGTGGGCGTGGTGCTGCCCGCCACGCTGACTTTCACTACCGGCGCGGCCGAAACCATGGAATGCGTGGCCGGCGCCTGCGAATACAAACTGGCCGGCTCGGACCAATGGCAGCGCTCGGCCGCAGGCGATACCTTCGGCGTGCCGGCCAATTCGTCGTTCGACATCCGCGTGACCGACAGCTACCACTACATCTGCCGCTACGCCTGAACGCGGCCTGTCCGCTATGGATACGGTAGCTGCTGGCGCTGGATGGACAAGCGCCAGTGGCTTTTTTTATGCCTCATCCATGCTGAAGACGGGCTGACGAACAAGATGCCTTACGCATGCAATTGATTGCTTTAGTCAATCAATTGCCCTAAGCTTGCGCGCATGAACCGCGACGAAATCGACCCTGCCGACGTCAAGCTGCTGCGCGCCTTCAACCGCACGTACACGCAGCGCATCAGCGTGCTGGAGCCCTACCTGGGCAGCACGCTGTCGCTGACCGAGGTGCGCATCCTGTACGAACTGGCGCACCAAGGCCCGTGCGCCGCGGCCGATCTGGCGCGTGAGCTGGCGCTGGACGCGGGTTACCTCAGCCGCGTGCTGCGGCAGTTCACGCAACAAGGCTGGATCGCCGCCGAGCCGCACCCCGACGATGCGCGGCGCAAGCAACTGGCGCTGACGCCCGCCGGCTGGGCGGTTTTTGAGCCGCTGCAGCAGCTCTCACGCGAGCAGGTCGCCGACGTGCTGGCCACGCTGGCGCCCGACCACCGCGCCCAGCTGGTGGCCGCGCTGCGCACCGCGCACGGCCTGCTGAACCCGGCGCAAACGCCCACCCGCACCGCCGTGCTGCGCGAGCCGCGCCCCGGCGACATGGGCTGGGTGATCGAGCAGCACGGCGCGCTGTACGCCAGCGAATTCGGCTGGAACAGCGCGTTCGAAGCGCTGGTGGCCGAGATCGTCGCGGGCATGCTGCGCACGCACGACCCGGCGTGGGAACGCGGCTGGATCGCCGAGCTGGACGGCCAGCGCGTGGGCTCGGTCTTTGTGGTGCGCAAAAGCCCGACCGAGGCGCAACTGCGCCTGCTGATCCTGTCGCCCGGCGCGCGCGGGCTGGGCCTGGGCGGACGCCTGACGGACGAGTGCATCGCCTTCGCCCGCGCCAAGGGCTACGCCAAGCTGGTGCTGTGGACCAACGCCAACCTGCTGGCGGCGCGCGCCATCTATGCCCAGCGCGGCTTTCAGCGGGTGGCCAGCGAGCCGTACCACGGCTACGGCCAGGATCTGGTGGGCGAAAGCTGGGAACTGGTGCTGTAACGCGGGCTTGGTCAGGCACGTGCGCATGCGCCGCCTGGCCAGCGCGCCAGCGGCCACTGGCCACTGGCCACTGGCCAAGCACATTCATTGAGCATGCTTCTGCCCTGTTGCGTGCCCCGCATCAAGGTGTGAACCAACGCAGAAAGCTATCTATTTAGTAGCTGCCTGCGCCCATTCAGATTGCGCGACAGGCCTATTTCACTTAAGTTTTCAGTCGTTCATCCAGCGGATTCGCAAGCCCCGGCAACACCGCACGCCAAGCCGCACCGCCCCCATCTGGTGCTACGCTGGCCCGATGCCCACGCCTGTGCCCACCGCCGCTGATTCCCCCGCTGAACCACCCGCTGGAACACGCGCTGACGCCAGCCTGATCGATTCGCGCACGGCGGCTTGGCGGCTGCTGGTGGTGGTCTTGCTGGTCACGCTGGGCAACAGCAGCATGTACGTGGTGTCGGTGGTGCTGCCGGCGGTGCAAAGCGAATTCGGCATCGGCCGCGCCCACGCCTCGTTGCCCTACACCGCCATGATGATCTGCCTGGGCCTGGGCGGTTTGTGGACCGGCAAGTGGGCCGACCGCTGGGGCATTGCCCGCGTGCTGTGGATGGGCGCGGCAGCGGTCGGCGCGGGCTACGCGCTGGCCGCCGCCAGCGGCAATGTGTGGATGTTCGGGCTGGCGCACGGGCTGCTGGGTTTGCTGGGCGGCGCATCGACCTTTGCACCGCTGATGGCCGACACCGGCCTGTGGTGGAACAAGCGGCGCGGCGTGGCCATGGCGGTGTGCGCCAGCGGCAATTACCTGGCCGGCACGCTGTGGCCGCCGCTGGTGCAATGGGGCATCACCCATTACGGCTGGCGCCCCACCTATCTGGCGCTGGGCTTGTTCTGCGGCCTTGGCATGGCGCTGCTGGCCTTTGCCATGCGCCGCCCATCGCCCGCGCTGCAGACCGGGCTGCCCGCCGCCAAGGCCGCACCGCGCGCCACGCCCTGGCCGGCCGATCGCCCGTTTGGCCTGCGGCCCGCCCACGCGCAAGCACTGGTGTGCCTGGCCGGCGTGGCCTGCTGCGTGGCGATGTCGATGCCGCAGGTGCACATCGTCGCCTATTGCACCGACCTGGGTTTTGGCCCGGCGCGCGGGGCAGAAATGCTGTCGCTGATGCTGTTCGCCGGCATCATCAGCCGGCTGGTGTCAGGCTGGATCTGCGACCACATCGGCGGCGTGCGCACGCTGCTGCTGGGCTCGGCCCTGCAAGGGGTGGCGCTGCTGATGTTTTTGCCCGCCAGCGGCATGATGTCGCTGTACGCGGTGTCGGCCATGTTCGGCTTGTTTCAGGGCGGCATCGTGCCGGCCTACGCCATCATCGTCCGCGAACACTTCCCCGCGCGCGAAGCCGGCGCCCGCACCGGCGCCGCCATCATGGCCACGCTGATCGGCATGGCGCTGGGCGGCTGGATGTCCGGCTGGGTGTTTGACCTGACGGGCAGCTACCGCGCGGCCTTTCTGAACGGCATCGCGTGGAACCTGCTGAATCTGTCGATCGTGGGGTGGTTGTATTGGCGCACGCGGGCGCTCGGGCTGGCACGGGTTGGCGCTGCATAGCGCCAAGCCGCGGAACGCCGACCCTACCGCAGCATGTTGTGCTGCGGTGTTGGACGCCCAAGAAACTCGGCCGAGGCGCCGCAGTTGAAGGACGCCTGCCGGAATGAGCCAGTGCGTGCGGATTGTCGCAAGACGCTGCGGCGAACCGTTGCTTGATCCGGTGTTGCGACGGCGTCAACCGTTGCCCTGCTGACCGGGTTGCAAGCCCACTTCCAGCGCGGCGGTGCTCAATAGGCGATGAACTGGATGCACCAGCTGCACTGGATGCACTGGATGCACTGACATGCAGCGTTCACCGCTTTCTTGCGCGGCCTGCAGGCACATCGCCAAGGCGCCCTGCCAGTCGCCGGCCAGCAGCAACGCGCCGGCGCCATCACTGATTGCGCGCGGCAAATGGTCCACCGCGGCCAGCACGGCGGCCTCGGCGCGGGCTTGCGCGTCGAAGTCTGCCGCGCTGGCAAAGCGCGCCACAAAGCCTGCGCCCGCCAGCGCGGCGATGCAGGCGTGGGCGGTGGTGTCGTCTGGCAGATGCAGCGCGGGTTTGCCGCCGCCAATGGCCTGGTTCAGCGCCAGGCGCGCCGCGGGCGCGTCGATCTCTGCAAGGGCTTGCATCACCGCCAGCGCACGCGGCTTGTCGCGCACGCGGCGCAGGCGAAAGATTTCTATGGTGCGCACTGGCGGGGCGTTACGCTACGGTTTATATAGCTGCCTGCGCACGTCCAGCGTGCGCTACAGCCCTAAATGACCACAGGCTCTGGCTCCAGCCGGATACCAAAGCGCTCGTACACGCTGGTCTGTATGGCTTTGGCCAGCGTCATCACTTCGCCGCCGGTGGCGGGGTTGTCGGTGCCGCCGCGGTTGACCAGGACCAGCGCCTGCTTGTCGTACACGGCGGCGTTGCCCACGCTTTTGCCCTTCCAGCCACAGGCGTCGATCAGCCAGCCGGCGGCCAGTTTCACGCTGCCGTCGGGCATGGGGTAGTGCACCACTTTCGGGTCGCGGCCGATGATGTCCTGGCATTGTTCGGGCGACACCGTGGGGTTCTTGAAGAAGCTGCCGGCGTTGCCGATGACGGCGGGGTCGGGCAGCTTGGCGCGGCGGATGGCGACGATCCAGTCGTAGATCTGCTGCGCGCTGGGCGCGGTGATGCCGGTCTCTGCCATGCGGCGTTCCAGATCCAGATAACCCAGCACGGGCTGCCAGGCCTTGGGCAGCGCGAAGCGCACGCGCAAGATCAGGGCGCGGCCGGCCAGGCCCAGGTCGCCCGGCTCCAGCGCGGTGTGCTTGAAGACCGAATCGCGGTAGCCAAAGCCGCATTGCGCGGCGTTCAGCGTGAACAACTCGCCCGTCAGCAGGTCGATGGCGTCCAGCTCATGAAAGCGGTCTTGCAACTCGACGCCGTAGGCGCCGATGTTCTGCACCGGCGTGGCGCCCACGGTGCCGGGAATCAGCGCCAGGTTTTCCAGGCCGGGCAAACCTTGGCGCAGCGTCCAGCCGACGAAGTCGTGCCAGTTTTCGCCGCCACCGGCTTGCACAATGGTGTGGCGCTCGGTCTGGCTGACGATGTGGCGCCCGGGCACTTCGACCTTGAGCACCACGGCCTTGAGGTCGCCGGTCAGCACGATGTTGCTGCCGCCGCCCAGCACGAAGCGCGGCAGCAGGGCCAGATCGGCATCGGCCAGCACGGCGTGCACATCGTCTTCGCTGCGCACGCGCACCAGTGCGGCGGCACGGGCGGAAATGCCAAAGCTGTTGAGTGGCTGAAGGGGGACGTTGCTTTCCACGAACATGGGAGAATTGTCGCACCGCAACACCGCGCCCCTACCCGCTAACGCCTTCGCGCCATGGCCATCGAGATATCCAGGCAAGACCGCCAGCAGGCGATCGATTCGCTGATGCGCTATGCCGCCCAGAACCTGGATGAACCCATGGGCAACGTGGCCGTTGGCGCGCTGCTGGGCTTCTTTCTGGAAGAGATTGCGCCGCTGGTCTACAACCAGGCGGTGGCCGATGTGCAAGGACGGCTGCTGGCGCGTGTGCAAGAGGTGGATCTGGAAGTCCATCAAGACGCTTTTCAATACTGGCGCAAGTTCGACCGGCCGCACCGCTGAATGCGGGCACCATTCGCAGCGCCACGGCAACCACAAGGAGTGAATCCATGCCTTCTTTCGACACAGTTTGCGACCCCGACATGGTGGAAGTGAAAAACGCGGTGGAAAACTCCGCCAAGGAAATCGGCACGCGCTTTGACTTCAAGGGCACCAGCGCCGCCATCGAGCTGAAAGACAAGGAAATCACCCTGCTGGGCGACGCCGACTTTCAGCTGCAGCAGGTGGAAGAAATCCTGCGCAACAAGCTGACCAAGCGCAATGTGGATGTGCGCTTTCTGGACAAAGGCACCGTGCAGAAGGTCGGCGGCGACAAGGTCAAGCAGGTCATCACCGTCAAGAGCGGCATTGCCAGCGAAGACGGCAAGAAGATCCAGAAGCTGATCAAGGAAAGCAAGCTGAAGGTGCAGGCCGCCATCCAGGGCGACGCGGTGCGCGTCACCGGCACCAAGCGCGACGACCTGCAAGCGGTGATGGCGCTGCTGCGCAAGGACATGGCGGACCTGCCGCTGTCGTTTGACAATTTCCGGGATTGACGGTGCCGGGCCCCTTCGATTCGCCTGCCGCGCCTTCCCCGTTCTGCGACGCGAGGGCGGACACCGCCAGCGGACGGGCACAGCCCCGGCGCGGCGTGCGCTGGTCTAGCCTGCTTCGCGGCCGCTGGGCGTTGTCGACCGGGGTGCTGTTGGCCGCCGTGCTGTCTTTTCCTGCTGCTGCCCAGTCGGTGGTGTCGCTGCAGGGCATGCTGGGCAACCGCGCGCTGTTGATCGTCAACGGCGGGGCGCCGCGCGCAGTGGCACCGGGCGATACGCACCAGGGCGTGAAGGTGGTGTCGACCAGCGGCGACCAGGCCGTCGTGCTGGTGGATGGCCAGCGGGTCACGCTGCGGGTGGGCGAATCGCCCGCCAGCGTGGGTGGAGCCATGCAAACAGGGGGTGACCGCCTGGCGCTGACGGCGGATTCGCGCGGGCATTTCGTGACCGCCGGCAGCATCGACGGCAAGCCGGTGCAGTTCATGGTGGACACGGGCGCCACCGTGGTGGCGCTGGGCCAGGGCGAGGCCGACCGACTGAAGCTGGACTACCGCAATGGCCGACCGGTGCGCATGAGCACCGCCAACGGCACCGTGCAGGGCTGGGCCTTCAAGCTGCGCCAGGTTCGCGTGGGCGATGTCACCGTGTACGAAGTGGACGCCGTCGTCACGCCCGTCGGCATGCCCATGGTGCTGCTGGGCAACAGCTTTCTCAACCGGTTCAACATGCGGCGCGACGGCGATGCGATGACCCTGGTGCGGCGCTGAATCCGGCGCACCGATGTCCGACTGTTTGAGGGACTTGGCTGCGCGCCGCCAAAGCGCCACACCCACCCAGCTGCTGTGGGGCGTGTGCGACGCCTTCGATGAGGCCGCGCCAGACTCAGCAGCGCGAACCCTGCCCAAAGCGCAGCAGTTGCATGCGTTGACGCGTTTTGCGCGCTTCAACAGCCTGGCGCCCTTGCTGCGCGACGAACGGCACGTCGTCGAATGCGCGCTGGCCTTTGCGCGTCAGATTCAGGATGCGGAGGTGACGCGCCTGTTGGCCAACGCGCTTGCGGGGCAGGCCGCGCCAACACCGCGGATCAGCGTGCAATTGCCTGGCCAGCCGCCGCGCGACATCGCGGTCGATGCCGGCGCCGCCACGCAGTTTGGCGGACAGGACTGGGGCGGTACCGATCTGGCACTCAGCCTGGCGATGGAAGGGTTTGAAGCGGCGTTGCTGGACGAACTGATCGCTGCGGCAGGCAGCTTTGAACTGGCGCCGCCGCTGGCCGTGCGCCAGCGCGCCCAGGCGGACGCCCACACGGCCAACACCGCGCAGGGCCAGACGTCCGCCTCGCTGCTTCGTCAGTTGGTCAGCGCCCCTTCGCCGCAGATGGAAGTGGGCACCTGGGAACAGGCCGAAAGCCGCCAGTTTGGCCAAGGGCAACTGCTGCCATTGACGCACCTGGCCTACCCCGCGGCGGCGCCCGACTTGCTGGCTTCGCTGCACGCGAGCTACGGCGCTGCCGCATCCGATTTGCTGGCGATGTATGCCCTGCATGATGGCGCCGAGCTTTTTCGCTACCAGGACGAATGCGGCTTTCACCTGGTGCCCATCGGCCAGTGGGCCGTCATGCTGCAGCAGGCGGTAGAATGGGCCGAGCAAGTGACCTGGCAGGACGAACAGGACGAGATACCTGCGTACCTGTACTCCGCCATCGCCTTTGGCCACATCCCCGGCGACAGCGGGCGCTGGCTGCTCATCACCGAAGGCGCGCACGCGGGCTGCGTGATGCTTTCCGATAGCGACCTGATGGACGATGTGCCGCGCTTTCGCAGCATCGCGCACTTCATGGCGTGCCTGCTGACCGACACGCCGCGCATTCTGAATTCGGGCGGCTACGTCCAGTACGAGGTGGATGGCGAACAGCTGTACGGCGTGCGCTACCTGGATCGATGAGGCGCGACGCCGGGCCGTTGCCGATTACCTAACAAAACCACCTCTAGCGCCCGTCCAGTGGGCGCAGGCAGCTCTTGTTTTAAGAGCATCAACGCTGCGCCGCTGTCACCACCACTTCGATCTTCCAGGCCGGATTGGCCAACGCTGCCTGCACCGTGGCGCGCGGCGGCGCGTTGCCCGGGGCCACCCAGGCGTCCCACACCTCGTTCATGGCGCCGATCTCGGTGATGTCGGCCAGGTAGATCTGCGTGCGCAGGATGCGCGTCTTGTCGGAGCCGGCTTCGGCCAGCAGACGGTCGATCTGGGCCAGCACGTCGGCCGTTTGCCCGCGAATGTCGATGTCGCCGGCTTCGGGCACCATGCCGGCCAAATAGACCACGCCGTTGAACACAGCGGTTTCGGACAGGCGCGCGCCCACATGGAAACGCTGAAGGTGGTTGTCGCTCATGCTTTTTTCTTGCTTCCCAGTTTGGATTCGGTGCCGGCCATCAGGCGCCGGATGTTTTCGCGGTGGCGCCAGATCAGCAGCGCGCCCATCGCCATCAGGGCCAGCGCCTTGTGGCCAGACGCCACCCAGGCCACGCCATTGCCCAGCAGGTAGTAGGCCGGGGCGAACACCGCCGCCAACATCGAGGCCAGCGACACGTAGCGAAAGAAGAACACGATGATCGCGAAGGTCAGCACGGTGGCCAGTGCCAGCAGCGGCTGAAACGCCAACAGCACGCCCACGGCCGTGGCCACGCCCTTGCCCCCCTGGAATCTGAAGAACACCGGGTACAAATGCCCCAGAAAAGCCGCCAGCCCGGCCAGCGCCTGCGTGCCCTCGCCCAGGCCATAGGGTTCGCCCAGCCACTTCACCAGCATGACGGGCAGCCAGCCCTTGAAAGCGTCGAGCAGCAGCGTGGCAATGGCCGCCTTCTTGCTGCCCGAACGCAGCACATTGGTCGCACCGGGGTTGCCGCTGCCATAGCTGCGCGGGTCGGACAAACCCATGGCGCGGCTGACGATGACGGCGAAGCTGAGCGAGCCAATCAGGTACGCGGCCAACGCGACCAACCAGGGCAAGACCATGTGAACTCCTGAAATAATAGCTGCTTGCGCTTGATGGGCAAGCGACGGACTGCTATTTTGCCACCCAAATCAATGGGCCGATGGTTAGCACGGCAAGCAAGGCCACCAAAAAAACCATCCACAGTAACTGCCTGATCGGATCAGGCTGACGCGCTGTGCCGTCACCGCTGCCGCCACCCAGATCAGGCCAGCATTCATTGGAGATGCATCGGACATCGCACCCCGGATCGCATTCGCCGCGCTGGGCAATCGGCGGACGGTGGTGGTGTTCGTGCAGGGCTTGGGCATGCTGGGCCACCTCACTGCATTGCTTCAACCTGCGCCGCAGCAGGCGCAGCCCAGAAAACACCCCGTAGCGGCGCACCAGCCGCAGCCCCACGCCCGAGCAACCGCTGCCGCTGCACGCGCAACGCACAGCCAAAGCCCTTGTGGGGCGACAGCCGGCGCTGATATAGCTGGATCAACCCGACAAGCGCCTGCCTGAGCATGTTTTTGGTGGCTCAGGCCGTCACAAATCAATCGCGCAATGCACCGGCTGCGCGCCCAGCAACTGCACGCACACCTGCGGATCAATGCCGACCAGGTAGCCGCGCCGCCCGCCGTTGATGACGATGCGGGGCTGGTCCAGGATGGTCTGCTCGATATACACCGGCATGTCGCGCCGCGTGGCGAAAGGCGAAGTGCCGCCCACCAGGTAGCCGCTGTGGCGGTTGGCCACCTCGGGTTTGCACGGTTCGACCGATTTGGCGCCGATCTGGCGCGCCAGGTTCTTGGTGCTGACCTTGCGGTTGCCGTGCATCAGCACGATCAGCGGCTTGGCGTCCTGGTCTTGCATGACCAGTGTCTTGACCACGGTGAAGGGGTCAAAGCCCAGCACTTCGGCGCTGTGTTCGGCGCCGCCGTGTTCCAGGTATTCGTAGGGGTGTTCGGTAAAGGCGATGCCACGCGCGCGAAGCAACGCCGTGGCCGGCGTTTCGCTGACGTGGTGGGCCTTGGCCATGCCGGTTGGCGCGCGTTCAGGCCAGTTCGCCGCCCGATGCGTTGGCGTCGAACATGGCTTCGTCCCGCGATTTCACCGAGGCGCGCACGTCAAGCAGGATCGATGTCAGCTCCAGCTTGCCCTTGCGCCCGGCGATCTCGGCCATGGTGACCAGGTCACGCCCAAAACGGTCGCGCTGTTCCTGGCTCATGACTTGCGTCAGACACAGCGTGACCACGGTCATGGCGTCCACCACGGCGTTGAGCGAGTTTGCTTCGAGGGGAAGTTCGGTATGGCGGGTAGGCGGCATGGGCGATGGCTTTGAAAATAAATACTACAAAAGTTACAACAATTATCTTATGCCTGGCCCAGCGCCCCGGGGAGGAACTGTTTCACGCCCCGTGCCGTTGGATGGACCAGTTAAATCTTTTTCATGCCATTGCGCGACCTGCGCGACCTCGGCCGCGTCAGGCCGCCGGATCGCGCAATTCCTGCCGGATGGCATCGCAGGCGGCCAGAACTTCTGGCGTCAGCTGCACATCCCAAGCATCCAGGTTTTCGTTCAATTGCGCCAGTGTGGTGACGCCGATGATGGTGCTGGCCACCCGCCAGCTGCGGTAGCAGAACGCCAGGGCCAGTTGCGTGGGTGTCAGCCCGTGGCTGCGGGCCAGCGCGTTGTAGCGGCTGGCAGCCGCCACCGAGGCATCGCGCCCCCAGCGCTGGCTCTTCATGCGATCAAACAGGCTCATGCGGCCGCGCGGCGCAGCATCGCTGTGAATGCCGGTGGCGTCGTACTTCCCGGTCAGGGTGCCGAACGCCAGCGGCGAATACGCCAGCAGGCTCACGTTCAGGCGGTGGCAGGTTTCGTCCAGGCCGTTGTCGTGCACCCGGCTGGTCAGGCAGTAGGGGTTCTGGGTGCTGACGATGCGCGGCAGGCCGTGTTCTTCGGCCAGGCGCACAAATTCGTGCACGCCGTAGGGGGTTTCGTTCGACAGGCCGATGTGGCGCACCTTGCCTGCCTTGACCAGCTGGGCCAGCGCCTGCAGTTGCTCGCGGATCGGCGTGGCCGATTGCTCCTTGGCCGGTTCGTAATAGATGCCGCCGAAGGCCGGCACGTGACGTTCTGGCCAGTGAATCTGGTACAGATCGATCACATCGGTTTGCAGGCGCTTCAGGCTGGCGTCGCAAGAGGCCAGGATGTCGGCCGCCGTCATGCCCTCGCCCGAGCGCACCCATGGCATGCCGCGCGAAGGGCCCGCCACCTTGCTGGCCAGCACCAGCTTTTGCCGCATGCCGGGCCGTGCGGCCAGCCAGTTGCCGATGAAGGTTTCGGTGCGGCCGTAGGTGGCCTGGCTGGGCGGCACCGGGTACATCTCGGCGGTGTCGAAGAAGGTGACGCCGCGCTCGACGGCGTGGTCCATGATGGCGTGCGCGTCGGGCTCGGCCACCTGCTCGCCGAACGTCATGGTGCCAAGGCAGATCGGGGTCACGCGCAGATCGCTGGTGCCCAGGGTGATGGGGGTCATAGGGGATGAGGCGTTGGACAAAGAGAGGAACCTTACCCGATCCGGTGCCGCCGGGCATCCGCCCCGGCCCAAGCAGAGGACGGCACCATCCGGAATAATCTGCCGGCTTATGTACGTCGCCCAACGCCCTTCCCGCAGCGAAACGCTGCCGCTTCGCCTTCACCAGTACCACGTTCGCCTTTGGGGCCGGCCGCAGCCCGGCACCGCGCCACTGGTGCTGGTGCATGGGTGGATGGACGTGGCCGCGTCGTACCAGTTCATGGTCGAAGCGCTGGACCAGCGCTTCCTGGATGGCCGCCTGATCATTGCGCCCGACTGGCGCGGCTTTGGCCTGACCACCGGGCCGGCGTGCGATCACTACGACTTCCCCGATTACCTGGCCGATCTGGACGCCCTGCTCGATCACTATGTGGGCGATCAGCCGGTCGACCTGGTCGGCCACAGCATGGGCGGCCACGTCGCGATGATCTATGCGGGCGCCCGGCCCCAGCGCATCCGGCGGCTGGTCAACCTGGAAGGCTTTGGCATGCCCGCCGCGCGAGCCGGCCAGGCCCCCAACCGCTACGCCCAATGGATGGACGAGATCAAATCGCTGCACGCGGGCAAGCTGGCACTCAAAACCTACGACGACGCCGCGGGCGTGGCCGCGCGCCTGATGAAGACCAACCCCCGGCTGCCGCCAGACCGCGCGCAGTGGTTGGCCCAGGTCTGGGCCCGCCCCCAGATCGGCGATGACGGCACGCAACGCTGGGCCGTGCTGGGCGACGCCGCGCACCGCGTGATCAACCCGCACCTGTTCCGCGTGGACGAAATCGAGGCCGTGTACAGCCAGATCACGCGCCCGGTGCTGATGGTGGAAGGCAGCGACGACAGCCTGGGCGGGTGGTGGAAAGATCGCTACACGCTGGCCGAATTCCATCAGCGCCTGCAGGCCGTGCCCGCGTGCCAGCGCGTTGTGCTGCCCGACAGCGGGCACATGCTGCACCACGATCAGCCGGTGGCACTGGCCAAGCTGATCGAGGAATTCCTGGCCGGCTAAGGCAAGGCGCGGCCAAGGTTTGTCTGACCGCCTTTTGACGTTGGACCGGCGCGCGGTTTGACCCCGCAAACGTCCCTCGAACAGCTTTTTCGGGTGACGCAGGGGATGCCACCCCTACCGGCCTGGCGGCGGGCCTGATCCGCATGCGCGCCAGCGCCCGGCCGGTGTTCGCGCTGGCATAGCCCAAGCGCCCACCGCGGGCGCGGTACGTGAGAAAATACCCGGTTGCCTCCCGGGACGAGCCGGGCCACGAAACATGCAGCAGGACACCACCATGGACGCAGAACGCATCAACCAGATCGGATCACGAATCGACGACCTTCGTGCGCGCACCGACGCGCTACGGGGGTATCTTTGACTACGCTGCCAAAGCAGAGCGGCTGAGGACCGTCAACGCCTCGCTGGAAGACCCCGCCGTCTGGAACGACCCCAAGAAGGCGCAAGAGCTGGGCAAGGAAAAGAAATCGCTGGACGGCGTGGTTCAGGTGCTGGACGAGCTGACCCAAAGCCTGTCGGACAACGCCGAGCTGTTCGAGATGAGCCGCGACGAAAGCGACGAAGGCGCGCTGCTGTCCATCGACGCCGACGTGGATGGCCTGTCGACCACGGTCGGCGACCTGGAATTCCGCCGCATGTTCAACCAGCCGGCCGACCCCAACAACGCCTTCATCGACATCCAGGCCGGTGCCGGCGGCACCGAAGCCCAGGACTGGGCCAGCATGCTGCTGCGCCAGTACCTCAAGTACGCCGAGCGCAAAGGCTTCAAGACCGACATCGAGGACGAAACCCCTGGCGAAACCGCGGGCATCAAGGGCGCCACCATCAAGGTCGAGGGCGAATACGCCTACGGCCTGCTGCGCACCGAGACGGGCGTGCATCGCCTGGTGCGCAAAAGCCCGTTCGACTCGTCGGGCGGCCGGCACACCTCGTTCGCGTCGATCTTCGTCTACCCCGAAGTCGACGATTCGATCGAGATCGACATCAACCCGTCCGATGTGCGCACCGACACCTACCGCGCCAGCGGTGCCGGTGGCCAGCACATCAACAAGACCGATTCGGCCGTGCGCCTGACGCACATCCCCACCGGCATCGTGGTGCAGTGCCAGGACGGCCGCAGCCAGCACAGCAACCGCGACGTGGCCTGGAAGCGCCTGCGTTCGCGCCTGTACGACCACGAAATGCGCAAGCGCCAGGAAGAGCAGCAAAAGCTGGAAGACAGCAAGACCGACGTGGGCTGGGGTCACCAGATCCGCAGCTACGTGCTGGACAACAGCCGCATCAAGGACTTGCGCACCAACGTCGAAATCAGCGCCACGCAAAAGGTGCTGGACGGCGACTTGGATGCCTTCATCGAAGCCAGCCTGAAGCAAGGCGTGTAATCGGCGGCCTGCCCGGCAGGCCCAAGCCGCCCTCAAGCCAGTCTGCGTACCCCCGCGCAGCCTGGCTTTTTGTTTGCGGCACGCCCATGGGGCTTTCATAGGGCTGCATGGCCCGGTGCGCTGCAAGCAGCCATCTGGTGCCTGGCGCTGCCAAGGCGCCACGCGGTCAGCGCGGTCAGCGCCACCACCGCTCGCCCGGCGACTTTGGTCAAGCGTGGGAAAATGCAAGGTTCACGCCCAGCATGAAGCCTTGATCAAAAAAACTGCGCCAACCCTATCGACGGGAAGCGGTCTGCTCGCCCCAGCATGCAGGCACGGCACACGCCCGTTTTTTTCTGACCCACGGCTTCAAGCCTGAGTAGCCCTTCTTGTTTTGCTCCGCCTTCCCAATCCACCAAGCAGGCACGCGGCCCATGGAATGCGTCGCCCGTGCGCCGGCGTGCGGCCCAAGGCCCGATGAGCCACGGCAAGCAAGCTGGCGGGCGGAATGTTCAAGTGTTATTTATGCCTCCAGCGCCCTATCCACGGGCGCGGACAGCTATCAAAATTAAAGTAAAAAGGAATTCGCATGCGCGAAGGACACAGCACCGTCACCCGACGTCAAGACTACGCCCCGCCCGCTTTCTGGATCGACAGCGTTGCGCTGACGTTCGATCTGGAGCCCACCAAGACGCGGGTGCTCAACAAGATGACCCTGCGCCGCAACCCCGACGTGCCGCCGCAGGCGCTGCGCCTGGCTGGCGACGAGTTGAACCTGGCGCGCGTCCTGCTGGCCGGCCAGGGCTGCAGCTTCCGCATGGAGGGTGAAACCCTGGTGCTGGAAAACCTGCCCGAAGGCACCGAGCCTTTCGAGCTGGAACTGTTCACCACCTGCAACCCCGAAAAGAACAGCAAGCTGATGGGCCTGTTCATGAGCGGGGGCGACTTTTTCACCCAATGCGAAGCCGAGGGCTTTCGCCGCATCACCTACTTCCTGGACCGCCCGGATGTGATGGCCACCTACACCGTCACGCTGCGCGCCGACAAGCAGCGCTACCCGGTGCTGCTGTCCAACGGCAACCTGATCGACGAGGGCGAGCTGGAGGGCGGGCGCCACTTCACCACCTGGCACGACCCGCACAAGAAACCCTGCTACCTGTTCGCCCTGGTGGCGGGCCAGCTGGTGGCGCGCGAGCAGCGCATCACCACCCGGTCGGGGCGCGACCATTTGCTGCAGGTGTTTGTGCGCCCGGGCGATCTGGACCAGACCGAGCACGCGATGAATTCGCTGGTGCATTCCGTGCTGTGGGACGAAGCGCGCTTTGGCCTGAAGCTGGACCTGGACCGCTTCATGGTCGTGGCCACGTCCGACTTCAACGCCGGCGCGATGGAGAACAAGGGCCTGAACATCTTCAACACGAAGTACGTGCTGGCCAAGCCATCCACCGCCACCGACGGCGATTTCGACGCGGTGGAAAGCGTGATCGGCCACGAGTACTTTCACAACTGGACGGGCAACCGCGTCACCTGCCGCGACTGGTTCCAGCTGTCGCTGAAAGAGGGGCTGACCGTCTTCCGTGACCAGGAATTCAGCCAGGACCTGGCCGGCACGGCCAGCGCGCGCGCCGTCAAGCGCATTCAGGACGTCATCAACCTGCGCACCCAGCAGTTCCCTGAAGACGCTGGCCCCATGGCGCACCCGGTGCGCCCGGATCAGTACCTGGAGATCAGCAACTTCTACACCACCACCATCTATGAAAAAGGCGCCGAGGTGGTGCGCATGTACCAAACCCTGGCGGCCAGCCCATCGGACCCGCTGGGGCGCGAGGGCTTTCGCCGCGGCATGGACCTGTACTTTCAGCGCCACGACGGCCAGGCCGTCACCTGCGACGATTTCGCCGCCGCCATGGCCGATGCCAACCCCGACAGCGAACTGGCGCGCCTGCTGCCGCAGTTCAAGCGCTGGTACAGCCAGGCGGGCACGCCGGTCGTCAGGGCCGAAGGCCGCTACGACAGCGCCGCGCGCAGCTACACCCTGACCCTGTCGCAAAGCTGCCCCGCCACGCACGGCCAGCCGGCCAAGCAGCCCTTCGTCATTCCCGTGCGGCTGGGCCTGGTGGGCGCAGACGGGCGCGACGTGCCGCTGCAGCTGGACCACTGGCAGCGCCCGGTGGAAGGCAGCCACACGCTGGTGCTGACCGAGCCCAGCGCCACCTTCACCTTTGTCGGTATCGACAGCGAACCCGTGCCTTCGCTGATGCGCGGCTTCTCGGCCCCGGTGGATCTGGAATGGAACGCCACGCCCGAACAGCTGCTGCACCTGCTGGCCAACGACAGCGACCCGTTCAGCCGCTGGGAATCTGCGCAGCGCCTGGCACTCGGCATCGCTATCGAACAGATAGCTGCCACCGCAGGCCCTGCAAGCGCTACACCGCTGAACGATGCTTATCTGGCAGCGCTGCGCGCGGTGCTGCGCCACCCCGATCTGGATCCGGCTTTCAAAGCCCTGGTGCTGACGC
>JAGOEM010000100.1 GCA_017997715.1 Ottowia sp.
CTCGAACAGCAATTGCCATTCGTCCAGCGGCATCACCGCGCCGGTGGGGTTGCCGGGCGAGCACACGTAAACCAGCTGTGTGCGCGCCCACACCTCGTCGGGCACCAAATCCCAGCGCGGCGCAAAGTTGCGCGCCGGGTCGCTGGCGACGTAGTGCGTTTGCGCGCCGGCCAGCAGCGCTGCGCCTTCGTAGATTTGATAGAACGGGTTGGGGCAGACCACGGTCGCGCCGGGCTGTGTCGGGTCGATCACCGTTTGCGCCAGCGAGAACAGCGCCTCGCGCGAGCCCAGCACCGGAATCACCTGCGTCGCCGCATCCACCGCCACGCCGTAGCGCCGCTGCAGCCAGCCCGCGCAGGCAGCGCGCAGCGCCGGGGTGCCGGCCGTGGGCGGATAGCCGGACAGCCCGGTCGCCAGATCGCCCGCCAGCGCATCCTGAATGAATGGGGGTGTGGCGTGCTTGGGTTCGCCAATGCCCAGGCTGATGGGGCGGTACGCGGGGTTGGGCGTCACGCCCTCAAACAGCTTGCGCAGCCGCTCGAAAGGGTAGGGCTGCAGCTGGGAAAGCAGGGGATTCATGGCGCCGATTATGGCGGTCAGCAAGCCCCCGCTGGCACGCGATCAGAGTCCGCGTGTGGGACGGGCAGCCGGGCGCTGGCCTGGGGATTGTCGCGACATGATGCCCTGGAACAGCTGATCCACCAGAATCAAAACGGCCAGGCCCAGCGCCACAATGGCGGTCATGCCAGGCAGCGTGCTGGAATTGATCACGCCCCAGCCCTGGGGATTGTTGAAGCGGTCGGCGGGCGACGTGCAGACATAGTCGGCAGCCGCCATGCCGGTGTAGTGCATCGCGCAGACCGCCACGCCCATCACCATGGCTGCCACCACGCGCAGTGACAGCGCGTGGGTGCGAAAGGCCAGCCACAGGGCGGCGGTCGCCGCCACCACCGCGATCAGGATCGACAGGCCGACGATCGGCATGGACCAGATCACCGCCCCCGGAAAGCGCATGCCGTACATGCCCAGGTAGTGCATCACCACCACGCCCATGCCCAGCAGGGGGCCGGCGACGATCAAACGGTGCACGCTTTCGGGACGGTAGGCGACGTAGGCCAATGCCACCGAGGCGGCGGCGATGGCGGCCACCAGCGAGACCAGCGTCTCGATCATCGAGTAGCCCACGGCCATGTCCATGCGCAGCGCTGCCATGCCCGTGAAGTGCATCGCCCACACGCCGATGCCGCCCAGCGCGGTGCCGGCGGACAGGGTGTTGAGCAGGCTGAATCCATCACGACCGCGAATGCGTTTGGCGGCCGTCAGCGCACCCAGTGAGCCGATCACGGCGATCAGGTACGACAGCGCGATCAAGCCAAACTGCCAAGAGGTGGTCACCGCTTCCGCGCTGGTGATGGAGGGGTTCATGGTGGTCATTCCGTGCAAAACCGGCGAGGGTACCGAATTGACAAGGTCAAATAGATGACAAAATCCTGACACCCTGCCGTGCATGCAAGGGTGGTGAACAAGTTCACGGTAACAGTGCACCGAATGGGGTGCTGTCACACCTTGCCCACGGCGCCAACTTGCGGGCGCGCCGGCTTTTGGGGGCTTGTGCGGCCTTTGGGTCGGGTGAATAAGTGGGGCGATCACCACAGACCCACCCGCGCCAGCGCAATGTCTGGCATGGGCAGTGGCGTGGGTATGAGCAACTCGCTGCCACCGCCCAGGTCATCCACGCGAATCGATTCACTTTTTGTAGCATGTCACGCCGATTCCATGCGCGCTGGCGGGTTAAATTGCCTGTAATGAGCCTTTTGCATACCACCGAAAGCCCGTTTGCGTTGCCGCAAGAAGGAGCGAGCCACGCGGCACCAGCAAGCGCATCGGCCGAACCCGTGGTTTCAGCGCCTTTGGCAGCCGGCGCACGGCGCGGGCACTGGCGGGTTGAGGACATCGACTTTTCCGCCATCGACCACGCCCGCGTTGCCGGCAACGAAGCGCTGTTTTACCTGCTGGTCAGCGCCTCGTTCGTCGAATCCGGGTCTGACCTGTACACCCGCAACCTGGTCGACCATTACGCCGACCAGCCGCTGGTGGCCGAATGGCTGCGCGACCAATGGGAACACGAAGAACTGCAGCACGGCCGCGCCTTTGCCGCCTATGTGCGCGCCGCGTGGCCCGGCTTTCCCTGGCAGGCCGCGTTCGACAGCTTCATCGCCGAATACGGCGCCCTGTGCACCGCCGAGGCGCTGGAGCCCGACCGCGCGCTGGAACTGGCCGCGCGCTGCGTGGTGGAAACGGGCACCACCAGCTATTACCAAACCCTGCGCGGCTTGAGCGACGAGCCGGTGCTGCAAACCCTGCTGGGCCACATCCGCGCCGACGAAGTCAGCCACTACAAGCATTTTCTGGCGTACTTCAAGCAGCTGCGCGAAACCCGGCCCGTGTCGCGCTGGCGCGTGGCGCGGGTGTTGGCGCGGCGCCTGCAGGAAATCCGCGATTCCGATTCCGACGTGGCCCTGCGCCAGGTGTGGGCGCACAAGGGCGCGCTGTTTCCGCACGGCGATGAGCGCTTTGAAGACGTCACCGGGCGCTTGTATGCGCTGGTCAGCCGGCAGTTGCCCGCGCAGCAGGCAATACGCATGCTGCTGAAGCCGCTGGTGCTGCCGCACTGGCTGGAAACGCGCCTGGAAAACCCGCTGGCAGCCCTGGCGCGGCGGGTGATGGCGCCGTGATGGTGTCGTGACGGGGTCTTGGCGCCCCGATGGCGCCGTGACGGCGCGCCAAAACCACGCCCCAGCCTTGGCCTCCGGCCCCTGCGCTTCAAGTTAGCGAACAGCCCAATGTGCAAGCGTTCGTAGCCAGCGCCGCGACGGGCGAGCGAAGGGTGGGGCGCTGCTTGCATCCCAGTCAGCTATCTTTTATATAGCTGCTTGCGCAGGAAGATAGGGCGCTACACGCCTAAACCATGGTCAAGCCAACCGCTGGATGGCCGCTGCGGCGGGCTTGGCATGGCGGCTTGCCGGCACGCTGGTCAGCCGCCGCCTTAAGCCAGCCTTCAGCCCGCGCGTCGTCGCCTGCCGCGATGCCCGCGTTGCTTGGGCATGCATGTGTGTCCATGCCCTCCATTGAAGGTGATCTCATGAAACTTGCGCCTCTCTTTCTCGCCACCGCTTTCGTCTGTTCGGGCGCCGCCTGGGCACAAGGCGCCGCCGCGCCCGCCGCTGGCACTGCACCCACCGTGCACGCCACCTGCAAAGACGGAACACCGTTTGAAGGCACCTCGATGCGCGGCGCCTGCAGCGGCCACGGCGGGGTCGACAAGAAAGCCGGCGCGGCTGCCGCATCGCCCGCTGCCGCACCCATGACCGCCGCCAAACCCGCATCGGCCGCAATGCCCGCCACCCCAGCTACCCCAGCCACTCCCGCTACCCCCGCCTCCCCTTCCGCCAAGGCTGCGCCTGCCAAGGCCGCCCCCGCAGCGCCAACCACCGCCGCGCCTGGCGCCGCCCCCGGCCAGGTCTGGGCCAATGGCTCGACCAAGGTCTACCACTGCGCCAACGACAAATACTTCGGCAAGACCAAAAAGGGCGAATACATGACCGAGGCCAACGCCAAGGCCAAGGGCTTCCACGCGTCGCACGGCAAGGCCTGCGCCAGCTGAGCCGCACCCACCAGCGCACCCACCATTCAAGGGCCCCAGGGCCCAAGGGCGCCAAGGCGCCGTGCCGGCCCGGTGCCGCACGGCGCCTTTTCGTTGGGGGCGGGGTTGAAAGGCCATGGCGTGTGCGGCGTCACATTGACTGTCAAATCGGCACTTTGCGCAATATGGGCGGGCGCAGGCAGCTATCAAAGTTGATGTTATTCGCGGGCTGAAACCGCATGTAGCAACGCCATTCACCGCCTGGGCGCGGCGGCGGCGCACGGTATCATTGGTGGTTTGCCTCGTCCCCTACCGCGCCCTGTGTGGGCTGTCCTTTACTGCGCCCTGCATGGGCCGCGTGCCAGTGCGACTCAACTCGATCAAGCTTTCGGGCTTCAAGTCCTTCGCTGAACCCACCAATTTCATGCTGCCGGGGCAGCTGGTCGGCGTGGTGGGGCCGAACGGCTGCGGCAAGTCCAACATCATGGATGCGGTGCGCTGGGTGCTGGGCGAATCGAAGGCGTCCGAGCTGCGCGGCGAATCGATGCAGGACGTCATCTTCAACGGCACCACGACGCGCAAGCCGGCCAGTCGCTCGTCCGTCGAGCTGGTTTTTGACAACGCCGACCACCGCGCCGGCGGCCAGTGGAGCCAGTTCACCGAGATTTCCGTCAAGCGCGTGCTGACGCGCGACGGCACCAGCAGCTACTACATCAACAACCAGCCGGTGCGCCGCCGCGACGTGCAGGACGTGTTCCTGGGCACCGGGCTGGGCCCGCGCGCCTACGCCATCATCGGCCAGGGCACGATCAGCCGCATCATCGAAAGCCGCCCTGAGGAACTGCGCCTGTTCCTGGAAGAAGCGGCCGGCGTCAGCAAATACAAAGAGCGCCGGCGCGAGACCGAAAACCGCCTGTCGGACACGCGCGAAAACCTGACGCGCGTCGAAGACATCCTGCGCGAGCTGAACACCAACCTGGACAAGCTGGAAAAGCAGGCCGAAGTCGCCAAGCAGTACCAGGGCCTGCAGGCGGCGGCCTCGCTCAAGCAGAACCAGCTCTGGTTTTTGAAGCGCGCCGAGGCCGAAGAAGGCCAGGTCAAGCTCAAGGCCGACGCCGAAAAGGCCGTCAACGAGCTGGAATCGCGCGTGGCCGATCTGCGCCACGTCGAGGCCGATCTGGAAACCGTGCGCCAGGCGCACTACGCCGCGGGGGACCACGTCAACCAGGCGCAGGGCCTGCTGTACGAAGCCAGTGCCGAAGTCGGCCGGCTGGAGGCCGAGATCCGCTTCGTCGTCGAAGGCCGCCAGCGCGCCGAAGTGCGGCTGACGCAGCTGAAGGAACAACTGGCCCAGTGGGCCGAGCGCAAGGCCGAGGCCGAAGCCGAGATCGAAGGCCTGGCCGCCAACGCGGTCGAAGCCGAAGAGCAGCACATCACCCTGGCTGCCCAGCTGGAAGAGCAGCAACAGGCGCTGCCCGACATGGAAGACGCGCTGCGCCGCGCGCAAACGCAGTCGGGCGAGCAGCGGGGCGCCGTGGCGCAGGTGCAGCAGCAGATCCAGGTGCTGGCGGCCGAACAGCGCGGCATCGAAGAACAATCGCGCCAGCTGAACCAGCGCCGCGAACGCCTGGCCACCGACAAGAACGCCCTGGCCGCGCCCGACGAACAACGCCTGCTGAACCTGCAAGAGCAGCTGAGCGCCGCCCAGGAATCGCACGAAGTGGCCGACGCGCGCCTGCAGGATCTGCAAGACAGCGTGCCGCAGCTGGACGAAGCCCGCCGCGCCGCGCAGCAGGCCGTCAACACCGAATCGGCCCGGCAAAGCGATCTGTCGGCCCGGCTGGACGCGCTGAAGGCGCTGCAGGACAAGGTCAAGACCGACGGCAAGCTGCAGCCCTGGCTGCAAAAGCATGGGCTGGACGGCCTGCAAGGGCTGTGGAGCCGCATCCACGTCGAACCCGGCTGGGAAAACGCGCTGGAAGCGGCGCTGCGCGAACGCATGTCGGCACTCGAAGTCGGCCGCATCGACATCGTCAAGGCCTTTGCCAGCGATGCGCCACCGGCCAAGCTGGCCTTCTACAACCTGCCCAGCGCCGCGCTGCCCGAAGCGGCCGCCAGCCTGCCGCGCCTGGCCGACCTGCTGCGCCTGCACGACGCCAGCCAAAAAGCGCTGCTGGCCGACTGGCTGGCCGGCTGCTACACCGCGCCATCGCTGGACGAGGCGCTGGCCCAGCGCAGCCAGCTGAAAGCGGGCGAGGCGATCTACGTTGCCAGCGGCCACTGCGTCAGCCCGCACGGCGTCAGCTTTTACGCGCCCGATTCCGAACAAGCCGGTCTGCTGGCGCGCGCCCAAGAGATCGAAAACCTGGAAAAGCAGCTGCGCGCGCAGCAGCTGATCAGCGAAGAAGCGCGTGGCGCCCTGATCAAGGCAGAGGCGGGCTACAGCGACGCATCGCAGCGCCTGGTGGGCGCCCGGCGTGAAGCCGGCGAAGCGCAGCAGCGCGCGCACGAACTGCAGGTCGAAACCCTGCGCCTGACCCAGCTGGCCGAGCAGACCCGCGCGCGCAGCGAACAGATTGCCAGCGACCTGGCCGAGGTGGACGCCGCGCTGGAAGAGCTGCAGGAGCGCCGCGTGACCGCCGAAGCGCGCTTTGAAGAGCTGGACATGCAGCTGGCCGACACGCAAGAGCGCCACGCCCAGCTGGACGAGCGCGTGATCGACGCCGAACGCAAATTGGCCGAGGCGCGCGAACAACAGCGCACGCTGGAGCGCCAGGCGCAAGAGGCCACCTTTGCCCAGCGCAGCCTGGAAGCGCGCCGCGCCGAGCTGACCCGCACCATCGACACCGCAGCCAGCCAGGCCAGCAGCATCGACGCCGAGCAGCAGCGCGCCAGCGAAGAGCTGGTGCGCCTGACCGACGCCGCGGCCCAGGCGGGCCTGCAGGCCGCCCTGTCGCTGAAGCTGGAGCGCGAACAGGCGCTGGGCGCGCAGCGCAGCACCTACGACGATTTGACCGCCAAGCTGCGCGCGTCGGACGAACGCCGGCTGTGGCTGGAACGCGCGCTCGATCCCCTGCGCCAGCGCATCACCGAATTTCAGCTGAAAGAACAGGCCGCGCGCCTGGGCACCGAGCAATACACCCAGCTGCTGGCCGACGCCGAGGCCGATCTGGACGCCGTGGCCCGCTCGATCGACGAGGGCAACGTGCGCCTGACCGGCCTGCAGGGCGACATCGACCGCCTGCACCGCGAGGTGCAAGCCCTGGGCGCCGTCAACCTGGCCGCGCTGGACGAGCTGACCGTGGCGCGCGAGCGCAAGCAGTTTCTGGATGCGCAGACGGCCGACCTGACCGAGGCCATGACCACGCTGGAAGACGCCATCAAGAAGATCGACGGCGAAACGCGCGAGCTGCTGGGCAGCACCTTCAACACCGTCAACGAGCACTTTGGCCGCATGTTCCCCGAACTGTTCGGCGGCGGCCAGGCCAAGCTGATGATGACCGGCGAAGAGATTCTGGATTCCGGCGTGCAGGTGCTGGCGCAGCCCCCGGGCAAGAAGAACCAGACCATTCACCTGCTGTCGGGTGGCGAAAAGGCGCTGACCGCGATTGCGCTGGTGTTCGCCATCTTCCAGCTGAACCCGGCGCCTTTCTGCCTGCTGGACGAGGTGGACGCGCCGCTGGACGACGCCAACACCGAGCGCTATGCCAAGCTGGTCACCAAGATGAGCGGGCAGGGCACGCAGTTTTTGTTCATCAGCCACAACAAGATCGCCATGGAAATGGCCGAGCAACTGATCGGCGTGACCATGCAGGAGCAAGGCGTGTCGCGCATCGTGGCGGTGGATATGGAATCGGCTGTGGGGATGGCAGAGGTATGAGAAGCCCCCCTGTGGCGCCGGAGGCGCCATCCCCCCGCTCTCTACGCGCTGCGCGCTACGGGCGAGGGGACAACGCTGGTGCTCGGTGCAAGCCCGAGCACGGCGTTCGTTGGGTTGGCCTGCTCCGCGGCCCGTTTTGCTTTCCCCGTTGGGGAAAGCGCGAGATTGATATGTGCGGAGCGGCTCGCGGCGTTTATGCCGGTCGTTTCACCTACGCTTTTCAGGGTGCGTTCAGCGCTTGGCATCCTTTCTCCTTTCCCCTCTGGGGGAAGGCAGGGATGGGGGCCAGCGCCGGTCCAATCCGCTCGCTCAGCAGCACGACAGCACCGGCGCCGATCTGCCGCGCCAAGGGAGTCACAACGATATGAGTTCATTGCAAGTGGGCCTGGCGGTGGCGGGCGGGCTGATTCTGGGGGGCGTGATTGCCTACAACACCTGGAATGCGCGCCGCAACGAGCCGCGGCAGGCGCAGCCTGACGGCCTGGCCAGTCCGCGTGCCGAGCAGATCGAGCGCGCCGAACCCACCATCGACGGCATGCCGATTGCCGCAGAACGGACCGAGCCGGTGCTGGACGGCGATCTGCGCACGCTGCCGCCGTCGCGGTCCGACTTTGCACCCACCGACCCCTCGGCCACCGATTTCGCCAGCACCACCACGCTGGCCATGCTGCCGCTGCCTGACCGCACGCTGCGCCTGGACGCGCTGATCGACGTGATCGCGCCGATTGCGCTGGACGGCCGCGTGGTGTCTGGCGACGCCGTGCTGGCGGCGCTGCCCGCCACCCGCCGGGTGGGCAGCAAGCGCTTCATGGTCGAAGGCCAGAGCGAGGCCACGGGCGACTGGGAACCCCCCGCCGCCAGCAAGCGCTATACCGCGCTGCGCGCTGGCGTGCAGCTGGCCAACCGCACCGGCGCGCTGAACGATATCGAATACTCCGACTTCGTCGTCAAGACCGAGCGCCTGGCCGACACCCTGGGTGGTGCGGCCGAGCTGCCCGACATGCTGCCCGAAGTGGCGCGCGCCCGCGAACTCGACCAGTTCGCCAGCCAGCACGATGCGCAACTGGGCTTCACCCTGCGCGCGCGTGGCGCCGCCTGGAGCCCGGGCTTCGTGCACCAGCAGGCCGCCAGACTGGGCTTTGTGGCCGGCGCCTTGCCCGGGCGCATGGTGCTGGCATCCAGCGAACCCGGTCTGCCGCCGGTGCTGGACTTGAGCTTTGACGCCCAGGCCGCGCTGGCCGAAGACCCGGCCCACAGCGCCATCACCGAAGTCACGCTGAACCTGGACGTGCCGCAGGTGCACCGCGAAGAACAACCCTTCGACCGCCTGCGCGACGCCGCCTTTGCGCTGGCAGAGGCGATGGACGGCGTCATCACCGACGATGCGCGCCAGCCACTGCGCCCCGAAATGATCGAAACCATCGGCGCCGATTTGACGCGCCTGTACGACACGCTGGACGCGCACGACCTGGCCGCCGGTTCGGCCCAGGCGCGGCGGCTGTTCAGCTGAGGTATGGCTTGCCCGCGTGTGCGGACGGTGTGCCGCGTGGCCACCGCCCGCCGGGGGCAGCGCTGGCGGGCCGGCCAAGCTGGTTCCGCCGCCAACGGCCGGGCCTTCGGGTGTGCTGGCTGAAACCGGGCCCGATCGCAGTCCGTTGAAATCAATGATTCAGGGTGCTAGCCCTTACCGAGAAAGCGCAGGCAGCTATGAAATCAGAAGTAAACACCGCTGCCGATGCGGCCACGCAAGCGGCTGAACTACGCACCGCACTGAACCGCGCCGCGCACCAGTACTACACGCTGGATGCGCCCGAGTTGCCCGACGCCGAGTACGACCGCCTGTTCCAGCAGCTGCAGGCGCTGGAAGCCGCGCACCCCGAGCTGCGCACGCCCGATTCGCCCACCCAGCGCGTGGGCGGCGCCATCCTCGACGGCCTGCAGCCGGTGCGCCACCGCGTGCCGATGCTCAGCATCCGCACCGAGACCGACACCACGCCACAGGGCGCACAAACGTTCGACCAGCGCGTGCGCGACTACCTGGCCAGCGAACAGCGCCGCACGCAGCTGAAACCCAGCGACGCCCGCTACCGCGCCGAGCCGCTGGGCCCCGAGGCCCAGGCCATCCTGGCCGGCGCGCCCATTGACTACGTGGCCGAACCCAAGTTCGACGGCCTGGCCATGAGCCTGCGCTACGAAAACGGCGTGCTGGTGCAGGCCGCCACGCGCGGCGATGGCGAAACCGGCGAGGACGTGACGCAGAACATCCGCACCATTCGGCAGATTCCTTTGCGCCTGGGTGACTCACTTCCTTCCTCACAAGGGGAGGGCGACGGCTGGCCTGTACCCCCCGTGTTGGAAGTGCGCGGCGAGGTGTACATGCGCCGCGACGACTTCGAAGCGCTGAACGAGCGCATGCGCGCCCGCATGGCGGCGGGCGAGAAGGGCGCCAAGACCTTCGTCAACCCGCGCAACGCCGCCGCCGGGGCGGTACGCCAGCACGACCAGGCGCTGGCGGCCGACCGCCCGCTGAGCTTTTTCGCCTACGGGCTGGGCGAAGTCACGCCACCGGCCGAAGGCGGGCCTGATTTCCCCACGCACTGGCAGATGCTGCAGGCGTTGAAAACATGGGGTTTTCCGGTCTCAGCGCTTGCCAGACGGGCGCAGGCAGCTTCTGAATTGATAGCGTTTCACGCCGACATCGCTGCGCAGCGCGACGGCCTGCCGTTCGACATCGACGGTGTGGTCTACAAGGTCGACAGCCTGGCGCTGCAGCGCGAACTGGGCTTTGTCTCGCGCGAGCCGCGCTGGGCCGTGGCCCACAAATACCCCGCGCAAGAACAGCTGACCACGGTGCAGGCGATCGACATCCAGGTCGGCCGCACCGGCAAGCTGACCCCGGTGGCCAAGCTGGCGCCGGTGTTCGTCGGCGGCGTGACGGTGACCAACGCCACCCTGCACAACGAGCTGGAAGCGCGCCGCAAGGACGTGCGCGTGGGCGACACCGTGGTGGTGCGCCGCGCGGGCGACGTGATTCCCGAAGTCGTCAGCGTGCTGCCCGACAAGCGCGTGGCCGGCGCGCCCGAATTCACCATGCCCACGCATTGCCCGGTGTGCGGCAGCGACGTGGTGCGCGAAGAGGGCGAGGCCGACCACCGCTGCACCGGTGGCCTGTTCTGCCCCGCGCAGCGCAAGCAGGCGCTGCTGCACTTCGCCAGCCGCCGCGCCATGGACGTGGAAGGCCTGGGCGACAAGCTGGTCGAACAGCTGGTGGACGGCAACGTCGTCAAGACCTTGCCCGACCTGTACCGCATGGGCTTCGTCGCCCTGGCCGCGCTGGACCGCATGGCCGAAAAGTCCGCACGCAACGTGATCGACGCGCTGGAAAAGTCCAAGCGGACCACGCTGGCGCGCTTTCTGTTCGCCCTGGGTATCCGCCACGTGGGCGAAACCACCGCCAAAGACGTGGCACGCCACTTCGGCCAACTGGACGCGGTGATGGCCGCCAGCGCCGGCCAATTGCTGCAGGTGCCCGACGTGGGGCCCGTGGTGGCCGAAAGCATCCACACCTTCTTTGCCCAGCCGCACAACCGCGAAGTGGTCGGGCAACTGCGCTCTGTGGGCGTCACCTGGCCCGAAGCCGAACCCGTGCAAGGCGCCACGCTGCCACTGACCGGCAAAACCTTCGTGCTGACCGGCACGCTGCCCACCCTGAGCCGCGACGAAGCCAAAGACCTGCTGGAAGCCGCCGGCGCCAAGGTGTCCGGCAGCGTCAGCAAGAAAACCAGCTACGTCGTGGCCGGCGAAGAAGCCGGCAGCAAGCTGGACAAGGCGCGCGAGCTGGGCGTGCCGGTGATCGACGAGGCGGGCATGCAGGCGCTGTTGGGCGCGGGCGGGTGACGATGCGCTACGCCGGCAAACTGATTGAGTGGAATGATGATCGCGGCTTTGGCTTTATCGAGCCGACGCAGGGCGGCGACAAGGTATTTTTGTCCATGCCAGCGCGTTTTCTGGCGCCGACCGCCAGGCGGGTCATCGCCCGCGCGTGGGTGATCGCGTCAGTTTTGAATTGGGCCAGGATGCCCAAGGGCGCAAGCAGGCGCGCCGTGCGGTGCGCGACGATGTGGTTGGCTTATCGGCCCGGCAGCCTGCGGCGAACAGGCCACGCGTTGACGGGCGCAACAACGCCGTGCGCCACCGTTCTGCCCCGCGCGCATCGTCTGGCAGTTTGCTGGGGCGACTGGCATCGGTGGCCCTGATGGGGCTGCTTGCATGGGGCGGTTGGCAGGCGTGGGCCGCCTACGGGCCTGCGGCGCAGGCACGCAAGGCGGTCGAGCAGCCCGCACAGTCCGACTCGCCGAGCGCTGCGGCACAGCCGCTGGCAGCGGTTTTCCGCTGTGACGGGCGGCAACAC
>JAGOEM010000101.1 GCA_017997715.1 Ottowia sp.
AGCAAACAAAACCGCTGGCTGCACGCTGGGTGCGCCACACTGCGGTTGGCCGCCATGGGCACGGCCCAGGCGCAGACCTACAAGCTGAACCGGCCGCAGGAAGACGACCCCGACACCGTGCTGCAGTCCATCACCGTCAGCCCCAAGCAAACCCGCGTGACCCTGCTGTTGAAGAATTCCGAGCCGGGCGACTACGAGGTGTGCGTCCATCAGCCTGGTTCGCCCGACGCGTTCACGCTGAAGGTGCTGGACACGGGCGAATCGCTGCAGCAGATTTCCTCCAGCGGTGTGTCCAACTGCGAAGTCAAGCGCGACATCGTCCGTACCGGCAAACGCAAGACCTTTCAGCTGACCTTTCCCCCATTGCCAGCCGGCGCCACGCGCCTGCAACTGGGCGAGCGCGATTGCCAGCCCAATCCGGATTCGGAACTGCAGAACTGGTGCTTCAAGGACATCGCGCTGCGTAAGCGCTAAGGGCTTCGTGCGCCAGGGCGCGTGCCAGGCACGCCCGGCGCTGAAGCGTCTGGGGCCGGTGCGCCCCGGCGCACCAACCCAGGGCGCCGCAACCCGGCGGCGCATGTCATCTGCGCGGCAACAGGGGGCGCAGGTTGCCGCTAAAGTGTGCGTTGCTCTTTCACGCAAGCTGCCATGCGCCCCTTACTCGACTTCCTGCTGCACGACTGGCTGAATGCTGAGGCACTGGCGCAGCGCCCGCGCTTTGCCGAGCATTCGCGCGAAACCTTCGACGCGGTGCTGGACACCTGCGAACGCATTGCGCGCGACAGGTACGCGCCCTTCAATCGCCTGGTCGATACCGAAGAGCCGCGCACCGAGAAAAACCCCGACGGCAGCCTGCGCGTGGTGCTGCCGCAGGCCACCTACGCCGCACGCGAGGCGTATGCCGAATCCGGCATGCTGGCCGCGGCGCAAGACTATGAACACGGCGGCATGCAGCTGCCGTATCTGGTAGAGGCCGCCGCCAACGCCTTCTTCGGCAAGGCGTCGATCAGCATCAGCGCCAGCCTGCTGACCGTGGGCAACGCCAACCTGCTGATGGCGCACGGCACCGAAGCGCAAAAACAGGTCTTTGCCGCCAACGAATTCAACGGCCGCTGGACCGGCACCATGTGCCTGAGCGAGCCGCAAGCCGGCTCCAGCTTGAGCGACGTTGCCACCCGCGCCGTGCTGGAAGACGCCGCCGATCCGCTGGGCCCGCGCTACCGCCTTCGTGGCAACAAGATGTGGATATCGGCCGGCGAGCACGAGCTGACAGAAAACATCGTGCACCTGGTGCTGGCAAAGATTCCGGGTGAAGACGGCAAGCTGATTGCGGGGGTCAAAGGCATCTCGCTGTTCGTCGTACCCAAGAAAATGGTGGATCTGCAGGGGCAGCTGACCGGCGTGCGCAACGACGTCGCCCTGGCCGGGCTGAACCACAAGCTGGGCTGGCGCGGCACCACCAACACCTTGCTGAACTTTGGCGAAGGCAAGTTCCCTGTCGATGGCCAGGCGGGCGCCGTGGGCTATTTGGTGGGCAAGCCCGGCGAGGGCCTGCGCTGCATGTTCCACATGATGAACGAGGCGCGCATCGCCATCGGCATGGCCGCCGCCATGCTGGGCATGGCCGGGTACGAGGCTTCGCTGGACTACGCCAAGACGCGCACGCAGGGGCGCCCGGTGGGCGCGGCGGGCAAGGACGCCGCCGCACCGCCCGTGCGCCTGATCGAACACGCCGACATCCGCCGCATGCTGCTGGCGCAGAAAAGCTATTGCGAAGGCGCACTGGCGCTGCTGCTGTACTGCGCCAAGCTGGTCGATGAGCAGCACACGGCCGATGCCGACGCCGACGCCGCCGACGAAGCGCGCCTGCTGCTGGAAGTGCTGACGCCCATCGCCAAAAGCTGGCCCAGCGAAAACTGCCTGGAAGCCAACAGCCTGGCCATCCAGATCCACGGCGGCTACGGCTATACGCGCGACTTTCCCGTAGAGCAGTACTGGCGCGACAACCGCCTGAACATGATCCACGAAGGCACCCACGGCATCCAGGCCATGGACCTGCTGGGCCGCAAGGTGCTGATGGAAGGCGGGCGCGGGCTGAAGCTGCTGGCCGGGCGCATCAACGCCACCATCGAACAGGCCCTGCAGCGCCCCGCATTGGCCGCGCACGCCAACGCACTGGCGCAGGTGCTGGCGCGCGTCGGCGGCGTGACCAAGGCCGCCTGGGCCACGGGCGATGCCGGCCCCGCGCTGGCCAACGCCGTGCCCTACATGCAGGCCTTTGGCCACATGGTGCTGGCGTGGACGTGGCTGGACATATCGCTGAAAGCGGATGCTATTGAAAATGAAGCTGCCCGCGCAGGCGTGGCGGGCGCTACCACCTATTTCTTTCACTACGAACTGCCCAAGGCCGAACCCTGGCTGCGCGTGGTGGAACAACGCGACATGACCTGCGCCAACCTGCCGGAGCACGCGTTCTGATCCATGGCCGAACCAAACCGGCATTGGCGCGGTGCCCTGCGACGAACTGCAGGCCCGTACCAAGCGCATCTTTGATCCGTTGCTGGCCAGCCTGCGGGCGCGCGACCAGGCCTACGATCGCCGCACCGAGCACGGGATCCGGCAGGACAACCCGATCAGCTGACGCTGTTTTTTGAGCCGCTAGAAACTGAACCGAGGAGACACCATGACACGCACCGTTCAACAACTTTTTGATCTGAAGGGCAAGACCGCGCTGATCACCGGCGGATCACGCGGGCTGGGCCTGCAGATGGCGCAGGCGCTGGGCGAAGCCGGCGCCCGCGTGATGCTGAGCGCGCGCAAGGCCAACGAGCTGGAAGCCGCCGTGGCCCAGCTGCAGGCTGCCGGGATCGATGCCCGCTGGATTGCCGCCGACGCCGCGCAAGAGGCCGACATCCACCGCCTGGCCGACGAAACGCTGGAGCGCATGGGCGACGTCGACATCCTGGTCAACAACGCGGGCGCCGCCTGGGGCGCGCCGGCCGAAGACCACCCGGCCGAAGCCTGGGACAAGGTGATGAACCTGAACGTGCGCGGCTACTTTTTGCTGAGCCAGCGCCTGGCCAAAAAATGCATGATCGGCCGCAAGAGTGGGCGCATCATCAACATCGCCAGCATTGCCGGTTTGGGCGGCAACCCGCGCGGCATGGAAACGATTGCCTACAACACCTCCAAAGGCGCGGTGATCAACTTCACCCGCGCGCTGGCTTGCGAATGGGGTGAATTCGGCATCACCGTCAACGCCATCTGCCCGGGCTTTTTCCCCAGCAAGATGACGGCGGGCACGCTGGAAAAGCTGGGCGAGGAGGAAATGGCCTCGCGCGCGCCGCTGCTGCGGCTGGGCGACAACGAAGACCTGAAAGGCACCACGCTGCTGTTTGCCAGCGACGCCGGCAAGCACATCACCGGCCAATGGCTGGCGGTGGATGGCGGCATCAGCGTGATCACCGGCGGCTGAACCGGGCCGGCTCCCATGAGCATCGATTTCGGCGTACCGATTCCCTTTGTCGATCACCTGGGCATGACGCTGGAGCGGTTTGAAGACGGCCAGTCCGAATTGCATTACCGCCCGCGCCCGGAGCACGGCAACTCTTTCGGCGTTGCCCACGGGGGCGCGCTGATGACTTTCTTGGATGTGGTGATGGCGCACGCCGCGCGCAGCACCCAGCCGGCCGACTTTGGCGCGGTCACCATCGAGATGAAGACCAGCTTCATGCGCCCCGCGCTGCTGGCGCCGGATGCGGTGCTGCGCGGTCTGGGCCAACTGATGCACCGCACGCGCAGCATGGCGTTTGTCGAAGGGCGCATTCTGGATGCGCAAGGCCAGCTGTGCGCGCAGGCAACGGGCACGTTCAAGTTCGTGCCCCGGCCCGCGACCGATGCAAGCCCCGCAGCACGCGAACCGAAAGGAGCGCCGGCATGACCGCCCCTTCCAGCGCCGTTGCCAGCCACATCACCGGCCCGGTGCCGGGCATAGGCGGCGGCCTTGACTTAGCAGCAGCGGTGGGCGTGCCCACGCTGCAATCACCCACCCTGAAACCCCCATATCCCTGAAGGAGTGAACCTCATGATCCAGAACCGCCAAGTGCTTCTCGACAACCGCCCCGAAGGGGAGGCCACGGCTTCTAATTTCAAACTGGTCACCACCGACACGCCGGCGCTGGCCGATGGGCAAGTGCTGGTGCGCCACCACTTTCTCAGCCTGGATCCGTACATGCGCGGGCGCATGAACGACAGCAAGAGTTACGCCGCGTCCCAGCCATTGGGCGAAGTGATGATTGGCGGCACGGTGGGCGAGGTGGTGGATTCGCGGCACCCCAAGTTCAAGGCCGGCGACCAGGTGGTCGGCATGGGCGGCTGGCAGGAATACAGCGTGGTCGACGGCAATGCGCCGAGCTTGCTGCGCAAGGTCGACACCACGCACGTGCCGCTGTCGTATTACCTGGGCGCCGTGGGCATGCCGGGCGTCACCGCGTGGTACGGCCTGGTCAAGATAATCGACCCCAAGGCGGGCGAAACCGTGGTGGTCAGCGCCGCCACGGGTGCCGTGGGCAGTGCCTATGCCGCGCTGGCCAAGGCGCGTGGCTGCCGCGTGGTCGGCATTGCCGGCGGCCCGGAGAAATGCCGCTACGCCGTCGAAGAACTGCACTTTGACGTCTGCATCGACTACCGCGAACACGCCGATGTGAAAGCCATGTCCAAGGCGCTGAAAGAAGCCTGCCCCAGCGGCATTGACGGCTATTTCGAAAACGTGGGCGGCTACATCCTGGATGCCGTGCTGCTGCGCACCAACGCCTTCGCCCGCGTGGCGGTTTGCGGGATGATTGCCGGCTACGACGGCACGCCGCTGCCGCTGCAGAACCCGGCGCTGATCCTGATCAACCGCCTGAAGATCGAAGGCTTCATCGTCAGCGAACACATGGAAGTGTGGCCGCAGGCGCTGCAAGAGCTGGGCACGCTGGTCGCGCAGGGCAAGCTCAAGCCGCGCGAAACCGTTGCCCAGGGCATCGACGCCGCGCCCGAGGCCTTTCTGGGCCTGCTGAAGGGCAAGAACTTCGGCAAGCAATTGGTCAAGCTGACCTGAATCAAGAGGTGGTCATGGCTGTTACACACGACGTTTTCAACCAACCAGCGCCGCTGGCCGACATCAACCTGTTCGACACCAACCGTGCGCTGCAAGACGCGCTGCGCTTCAACGCAAAGAACGCCGACACCCAGCGCCTGCACAGCTTGGGCGCGGTGGTGGGCAGTGCCGAGATGCAAGACCACGCGCGGCTGGCCAACGCGCATCTGCCGCAGCTGCGCACGCACGACCGCTACGGGCACCGCATCGACGAGGTGGAATTCCACCCCGGTTACCACGCGCTGATGCGCGCCGCGACCGAGGCAGGATTGCACGGCACGCCGTATGCGGCCCAAGAGCAGGCCAGCGGCCACGCGCACGTGCAGCGCGCCGCGGCGTTCATGCTGTTCACCGAATTGGAGCCGGCCATGCTGTGCCCCATTTCGATGACCTACGCGGTGGCGCCCGCCCTGCGCGACAACCAGGCCATTCACCGCGATTGGGCGCCCAAGCTGGAAAGCCGCAGCTATGAACCCGGCGTGAAGCTGTGGCGCGACAAATCGGGCGTGACCATGGGCATGGGCATGACGGAAAAGCAGGGTGGCTCTGACGTGCGCGCCAACACCACGCAGGCGGTGCGCGACGGGCAGGACGAATGGGGCGCGCGCTACCTGCTGACGGGGCACAAGTGGTTCTTTTCGGCACCCATGTGCGACGCATTTCTGGTGCTGGCGCAGGCGCCCGGCGGGCTGTCGTGCTTCTTCCTGCCGCGCGTGTTGCCCGACGGCACGCGCAACGGCCTGCGCATTCAGCGGCTGAAGGACAAGCTGGGCAACAAGGCCAACGCCAGTTCCGAAGTGGAGTTTGACGGCGCCACGGCCTGGCTGGTGGGCGAGGAAGGGCGCGGCGTGCCGCAGATTCTGGCCATGGGCACCATGACGCGGCTGGACTGTTCGCTGGGCACCAGTGGCCTGATGCGCCAGGCGCTCAGCCAGGCCATGCACCACACGGCGCAGCGCGCGGCTTTCGGCAAGCCGCTGATCGAGCAGCCCCTGATGCAGAACGTGTTGGCCGATCTTGCTATTGAAAGTGAAGCTGCCTGCGCCCTGGCCATGCGCGTTGCACGCTCATTTGACCAACAAAATGACGTGCGCGAACAGCTGCTGTCGCGCGTGCTGACACCCATCGCCAAGTTCTGGATCTGCAAGCGTGGCAGCCTGTTTGCGCAGGAAGCCATGGAATGCCTGGGCGGCAACGGCTATGTGGAAGAGGGCGGTGCAGGCGTGCAGGCGCGCATTTACCGCGAAATGCCGGTCAACAGCATCTGGGAAGGCGCGGGCAACATCATGGCGCTGGACGTGCTGCGCGCCATGCGCAAGGGCGATGTCACCGCCGCGCTGATGGACGAGCTGGCGCCCGCGCGCAGCCAGCATGCCGCGCTGGACCGCATGATCGACGCCGTGCCCACCTTGCTGGATGTGCAGGCCACCGAAACCACGGCGCGTTCGCTGGCGCGCGATGTGGCGCTGACGGTGCAGGGCGCCTTGCTGGCGCAGACCGCGCCGCCCGCCGTGGTGGGCGCGTTCTGCGATTCGCGCCTGGCCACACGGCACGACGTGTTCGGCACCCTGGGCGCGGGCGCCGACACGCAAGCCATTCTGGCGCGGGCGCGTCCCGCGTGAATATGTTCGATTACAAGGAAGCGATTGCATGATCACCGACTTCAAAGGGAAGACCGCCGTGCTGACCGGCGCAGGCTCGGGCTTTGGGCTGGAATGCGCGCGCATAGCGGCGCGCAAGGGCATGAACGTGGTGCTGGTCGATATCCAGTCCGATGCGCTGGCTGCGGCCGAGGCCGAGATTCAAGCCCTGGGCGCCAAGACCCTGTCGCGCCGCATCGATGTCAGCAAGCCCGCAGTGATGGACCTGCTGGCCCAGCATGTGCAGGAGGAATTCGGTGCGCCGCACTTCGTCTTCAACAACGCGGGCGTGGGCGCGGGTGGCTTGATCTGGGAAAACACCGTCAAGGACTGGGAATGGGTGCTGGGCGTCAACCTGTGGGGCGTGATCAACGGCGTGCGCTGCTTCACGCCGATGATGCTGGCCGAATCGCGCCGCAACCCTGCCTATCAGGGCCATATCGTCAACACTGCCAGCATGGCCGGTTTGCTGACGGCGCCCAACATGGGCGTCTACAACGTCAGCAAGCACGCCGTGGTGGCGCTGACCGAGACGCTGTACCAGGATTTGAGGCTGGTGACCGACCAGATCAGCGCCAGCGTGCTGTGCCCTTACTTTGTGGCCACCGGCATCAGCCACAGCGAACGCAATCGCACCGACGGCGTAACGCCCACCGAAATGACCGCCAGCCAGCGCATCAGCATGGCGCAGATCGGCAAGGCGGTGAACAGCGGCAAGGTGACCGCGGCCGAGGTGGCGCAGAAAGTGTTTGACGCCATGACGGCCGACCAGTTCTACATCTACAGCCACCCCAAGGCGCTGGGCAACGTGCAGTCGCGCATGGACGCGATCGTGGCCATCCAGAGCCCGCCCGACCCCTTCACCGAAAGGCCGGAAATCGGCGAAGGCTTGCGCGCCGCGCTGCGCACCCACAACTGATCTCGGGCCCGCCGCATGCGGGCGTAGCCAGCATCAGCGCAGCGCCTGCAGCAAGCAAGCAGCGAAGCACCTTGCGCCAGGTGCTTCGCTGGCAGGTGGTGGCTAGACAAGTTAGCCAACGGACGATGCCTTGATCGCGCGCCGCCATCGATGGATAGTCCTAAAAGAATAGCTGCTTGCGCCCACCTGTAGCGCGCTACAGCCTATTTTCTTTCAAACCAGCCGGAAAGATGAAGTTGGCGGCGTTGGCCGACAGCTGCGGCGCCAGCTGCCCGCTACAGTGAGGGGCATGGCGTCGCCGTTACCCCAATTGCCCCCACTGTTCATCGTCTTCAACGCCTCGTCCGGCTCGGCCGACAGCGAACAGGCCAGCGCACGCGTGCACCAGTTGCTGACCGAAGCCGGGCAGCCGCACGAGATGATCGTGGTGCGCGGCGCCGACGACCTGACCCGCGCCGCCGTGCGCGCAGTGCATGCCGCGCGCGAAGCCCATGGCTGCGTGGTGGCTGCGGGCGGCGACGGCACGCTGAACACCGTCGCCCAGGTGGTGTGGAACGCCGATCAAGTGATGGGCATGTTGCCGCAGGGCACCTTCAACTACTTTGGCCGCACGCACGGCATGCCCACGGGCCTGGACGACAGCGTGGCCGCGCTGCTGCAATCGCAAGAGCAGCCGGTGACCGTGGGCATGCTGGGCGATCAGGTGTTCCTGGTCAACGCCAGCGTGGGCCTGTACCCGAAACTGCTGGAAGAGCGCGAGGCGGCCAAGCGCCGCTTTGGCCGCCATCGCATCGTGGCGGTGTTGTCCGGGCTGGGCATCATCCTGCGCGGCCGCATCGTGCTGACGCTGGAGCTGAGCGCCGAAGGCCAGACGCGCGTGATTCGCACCCGCACGCTGTTCGTCGGCAACAACGAGTTGCAGTTGCAAGAACTGGGGCTGCGGCAGGCCGTGGATGTGGAGCAGGGGCGCCTGGCGGCGATCACGCTGGAGCCGGCATCTACCTTGCGCACGCTGTGGCTGCTGGTGCGCGGCGCGCTGGGCCGCCTGGACGGCGCGGAAGGCGTAGACAGCTTCGCCTTCGACGAGCTGGTGGTGCGCATGCGCAAGGGCGCGCGCACGGTGAAAGTGGCGATGGACGGCGAAGTGCTGCGCATGCCGCCGCCATTGGTCTTTCGCACCGCGCCGCGCCCGCTGCGCCTGCTGGTGCCAACACGCCAGGGCGGCGAAGGCGCGCCATGATCCTGCACCTGACCGACCCCCATTTCGGCACCGAGCGGCCAGAAGTGGTGCAGGGCCTGATTGCCCTGGCAGCCCAGCGCTGCCCCGAGTGGGTGGTGGTGTCGGGCGACATCACGCAGCGCGCGCGCAAAAGCCAGTTTGCGGCGGCGCACCGGTTCTTTAACCACCTGTGCGCCGCCAGCGGTGCCGACCCACGCAGCAGGTTGCTGGTGATTCCCGGCAACCATGATTTGCCCTTGTTCCACCTGCCGCTGCGCCTGGCTGATCCGTATGGGCCGTACGCGCGGTACTTTGGCTCAGACCTGGAGCCCACCGTGGCGGGCGCCGGGGTGTGCCTGCTGGGCGTGAACACCACGCGGCCATGGCGCCACAAGCACGGCGAGTTGTCCAGTGCGCAGATCGCCCATGTCAATGAGCGGCTGCAACGCTGCGCGCCAGATGCGCTAAAGGTTGTGGTCACGCATCAACCGCTGCAGGTGATCGAAGCCGACGACATGAAAGACCTGGTGCGTGGGCACGCCGCCGCCAAGAAAGCCTGGTCAGAAGCGGGCGCCGATCTGCTGCTGTCGGGCCACACCCACCAGTCGTTTGTGGCGCCTTTGCCCGCGCCGCAGGACCAGACCTGGGTGGTGCAGACCGGCACAGCGGTGTCGCGCCGCATTCGCGAGCAGGTGCCCAACAGCGTGCATCTGATCCGGCACCAGGACCTGCCGCAGGGCCAGCGCGCCTGCGTGGAGCGGTGGGACTGGGACGGCGCTGCCGCGTTCAGCCAGACGGCCGAAACCGTGGTGCCAGCGCGGTGAAGTGCGCCCGCCGCTAGCGGGCGACCTGCGCCATCTGGTTGCGCCAGAACGCTGGCATCAGGTCAAAAAGTGGCGTCGGTTCACGGTGCAGCAGGTGGGTGGTGCCCAGCACACCCACGGTGGGAATCACCGTGCCAACGTCCACGTAGGCCAACTGCTGCATCCAGCCCGGGTTGAAGCCGCCACCCGGCATGGGCCGCGAATTGATCAGCGCCAGCATCCGCCGGGCTTCGGCACTGCCACGCGACGCAGCAAGCTGGTAGAAGCGCATGGCCTCGACGAAGTTGGCTGGCACACCCTGGCCGCGGTGGTACTTGCGTGCGCTTGCCAGCGCTTCGGCGGCGCTGGCGCTGGGGCCTGCCGAACGGGGCGCCTGAATCGGGCTGCTGCCGCGCAGCGCGAGTTGTTCCAGGTTCTGTTTGGCAGCCTGTGAGTTCGGCCCTGCGCGGCGAAAGTACTGCGCCGCCTGGTCGAATCGTTCGCGCGAAACGGCATCCATGCCCAGCTCGATGTTGGCGTGCATGTCCCCCGTCGCGGCGGATCTTTCCAGCAACTGGCGCTGCGGCAGCTCCAGCACCTGGTTCTGGTTCATGCCCGGTGCGGCCACTTGCAAGGGGGTCTGGCGCCTGGCCAACACCCACTGCAGGAACTCGGCTCGCGCGGGATAGCGCTGGCGCAGCGCCTCAATGGCGCGCGCTGCGCCGGCCGGGTTGGGCGGGCCGACGCAGCCGTCGATGTAGCACCAGGCCAGCCCGGCGTAGGCCAGCGGTTCGCGCCCGAAACGCGCTGCCTTCTCAAACCAGCTTTGGGCCAGGGCGGTGTCGCGCCGCACACCTGCGCCGTGCAGATAGATCAGGCCCAATGTCGACGCGGCCTGGGCCGAGGCTGTGGTGCTGCCAACGGCGCGTGGCGCCTCGGCTGTGCGCTGCAAGCGCCGCAGTTCGCGGTCAACCGCCTGGGCCGCCTGCGTGTCGCGCGTGGTGAGTGAATCGCGCGACACGGGCGGCGCGACGATGCGCGGGCGGTCATCCAGCGGCCGGGGATCGATGCCGGGCGCGGCCGTGGGTGCGGCTTCAATGCGTGGGGCGGCGGAAGTGGGCGCATCGATGCGCTCCTGGGTGGGCTGCGGCACCTGCACGTCGGTAACGCCCGCCGCCCGCGTGCGCGCGCTGGCCGTGTCACCCAGTGCGGCGCAGGCCAGCATGACCACGGTCAGTGACGAGAGTTTGGTGGCAGGTGTACGCGGGCTCATGGTCGGCTTGTCGGATGGGTGGCAGTGAAAACTGCGGAATCGGTCATTCGGTTGCTGTCGAATGACCGCTGCCGCTTGTGCTATTGCCGGTCGCGCTGCGGCGCCAGCGGCCCAGCGCCACCCGCAACCGCAGCAGCAAGCACGCCGCCGTTGCCGCCGCCAACCCCAGCCACAGGCCCAGCGGCCGCAGGGGGCGGTGGGCGGCGCGGTTGCACTACCCACTGGATCACCTGTGACACATGGCCGTTGGGGCCCACCGCCGCAGCAAAGCGATCCAGCACACCTTGCGTGCCTTGCACGCCCTTCAGCAGGGTCAGCGCGTTGGCCCGCATATCTTCCGGCAGACTGGGTGCCGCATCTTGTTCTGTGGCGACGCAGATCACACCCTCGGTACCGGGTCTGCCGGCATCCAGAATGAAGCCCGGGCTGGGGGCCATCCAATCGGGGATGCGAACGGCCTGGTTGGCCGACACCAGTGCGTTGGGCTGCAGCGCGTTGGGCAGCAGGCGCATCACACCACCGCCACTGTCGGCGTAATAGCAGTACAGGTGCGACGTTCGCGAGACGGTGGCCGAAAGGAATATCTGCTCGCCTTCGGTGAAGGCCGGCCGCTCGCCCGCTGGCTGCGGGTTCTCGATCTGCAGATCGATCAGCCACGGCTTGGCGGTGGTCAGGCCGATGGCGGGGGCGGTCGTACCTTCGGCCGTGGCGACCTGCTGCGGCCCGCTGCTGCTCCAGCCGATGCGGGTGAACGAACCGTCATCGCCCAGCGCAACGAAATTGTTCAGCGCCGCGTCGTAGGTCTGGAAGTCGATCGTGCCGTTCACCGCCAGGCCGCGATCGGCCTGGAACTTGGCCAGCGCGCGGCGCATCAAGGGATGCGAAATGGACAGCCCTTCGGTTTCGCGCGGAATATAGCCATGCGCGATCAACGAAGC
>JAGOEM010000274.1 GCA_017997715.1 Ottowia sp.
AACCAGGGCTGCGGCTGCTGCGTCGACATCTGGGACGTGCAGGCCCCCGCCGGCGCGCTGGCCGAATTGCCGCGCGCCATGTACCGCACACTGTCCCCCCAGGCATGACCGCGATGAACCTGCAGTCCACCGATTTCGAGCTGTTTGCCGTGCCCGCGCGCTTCGCGCAAGACCGCGCGCAGCTGGACGCGCGCTGGAAAGAGCTGCAGCGCGAAGTGCACCCCGACCGCTTTGCCGCGCAGGGCGCTGCCGCGCAACGCGTGGCCATGCAATGGTCGGCCCGCATCAACGAGGCGTACCAACGCCTGAAAGACCCACTGCGCCGCGCCGCCTACCTGTGCGAGCTGAATGGCGCGCCGATCCAGGCCGAGAACAACACCGCCATGCCGCCCGCTTTACTGATGCAGCAGATGGAGCTGCGCGAGCAGCTGGACGATGCGCAGGCCACCGAGGATTTGGACCAACTTGACGCGCAAGCCAGGCAAATGGCGCGCGACATGCTTCAAAAAATAGAGCATCAGGCGGACGAGCAAAAAGACTGGCCGGCTGCGGCGCAGTCGGTTCGTGCGCTGATGTTCCTGGACAAACTGGCGGCCGACATCGATCGGCGCCACGAGACCTTCGAATCGAGATAAGGATTCGCGGCGGCGCGGGCCCACGCCCCCAGCTTAGCCGCCACGCTGCACTTCATGGCCCTGCTACAAATATCCGAACCCGGGCAAACGCCCGACCCGCACCAGCGGCGCATCGCCGTAGGCGTCGACCTGGGCACCACGCATTCGCTGGTTGCCGCCGTGCGCCACGGCGTGGCCGAATGCCTGCCCGACGACCAGGGCCGCGTGCTGCTGCCCAGCGTGGTGCGCTACCTTGAAAGCGGAGGCCGGCAGATCGGCTACGAAGCCGCCGCCAGCGCCGCGCACGACCCCGAGAACACGCTGTTCTCGGTCAAGCGGCTGATGGGCCGGGGCTTGAACGACGTGGTGGATGCGGACAAGCTGCCGTACCGCCTGGTTGACCAGCCGGGCATGGTCGGCGTGCCCACCGTGCTGGGCGTCAAGTCGCCAGTGGAAGTCAGCGCCGAAGTGCTGGCCACGCTGCGTTACCGGGCCGAAGACACCTTCAACGACGAGCTGTACGGCGCCGTGATCACCGTGCCCGCCTACTTCGACGACGCCCAGCGCCAAGCCACCAAGGACGCAGCACGCCTGGCCGGCCTGAACGTCTTGCGCCTGATCAACGAACCCACGGCGGCAGCCATTGCCTACGGCCTGGACCACGGCGTTGAGGGCGTGTACGCGGTGTTCGATCTGGGCGGTGGCACCTTCGACATCTCCATTCTTCGTCTGACCAAGGGCGTGTTTGAAGTGATCGCCACCGGCGGCGATTCGGCCCTGGGCGGCGACGATTACGACCGCGCCCTGGCCGACTGGGCGCTGGCGCGCGCCGGCGTGCAGGCCGCATCGGCCACCGACCGCGCGGCCATCCACCAGGCCGCCCGGTCAGCCAAAGAAGCGCTGACTGATTCTGAAAATGTAGCTGCCAGCGCCCAACTGGCGGGCGCTACAGTCCAATTTGATGTGAATCGTGCCGATTTCGATGCCGCCACCGCCGCGCTGACCAGCCGCTGCATGGCCGCTGCGCGCCGCGTGCTGCGCGATGCGCGCCTGGGGGTGGATGAGGTGCAGGGCGTGGTCATGGTTGGCGGCTCCACCCGCATGCCGTCGATCCGCAGCGCGGTGAAGGATTTCTTTGGCCGCGACCCGCTGGTCGACCTGAACCCCGACGAAGTGGTGGCGCTGGGCGCCGCCATACAAGCCAACCAGCTGGCGGGCAACGATTCGGCCGGCGATCTGCTGTTGCTGGACGTGATCCCCTTGTCGCTGGGCATCGAAACCATGGGCGGCCTGGTCGAACGCATCGTGCCGCGCAACCAGACCATTCCGGTGGCCATGGCGCAAGACTTCACCACCTACAAAGACGGCCAGACCGCACTGGCGCTGCACGTGGTGCAGGGCGAGCGCGACCTGGTGCAGGACTGCCGCAGCCTGGCGCGGTTTGAACTGCGCGGCATTCCGCCCATGGCGGCGGGGGCGGCGCGCATCCGCGTCACCTTCACGGTGGATGCCGATGGGCTGTTGAACGTGTCCGCGCGCGAACAGACCAGCGGCGTGCAAGCGCAGATCGACGTCAAGCCCAGCTACGGCCTGTCGGACGACCAAATCGCCGTCATGCTGCAGGATTCCTTCACCACGGCCGATGCGGACATGAAGGCGCGCGCCCTGGTCGAAGCCCGGGTCGACGCCGACCGCATGCTGCTGGCCACACAGAGCGCACTGGACGCCGACGGCGCGCTGCTGAACGGCACCGAACGCAGCGAGATCGACGCGCTGATGCTGTCGCTGCGCGCCATTGCGGCCAACAGCACCGATGCCGCCGCCGTCGAAACCGCCACCGAAGCCCTGGCGCACGGCACCGAAGGCTTTGCCGCGGCGCGCATGAATGCCGGCATTCAGAAGGCGCTGTCAGGAAAGAACGTCGAGTCGCTTTAAGGCTTGGCCCAAAAAAATCATGCCCACGATCAAGATACTTCCCCATCCCGAATACGCGCCGCAAGGCACCGAAATCCAGGCCAACGTGGGCGATTCGATCTGCGAAGCGCTGCTCGACAAGGGCATCGAAATCGAACACGCCTGCGAGATGAGCCGCGCCTGCACCACCTGCCACTGCATCGTGCGCAAAGGCTACGATTCCATGGAGCCGCCCGAGGAAGAAGAAGAAGACCTGCTGGACCGCGCCTGGGGGCTGGAGCCACAATCGCGCCTGTCGTGCCAGGCCATCGTCGGCACCGAGGATCTGACGGTGGAAATACCGCGCTACTCGATCAACCACGCCAAAGAGAATCACTGATGTCGCGCCAGATCGTTCTTGATACCGAAACCACCGGCCTGTCGGCCGACAGCGGCGACCGGATCATTGAAATTGGCTGCGTGGAACTGCTCAACCGTCGCCTGACCGGCAACAACCTGCACTTCTACCTGAACCCCGAGCGCGACAGCCACGAAGACGCCCTGCGCGTGCACGGGCTGACCACCGAATTCCTGAGCGACAAGCCCAAGTTCGCCGAAGTCGCCGACGACATCCTGACCTACCTGGACGGCGCCGAAGTCATCATCCACAACGCCGCGTTCGACGTGGGCTTTCTTGACCGCGAGCTGGAGCGCGTCAGAAAACCCGCCTTCACCAATTTCGTGGGCACCGTGACCGACACGCTGGTGATGGCCAAGCAGCTGTACCCCGGCAAGCGCAACAGCCTGGACGCGCTGTGTGACCGCCTGGGCGTAGACAACAGCACCCGCACCTTGCACGGTGCGCTGCTGGATGCCGAATTGCTGGCCGATGTGTACATTGCGCTGACACGCGGCCAGGAAGCGCTGCTGATCGACCTGGGCGATGTCGGCCAGCTTGGCGCAGCCGGCACTCGCCCCGACTACAGCGCGCTGGACTTGCCGACTTTGCGCGCCAACGATGCCGAATTGAGCGCACACGAAGCGGTGCTGGTACAGATCGATAAGTCCAGCAGCGGGAAAACCATCTGGCGTGCGGTTGAGGCGCCAAACGCTGGTATATAATTCCATCTTTCTGCAGAACTGCGGTTG
>JAGOEM010000102.1 GCA_017997715.1 Ottowia sp.
GGGCCAGACGCACCAGCATTTTCGCCTGCTGGTCAGCGACGATGGCTCGACTGACGCCACGCTGGACATTCTGCGCGGCTATCGGGCGGCGTTCGGCGAACGGTTGATGCTGTTGCCCAATCGTTCGCCCGGCGCCGGGGTGGTGCGCAATTTCGAGCGCTTGATGCAGGCCAGCCTGGCTGACGGACAGGCGCAGTGGGCCGCATCTTGCGATCAGGACGACGTCTGGCTGCCCGACAAGCTGGCCACGCAATGGGCCGAGATGCAGCGGATCGAGGTGCAAGCCGGCACGCAAACGCCGTGTCTGGTGCACGGCGATCTCACGGTGGTCAATGAGCGGCTGGAGGTGATCAGCCCCTCCTTTGCCGCCTACCAGCGCGCCGATCCGGCAGCGGCGACGGCGCTGAGCCTGCTCAGCGTCAACCAGGTCACCGGCTGCGCGATGATGGTCAATCGTGCCTTGCTGCGCATGGCGCTGCCGGTGCCGCCTGAAGCCATCATGCACGATTGGTGGTGCGCGCTGATCAGCGGCAGCGGGCGCCGCAGCTATTTGCCCGCGCCGCTTTTGCTTTACCGCCAGCATGGCGCGAACCAGGTGGGTGCCCGCGATCGCGGTTTGCGCAGCCGGCTGCTGCGCCTGGGCCGCGACGGCGCAGGCGTGGCCCGGCGCGTGCAACGCCTGGGGCGCGACACGCAGGCGCAGGCGCAGGCCCTGCAGCAGCGTTTGCGCGCGCTGGGGCTGGACGATGCCTATGTGGCGCGTTATCTGCGGTGGAGGAAAATGCCGTTGCCCCGGCGCCTGGGGAACTATCGAAACTATTATGTGGGCCCCGAACTGGATCGACTGAGCCGGTGCCTGCTGTGGCGTTAGCCTGGATGGCTATTAAATTAGTAGCTGCTTGCGCTTGCCTGGCCGGCGTCAGAGGCGTTTTTTTACTTGAAATGATGGTGGGCCGAACAGGCATCAACAATGCAACCCGTGATTGAACCTGCCGCGGTGGCCGATCTGGCTCAGCTTGAGCCGCGCCTGGGCGAATGGCTGCTGGCCGAGCACAAGCTGTCGCCGGCCGATCTGGAGCGCGCACTGGGCGTGCAGCGCACCATGGGCGGGCGCCTGGGCCAATTGCTGGTCGATCTGGGCCTGGTGTCCGAGGCCGATGTGGGCGCTGCCTATGCGCACCTGAGTGGCCTGCCGCTGGTGCGCCGGGACGACTTTCCTAAGGAAAAGCCGGTCACGGCACGGCTCAACGCCAGTTTCCTGCTTGCCAACTACCTGCTGCCCCTTGGCGATGCCGATGGCGATGCAATGCCCACCTTTGCCGCCAGTGATCCTGGCAACCGTGGTCTGCGCGATGCGCTGCGCCTAGTGTTCGGGCAGGCGCCGCGCATCGTGTTCGGCCTGCATTCCGAGATCGCCGACCAACTGGACGAGTGGTTCGTGCGCGAAGGCGAGGGCGAGGGCGAGGCGCAGGCCGGTGGCGAATACGAGGCCACCGAATTCATCGAGCATCTGCGCGACATGGCGTCCGAGGCGCCCATCATCCAGCGCGTCAACCAGATTCTGTCGCAGGCGGTGTCGGCGCAGGCGTCCGACATTCACATTGAAACCTACGAAGACAAATCGGCGGTGCGCATCCGCGTCGATGGCCAGCTGTTTCCGGTGGATGAGATTGACAACAAGGACGCGCCGGCGGTGGTGTCGCGCATCAAGATCCTGTCGCAGCTCGACATTGCCGAGCGCCGCATGCCGCAGGACGGCCGCACCCGGCTGCGCGTGCATGGCCGCGAACTGGACGTGCGGGTGTCCACCGTGCCCACCATGTTTGGCGAATCGGTGGTGATGCGTCTGCTGGAGAAAAACCTCGACCTGCTGTCGCTTGATCGCCTGCATTTCACCGAGCCCACGCTGGCCGCCATGCGCCAGCTGCTGACCGTGCCGCACGGCGTTCTGCTGGTCACCGGGCCCACCGGCTCGGGCAAGTCGACCACGCTGTACGCGTCATTGCTGGGGCTGGAAGGGCGCAACCTCAAGATCCTCACCGTTGAGGACCCGGTCGAATACCGGCTGCAGTGGCTCAATCAGGTGCAGGTGCAACCACAAATTGGCCTCAGCTTCGCGCAGGTGTTGCGGTCGTTCCTGCGTCAGGACCCCGACGTCATCATGATCGGTGAAATGCGTGACGGCGAAACCGCCGGCATCGCCGTACAGGCGGCGCTGACCGGCCACCTTGTGCTGTCCACCCTGCACACCAACAGCGCGTTGGGCGCCGTGGTGCGGCTGATCAACATGGGGGTCGAGCCCTATCTCATCACCGCGTCGGTCATCGGTGTGCTGGCGCAACGGCTGGTGCGCAAGCTGTGCGATGCATGCAAGACACCGCTGTCGGCGGAACAAGCGCAATTGGCGATGAAATCTCTCGGCGCGCCGATGGAAGAAGGCCGGACCCTCTATCAGGCGGTGGGCTGCGCGGCCTGTCGCGGCACGGGCTACCGCGGACGTTTGGCTGTGCACGAGCTGCTGCTGATGACCGAGGACATGAAAAAACTGGTGCTGGAACGCGGCTCCGCCATCAGAAGCGAACAAGGCCGCTACGTGGGCGGGAACTTGCTGCGAGATGGCGCCACCAAGGTATTGCAAGGATTGACGACCGCGGAAGAAGTGCTGCGCGTTGCCCGTCAGGATGATTGACTTTCAATACGCCGGTACAGCCACCGATGGCAAGCCCTGCCAGGGCAGCATTCGCGCGCCCAACGCCGAGGCCGCGCGGCTGCGCTTGATCGGTCAGGGCATCACGCCGGTGAGTATCAGCGGTCTGGACGGCGCCACGCTGGAGTCAGGCGTACCCAGCGACGAGCTGGCCCGCCTCAAGCGCGCCGACATTCTGTTGTTCACACGCGAGTTGTCGCACCTCAAGCAAGCCAACATGCCGCTCGATCGCGCCTTGGCCATGTTGCAGGAAATCGCCACCACCGATCGGCTCAAGGCTTTTGTCGCCAAAGTCACCGAAGGCGTGCGCGGTGGCAAGTCGCTGCACCACGCGCTGCTGCCGTTCGAGCGCGATTTGGGCCGGCGCTATCTGGTGCTGGTGCGCGCCGGCGAAGCCTCGGGCGCGCTGTCGCTCGTGCTCAAGGAACTGACGGCGCAACTCGAGGCCGACGACAAGCTTCGCAACTACATCATTTCGTCCATGACGTACCCGCTGATCCTGGCGGTGGTGGCGGTGCTGTCGGTGGTGGTGCTGCTGGCTTTCGTGGTGCCGCAATTCCGGCAGATTTTTGACTCCATGGGCGACAAGCTGCCCTACCTCACGCGCGTGGTGCTAAATGTCAGTGACTTCATGCGCGGCCACTGGATGGCGATCCTGTTGGTCGTCACTTCGTTGTTGTATCTTGGCTCGCGCTGGATCGCTTCGCCCGCAGGGCGCCTGCGGTTCGACACCGCGGTACTCGGGTTGCCGCTGCTGGGCAACGTGATGCGCAATCTTCAGCTGGCGATTTACTTCCGCACACTGGGCGGCTTGCTGCAGCGCAACGTGACATTGGTGGATGCCTTGCGCATTTCCAGCGACGCCGTCACCAACACCGCGTTGCGCCACGATCTGGAGCCGCTGGTCGGCATCATCAAGTCGGGCAAGCGCTTGTCCACGGGTTTTGTGTCTTCGCACTTCAGCCGTTCCAGCACACCGCAGCTGATCCGCGTAGCCGAGGAGACCGGCGACATGGATGGCACAGCGCTCGGGCTGGCCGATCGCTACGAGGACGACGGCCGCCGCACCATGAGCCGCCTGCTGGCGGCGATGGAACCCGTCATCATCATCGTTCTGGGCATCATGGTCGCCATCATCATCATGGCGATTTTGGGCGGCGTCATGTCCATCAACGAGACCATTTGACGGGTCTTACTTTTTTCAAGGATTTTTCAAATGAAGCATTCCCTGTCACTGCCCATGAATGGGCAAGCGCGACGTTGGCGCGGCGCACGCGGCATGACGCTGATCGAGCTGCTGGTAGTTCTGGTTATCCTGACTTTGGTGGCGGGCTTGATCGGTCCGCAGGTTCTGAATCAACTGGGCGGTGCAAAGGTCAAGACCGCGGGCGTTCAGATCAAGGAGATCGAGCAGGCGCTGGATCTGTACAAACTGGATGTTGGCCGCTATCCCAATGACGCAGAGGGCTTGCGCGGGTTGACCGACCGGCCTGGCAACGTCGGGGGCTGGAATGGACCCTATTTGAGAAAAGGCTTGCCGGCAGACCCTTGGGGCGGGGCTTATCATTACAAGTTTCCAGGCCGCAATGGCGGTCCCGATGTGTTTACCTTCGGTGCCGACGGCAAGCCTGGGGGTGATGGCGACAACGCCGATATCTACAACTGACGGTTCCGTGGTTTGACGCGTCGCACTGGTTTCATGAGCTCAAGGCGTCGGCCCAGTCGCCTACGGGGCGCGGGCTTTACCTTGCTCGAATTGCTGGTCGTGTTGGGTTTGGCGGCGTTGGGCGTGACGGTCGTTGGCGGTGGCGCGCAGGCCTACCTGGAGCGCGCCCGCTATCAGCAAACGGTTCGTGAACTGGCCAGTCAGCTCAGCCAGGCACGCGCGCTGAGCATGGATACGGGAAAGCCTGTTTGGGTGAGTTATGTGCCGCAAACCCGGCAACTCAAGGCCGGCGACGCAATTTTGCTTGAAGCGCCTGAGTCGGTGACGGTCCAATGGCAAGCGCTGCGCTCAACCCGAGCGACGGGTGCACCAGCGGGGGCGGAACCCATCTTTGTTTTCAACCCTGAAGGTGGCGCGCGCGGCGGTATGGTCGCGGTCTCGCGCGCCGGACGAGGTGTGGAATTCCGCGTCAATTGGCTGCTCGGCACCATCGAGCAATCCGTTGTTGTGGGCGCTTCGTGACGCCGCGCACCGGTTTTCATCTCGGCGCACGCCAGAGTGGTTTCAGCCTGCTGGAGGCGCTGGTCGCCATGGCGATCGCGTCGATTGCTTTCACTGTGCTTTATCGCACCGTGGGTCAAAGCGCCAAGGCAGCGGTGGACGTGGATGCACGCGTCGAAGCCGCCCTGGTCGCTCAATCGGTATTGGCCAGCGCCACTTTCGCGGAGGAGCTGGCGCCACTTCAGGCGGGTCAGGCGGGCACTTGGCGCTGGAGCCTGCGCATCGTGCCGGAGCAGGTACTTCTGCAAGATGCGAATGATCAGCCCCTCGCAGAGCCCGTCGTGCCGAGCGCGCGGGTGGAGCTGAGCGTGTTTGGCAACGATTCAGTGGTGCCGGTTCTCAACTGGACAGCTTGGAAACCCTATCGCGCCGCGCCATGAGAAAAAGATCAAGTGCTTTTTCCGTGCGAGGCTTCACCTTGCTTGAGCTGCTGATTGCGCTGGCGGTGACAGCTATGGTTGTGGCGCTGGTGTTTGCGGGGTTTGGCTTGATAGGTCGGTCGGAGGAGCGCAGCCAGGCGCTGATCGACCGGGCCGAACGCATGTTGCTGGTCAGTCAATGGCTGACACGCAAGTTCGACGGCTTGCGGCCTCTATCCCGACTGCAAAATGGCCAGGTCACACCGTTTTTCAGCGGCAATGCCGCCGGCGCGATGTGGGTGGCGCCGTTGCCTGAGCGCGGTGACGCGGGGGGTCTGCACGTTTTTCGGCTGGGCCCGCTGCGTCACCCCGACGGCAGCGTCGACTTGCTGGTCGAAGCGTTGCCTTTTGATGGCGCGTTGATGCAGCTCGACTGGAACCGGGCTTTGCGGCAGACGTTGCTGACGGACGCGCGCAGTCTGCAGTGGTATTACCAGGAGGGCTCAACGGGGCAGTGGGCCAGGCAATGGGGAACGCAGCAGTACTTCCCTTCGCGGGTGAAGGTTGAGGTTGGCGACGCGCGTGGCGATTGGCCACCACTCATTTTTTCGCTGCCGGGGGCCCGGTGAAAGTCTCCCGACGACAACATGGCGCGGCCCTCATCATGGTGCTCTGGATGGTCACGGCGTTGTCGCTGGTCGTGCTGGCGGGCTCCCGAGGCGCACGCCAGCACACGCAGCGGGTGGCGCTGGAACTGGATCGCATGCGTGCGCAAGTGGTGTTGGATGGTGCCTTGCAGCTCGTGGCCGGCAACATGATCACCGACAAGGCTCTGACCAGAAGCTATCGCCGTTTGCAAATGCGGCTGGGCGATGTCGATGCCTGGGTCGAGGTCGTGCCCTCGAGCGGGTTGATTGACATCAATGTGGTCCAGCCAGAGTTGCTTCAAGTCTTATTTCAACGTGTAGGCGGCTTGACGGCCGGCGAGGCGACTGCGCTGGCGGCCAGAATCCACGATTTCATAGATCCCGATGATGTTCCGAGCCCGCTGGGCGGCGCGGAGCTGGCGCAGTACCGGGCCGCTGGTTCGAACGTGGTGCCGCGCAACGCGGGCATTGAGGACCTATCCGAACTCAAGCTGGTTCTCGGAATGACGCCCGAGCTGTATGAGATAATCGTCCCCTTTTTGGGCATCAACGGACAACAGCGTATCGCGCTCTATTCGGCACCGCCTGCGTTGATCGACGCGCTTTCGGGTCACCACGGACTTGGCGCCCGCCTCCAGGCTTCACCGCCGGAACTGCGCGGCGGAATGCTTGAGCCGGGCATCACGACTGAATTGTTTTCGACCATGCCGGCGGGTGGTGGAGATCAGACGATCAGATTGCGAGCCTTTGTGCAGACAAGGGATCAACGCTGGTGGCAACGTCAAGTATGGCTTGACTTGCATCCGACGCTAGGCAGCATCACGCCGTGGACAACCCGCGCTGTGGAGCCCACTCGGCGCATCAACAAGCCGGAGCAGGAACTCAACCCATGACCACCACCCGAGTGAAGCCCGCTGTCCGCGTGCGAGCGGCATGGGGCAGGTTCGTCTGGGGCCTGGGCGAGCTTCGGCGCAGCTTGATCGCGCGGGGCATGTGGCCTGCACCATCGATCATTGCGGTGTCGTTGGACGGGCGTTCTGCACGGATCGTGGGCACCCGTGTGATGCCTGTTGGCGCTGCCCGTGATGCCAGTGGCCTGTTGGTTCCCTATGATGCCGGTCTTTGGGGTGAATTGCGCTTGCCGGAAATGCCGCGCCGGTCGCTTGACGCCGCGGTGCGCGAGGCGATGTGGCGAGTCTCGCCCTTGCCGCCAGAGCAGGTCGTGAGCGCTTGGCAATGTGAACCCGATGCAGGCGGTGGCTGGTTGGTGGCCTGGGGCCTTTGTCCAAAGGCGGTGGTAGAGCAGGGTTTGGTGCAAAACGGCTTGAGGGAGGATGCGCCGGTGTATCTGGCTCGCATCGATGCGGAGGCGCTACCGGTTTATGGGCCGACCGTGGCAGAGCAAAACCGCCGGCAACGGCGCCTGGATTTGCTTTATGGCGGTGTATTGTTGGTATTGGTGGCCGCGTTGGCTGTACCGGCCTTGATGCCGCTGGTACTCAAGCGGCAGGCCGTTGTTCGCGCTGTGCAGCATGTTTCGACAGTGGAGCCCATGGCGGCTCCGTTGCGCGCCCAGCTTGATGAATTGCGTCAGCAGTCCCAGGTGGCTCAGAATTTGCGCCAAGGCATCGATGCAAACTGGCCTCTGGCCAGCGTTCTGGATCGATTGGCAGTGGCGCTACCCGACGATACATGGCTGGACCGGTTTGAGGTCAACGGTGATCAGATTCGCGTTACGGGTTTGACCAGCAACGCGGCCGACTTGATGGCTCGTGTGAGCAAACAACCGGATTTCGCTGATGTGCGCGCTACCGCCGCCACGGTGCGGGATGAAACCCAAAATAAGGAGCGTTTTGGATTCGAAATGCGCTGGAGGGGCCGGGTGACCAAACCATGAGTCGCTCCACCACCCTGATGGGTTTGGGCAATACCAAGCTTCATCCATGGGCACGCCACGCTTTGGTGACGTTGGCTGCCGCCGCGCTGTTGGTGCTGCTGGGGTGCGCGCTGGTGTACCGGGCCATGTGGTCGCGATATGACGCTGGCCTTGCCCAACTGGAGTCGCGCATCGAACGGCTGGATGGCGTGCTTCAATCCAGTGCCGACATACTGGGGCGCCTTGCCCTTGCGCGTCGACAAGTTCAGCCCTGGCTTCACCCCGGCGGAGACAGCGCGCAAAACGATGTCACTCAGCGTCTGCGTGAATTGGTGGTGGCAACTGGCAGCACTCTCGTGTCTTCGCAAGCGGTGGCCGTGGCTGGCGAAGGCGACAAGCTTTCGCGGATACGCTTGAATGCCACCGTGACGGGCGATTGGGAGCAATTGCTGCAGTTGCTGGAACGCCTGCAAGTGCAGCAGCCTCCACTTTGGCCAACCGCCGTTAGCTTGATGAGGGAGGGGGGCAACACGCCCAATGCTCCGCAAAAGGCGCGATTGGCCCTGCAGCTCGAAGCGCCGCTGGCGCCTGTGAAGGGTGCGGCCCCATGAAGCGTTCATGGCTGTTGGCGCTGGGTGTGGCGGCGCTGATGTCGGCGATCTGCGTCTATTGGTGGAGCGTTGGCCGCAATAAATGGCAGCCACCGCCTCCGCGCAAGCCGGATTTGCCCGAATTGATTGCTTTGCCGGTGCCCTCTCAGGTGAAGGCTACGCAAGCGAAGGAGCGCCCATTGTTCTGGGCCGCGCGCCGGCCAGCGGCATCGGCTTCTGCTCAGGCCGACGCCAAGACGGGAGTGGAATCGGAGCTGGCCCAGTCGCGGCTGATGGCCGTGCTGGAGTCGGGGGCCCGCCGGGTTGCTTTGTTGCAGCGACCGGATGGCGGCGTACTCAAGATCAGCTCCGTTGGCCCAGCTGGCCCCTGGCACTTGGACAGTTTCAATGGCAAGGTGGCGGTGTTCGTTTCTCGGGATGGGCAGCGGGTTGAGCGGCCGTTGGCCGCTGTGCGCGGGCCTGCGGTGCCGGCCCCGGGTGCTGCTTCCACGTTGGCGCCCCGCGCCTCCGCGCCTGCGGGGGCACCGCCTGCCCCTCCGTTCAAAGAGCCGGTAACTTCAGCGCCCGGCGGTCCGCGCGTCCCTTTTCCCCCGACCACCAGTGCGTCCGACGGGGCCCGTTCAAAAATGGATTGAAGCTTCGACAATGATGATATTTCGGCCTTCCCTGATCATGCTGGCGTTGTTTACCGCAGGTTGCGCCGCCGTGGATCCGTCGTCTTCCGCGGCTGGCAAATTGCCCGATGCAGCAGGTCAGGCGCTTGCGTCGGATGGCGCGAACATGCCGCTGACGATAGCACCGGTACAAGCCGGCATGGTCAGTGGCGCTCCGCCGATGCGGGGCGCCGCTACGACATCAGCGCCGCGCATTTTCCCGGGCAGCGATCAACTCGTCAAAACGGATGTTGCGCCCAAAGTCGATCCAGTGCTGGCTCAGGGCGACCGCGTGTCCCTGAATTTCGAGAACGTCACGGTGGGCAGCTTGGCGGCTGCCCTGTTGGGTGATCTGCTGCAGGTTAGTTACACCGTGGATGCTGGGGGCGATACGGTGGTCAGCTTGCGTACCCGCAAGCCATTGCCGCGCAGACAAGTATTGGATGTGCTCGATACCGTGTTGCTGCCCCACGATCTGGCCATAGTGCGTGACGCAGCGGGCGTTTATCACGTCACCAAACGCAGTGTGACGGTCGGTACGCGACCGTTGGCATCGGCTTCGCGCGTCAAGGACCTGACGGGTGCGGGGACCGTGATCGTTCCGCTCGAACATATCGGGGCCAGCGAAATGGCCAAAATTCTCGGTCCGCTCGCGCCCCGAGAATCCATCGTGTACGTGGATGGCTTGCGCAACCTGCTGGTGCTTCAGGGCAGCAAGGCGCAGTTGGCCGGCTGGCTTGAAATGGTCGACGCCTTCGATGTCGACTATCTCTCGGGCATGTCACTGGGTGTGTTTCCTCTGGAATACGCCAACGTCAGCGTGGTCTACGATACCTTGCAGACCATGCTGTCACCTGATCATGCGTTGACTGGGCAGAGCTCAGGCGCAGTGGCTGGCGCGGCAGGCGGTGGCGGCAACGCGGCGTCCAGTGCGGGCACGCGCCCAGTCATGTCGCCTTCGGGGGCACCCGTAACCGCTGGCCCTCTCAATGGATTGGTTCGCCTGTTTCCGATTGAGCGTTTGAATGCGCTGGTGGTGGTGACCCCGCGCAGTCAGATTTTGAGTCAGGTGGAGACTTGGATTCGACGCCTGGATCAGCCTACTGATGCGCTGGAAGCCGGTTTGTTTGTTTATCCGGTGCAAAACGGGTCTGCCGCGCGCATGGCGGAGTTGCTCAATGGCCTCTTCGGTCAGGCTGCCGCGGGCGCCAGGGCGGGTGTTGCTGCTGGTTCTGCCCCAACACAGTTTGGCCAATCGTCCGGGTTCGGTAGCTTTGGTGGTGGTTTTGGCGGCGCTTCGTCAGGCGGGGGGCGCTCCGGGGTGTCGCTTGGGTCTGCCGGTGCTTTCGGTGGGGCCAACGCCGGCTTGGGTTCGGGGGTAGGTGGCAACATGGGATTGGGCGTCGCGGGCGCAGGCGCGCTTGGGGGCAGTGCGGTGACGACCACCGTAAGTGAGCTGGAGGGCAATATTCGCGTGGTCGCCGACGAGTCGCGCAACGCCCTGTTGATTCGTGCGCCCCGAACCGAATATCGTCGCATCGAACGCGCGCTGCGCGAGCTCGACAAGTCTCCCACACAGGTGTTGATCGAGGCCAGCATTGTCGAGGTGACCTTGACGGGCGATCTCAGGTACGGTGTTGAGTGGGCCATCCAGAACGGTTTAGGTGGTGGACGCACCGGCAACGCACTGCTGAACATGAACACCAGTGGTGGTATCGGCGCGCAGCAGCCGGGCTTTTCGTATTCGATCGTCAACAATGCGGGCGTGGTGAAAGCCACCCTCAACGCGCTGGCGCAAAAGTCACAGTTGCGCGTTCTGTCGAATCCATCCATTCTGGTGCTTGACAACCACAACGCGACCATTCAGGTCGGCAAGCAGCAACCCGTGAGAACCGGCGGCGCCACCGTGGTCAATGGTGCGGTGATTTCGGAGTCTGTCACATACAGGGACACGGGCGTCATGTTGTCGGTAACGCCCTCCGTCAACTCAGGGGGCTTGATCACTCTGAGCATCGCGCAGCAGGTCACCGATGTGGGTGAAATCGATTCCGCCACCACTCAGCGTGCTTTCTTGACTCGACAAATTCAGAGCAGGGTGGCTGTGCGCTCGGGCGAAACCATCGTGCTGGGCGGCATGATTCGGGAGAATGAGTCCAGTGGGCGCGGTGGCGTGCCATTGCTGAGCGAAATTCCTGTGGTGGGTGCATTGTTCTCCACCACCACCGAAGGTAAGGAGCGCACCGAACTCATCGTGTTGCTGACTCCCCGCGCACTGGAGGGTGACGATCAGGTGCGAGCTGCCAGCATTGAGATGCGGCAGCGCATCCGTTCATTGGGTCTCCAGCCCTTGCGTGACGCGATGCCTGGCATGGCGCGCGAGTCGACCGCCGGGCAGTAGTCGTTGTTACTTGTCAGTAGTCGTTCAGTCGAAAGGAGCTCTGTTTAATGACCAAACCGCTATATTTTGATCGCCGTCGCTTCATCTTCACGTGGGCCAGCCCTGCTCTGATCACCGTGCTGGGAGGGTGTGCGGCGACGGGCGGAGGAGCCACGCCAGCGGCTAACGATCAGGCCCAGCTGTTGAAGCGAGCCCAAGAATACTGGGAGCTCGTCAAAGCCAACGAGAACGTCGCCGCCTGGCCCTACGAGGAAA
>JAGOEM010000103.1 GCA_017997715.1 Ottowia sp.
GCACTGCCGCAAACTTCAGGTCATGGCAACAGCGCAAGCGGCCAGGGCTTCCAAACCAAGCACTGCCCCAGCGCTCCAGCCAACACCCACCAGCTGTGTTGCTGGTATCCACTGAAAAAGTTTTAAGGAAAAGATCATGACAAACCGTTTCGCTACCATCGCCGCCGCTGCTGCTCTGTCCGCTCTGTTTGCCGGCAACGCCATGGCCCAAATGCCCGCCAGCGGCGAAGGCCCCCTGTTCCTGGACGAAGCCAAAGCCGTGTCGACCGTGAGCCGCGACAGCGTGCAACAACAAGCTGCTGCCCAACACCCCGCTTCGGGCGTGTTTGACGGCACCACCGTCGCCAAAAGCAACACCGGCCTGACCCGCGAAGCCGTGCGCCGGGAAGCCATTGCCCACCGCCCTGCTTCGGGCCTGTTCGACAGCACCACCGTGGCCCAGCAATACCGCGGCGTGCCTTCGCAAGCCGTGGGCGAGTAATTGGCCCCAAGGCAGCGCCCGTAGCGGCGCTGCCTTTTCAGGTCAACCCAGCAAAAAGGCCGCACCTTGTGCGGCCTTTTTGCTTTTTGAAGCGCCTGGCGCCGTGGTTCATCGAGGCATTTGCCACCAGCGGCCGCGCACCTGCACGCGCGTCAAGCCGCCAGGGCAACGCCGGCTGACCACCGCCATGGCCGCTCAGTCGCCAATCAAGGGCCGAATCCAGTCGGGCAATGCCACCGCCTTCTGCTGCGGAAAGTCCACCCAGATGGTGGTCGCGCCGCCCGCAGCGCACACCACGCCGGGTGCGGCCACTTTCTCCATCGTGGCCCAGGTCTCGAACGTGGTGCGTGCCGGGTCGCTGACGTACATCTTGATCAGGATGTCGTCCGGGTATTCGAGCTGGCGATAGAAGTTGCAGAACGCGTTGACGATGACCGGGCCCTGGCCCTGCGGGTCGGGCACAAAGCCCACGGCGCGAAACCAGTCGATGCGTGTGGATTCCAGGTAGCGGAAATACATCGCGTTGTTGACGTGGCCCATGGCGTCCATGTCGCCCCAGCGCACCGTCTGGCGCGATTCGAACACCAGCTTTTTCTTCTCAGGGATTTCGATCTTCATCTGTGTGTCTGGATGGAAGCGAGCGCGCCCGCAGTGAACAGCGCGGCGGACAGCGACTCACGCAGCTTCACCGGCCAGCACGGGCCGGCACAGACTGGCAGGCAAGCCACCCGATTGACTATCAACTCAGGAGCAGCATCCGCCGGCCTGATGCGCGGTAGAACCGAATCAGACCGCAAATCCGTCGTCCGCGGCAATCACCGCGCCATTGATGAAGTGGCTTTGGTCGCTGGCCAGCATCATCAGCACCGCGTCCAGGTCCTTGGGATCGCCCACGCGCTTGCGCGGCAGCATGGCGATCAGCTTCTGGCCCTGCTCGGTGCTCCAGTGGTGGTGGTTGATCTCCGTGTCGATGTAGCCGGGGCAGATGGCGTTCACGGTGATGCCAAAGCGCCCCCACTCCAGCGCCATCGCCTTGGTCATCTGCACCACCGCCGCCTTGCTCATGCAATAGGCGCCGATCTGCGGCAGCACCTTCAACCCTGCCATGCTGGCAATGTTGATGATGCGCCCGCCGGTAAAGCTGCCCGGCGCCGCCCCCTTGGCGCGCGCCAGCATGCGCTTGCCGACTTCCTGCGCCACGAAGAAGGCGCCACGCACGTTGGTGTTGAAGATGAAGTCGAAGTCTTCCTCGCTCACGTCCTGGATGCGCTGCGTGGTCGACACGCCGGAGTTGTTGACCAGAATGTCGATGGAGCCCATCTCGGTTTCGGCGCGGGCCACCGCCGCCTTGATCGAGAGTGCGTCGGTCACATCGCATTCGACCACGTGCGCGTCGCCGCCGTCGCCCTCGATGCGCGCGCGCAGGTCCTTGAGTTTTTCCATGCGCCGGCTGGCCAGCACGACGCCGGCACCCGCCTGCGCCAGGGTGCGCGCAAACTGGGCGCCCAGTCCACCCGACGCGCCAGTGATGAAGGCCACGCGGCCGGATAGATCGATGCTGTAGGTCAAGAGGAATCTCCGAAAAAGACGGTGAAGGGGGTGTCCCGGATGCTGCGCATGATGCGGTAGACCCTGAATACAATGGGTCACCGACCCGACAGAACCCCGCGCACACGCCGTGGTCGGCCATTATTTCAAACACCACGAGAGCCAGACCATGACGCCCGAGGAAATCATCCAACAATACGGCCCCCGCGAAGCGATGGAGTACGACGTGGTCATCGTCGGCGCCGGCCCGTCCGGGCTGTCGGCGGCGATCCGCATCAAGCAGTTGGCGGCCGAGCGCGGGCAGGACGTTTCGGTGGTGGTGCTGGAAAAGGGATCAGAGCCGGGCGCGCACATCATCTCGGGTGCGGTGATGGACCCGAAGGCGCTGACCGAGCTGATCCCTGACTGGAAAGAAAAAGGTGCGCCGCTGCACCAGCACGTGACCGACGACGCCTACGTTTTCCTGAGCGAAAGGGATGGCGCGCGCGTACCCAACCTGTTGCTGCCGCCGTTTGCACACAACCATGGCAACTACATCGTCAGCCTGGGCAACGTGGTGCGCTGGATGGCGCAGCAGGCCGAAGCGCTGGGCGTGGAGATCTTCCCCGGTTTTCCTGCCGCCGAGGTGCTGTACAACGCAGACGGCAGCGTGCGCGGCGTGGCCACGGGCAACATGGGCGTGGGCAAGGACGGCCAGCCTACCGAGAACTTCCAGCTGGGCATGGAACTGCATGCGAAGTACACGCTGTTTGCCGAGGGTGCGCGCGGCCATCTGGGCAAGCAGCTGATCGCCCGCTACAAACTGGACGCCGACAGCGACCCGCAAAGCTACGCCATCGGCATCAAGGAGCTGTGGGAGATCGACCCCAGCCGCCACACGCCGGGCTTCGTGATGCACACCGCCGGCTGGCCGATGGATGAGCACACCTATGGCGGCGCCTTCCTCTACCACGCCGAGGACAACAAGGTGTACTGCGGCTACGTGGTGGGTCTGAACTACAAGAACCCGTACATGAGCCCGTTTGAGGAGTTCCAGCGCTGGAAGACGCACCCGCGCGTGAAGTGGTACTTCACCGACGACCAGGGCAACGTGAACGCCAAGCGCCTGTCCTACGGCGTACGTGCCATCACGGCGGGCGGCATTCTGGCGCTGCCCAAGACGATATTCCCCGGCGGCGCGCTGGTCGGCTGCGATGCGGGCTACCTGAACGTGAGCCGTATCAAGGGCAGCCACGCGGCCATCAAGACCGGCATGCTGGCCGGCGAAGCCGCCTATGACGCGGTGGCCGCAAATCGCCAGCACGACGAGCTGGCCGCCTATCCCGAGGCGTTCGAGAAGAGCTGGCTGGCGGCCGAGCTGAACAAGGACCGCAACTTCAAGAACTGGTTCAAGAAGGGCCTGAGCGTCGGCGCCGTGATGAACGGCTTCGAGCAGTACGTGCTGCGTGGCCACGCGCCCTGGACCCTGCACCGCCAGGAACCGGATCACGTGCAGATCAAACCGGCCGCCAAGTGCGAGCCGATCGTTTACCCGAAACCGGATGGCAAGCTGACGTTCGACCGGCTGTCGAGCGTGTTCATCAGCAACACCAACCACGAAGAAAACCAGCCGGCCCACCTGACGCTGAAAGATCCCGCCGTACCGGTGCGCATCAACCTGGCCGAATACGCGGGCCCCGAGGCACGCTACTGCCCGGCAGGCGTGTACGAGTTCGTGCCGGACGAAGCCGGCGCGGCAGGCGCACAGCGGCTGCAGATCAATGCGCAGAACTGCGTCCACTGCAAAACCTGCGACATCAAGGACCCGACGCAGAACATCGTCTGGGTAACGCCAGAGGGCGGCGGCGGCCCGAACTACTCCGGCATGTAGTCGTTCTTGCGCGCCCATTCTGAATGAATGGCGCATGCGGAAACCGTAGGCGGCGCGGTTCAGCGCCAGACACCCGTTTAATGGTCACGGGGCTGCGGGGACTGCGTGGCGCGCGACGCATCCGGGCCGTGCAAACCGCCGCCAACCACACATCGCTGAAGCCGCAGGTTGGGATTGGCGAGGCCCGCAATACCTGAGCGGTGCGCGCCCTTTGCACGCCCGTCGATGTTGATGCGCCAGGGCAGCCCACCGCAATCGGTCGATACGGTGATCCGCACGAATCTGATGCACTGATTGCGCCTTATCCCGGCAACCACCTTCGTGCCGCTGTTCGGCAATTTCATCGCGCCGCTACCGGGCGTGAATGCGCCTACACCCGTCCTGGCGTCGGTGGCCGTGAAGCAGGCGCTTGCCCGCCGCTGTGGCTGCCGACCTTGGCCCCAGCCCTGTCGCGCTGGCTGCCGCGCGTCCGGCGTTTGAAGTCAACCGGCGCGCCAAAGATATACTTGCGCCAGTCAGGAGAGCGTGTGCCTTGCGCACACCGCCGAAGGCCGAACGCTCAGGCAAAAAGGACTGACGAAACACAATTCTGTTGGAGAGAGGCGGCTCAGCTTGACTGCGCCGCCCACCGAAGGGGCAAGGGGCTTGGCGCACACACAGTGCGCTGACCTTGAATCTCTCAGGTAAAGCGGACAGCAGGGTTCCCGACGCTCACGCGCCTTTCAAGCTGCGTGGGCAAAAATGCTTGTCTCGCGCATTGAAGGAGCCCGCTCATGTCCGCTGTTCCGTCCGAACTTCTGAAAACCCCGCTGCACGCCCTGCACCTTGAACTGGGCGCACGCATGGTGCCGTTTGCCGGCTACAGCATGCCGGTGCAATACCCCGCGGGGCTGATGGCCGAACACAAGCAGACGCGCGCCAGCGCAGGTCTGTTCGACGTATCGCACATGGGGCAGCTGAAGCTGGTGGGCGCCGATGCCGCTGCCGCGCTGGAAACCCTGATGCCGGTCGACGTGATCGGCCTGGGGGTGCACAAACAGCGCTACGGCCTGCTGCTGACCGACAGCGGCACCATCATTGATGACTTGATGTTCGTCAACTGGGGCAACCCAGCCGCTTCGGGCGATGGCGTGCCCGCCGCCGCAGGCGAAGCCGAAGGCCCGCAGCTGTTCCTGATCGTCAACGGCGCCTGCAAGGTGGCCGACATCGCGCACATCCAGTCACGCATTGGCCAGCGCTGCCAGGTGCTGCCGATGCCTGAACGTGCGCTGCTGGCGCTGCAGGGCCCCAAAGCGGTGGATGCGCTGTCGCGCGTGCTGCCGGGCGTCGAATCGCTGGTGTTCATGACCGGCGCACCCTTCACCTGGAACGGCGGCGCGATGTACATCACCCGCAGCGGCTACACGGGCGAAGACGGCTTCGAGATTTCGGTGCACGAATCGCAGGCCGACGCCTTGGCGCGCGCACTGCTGGCGCAGCCCGAAGTGCAGCCGATTGGCCTGGGTGCGCGCAATTCGCTGCGCCTGGAAGCCGGCCTGTGCCTGTACGGCAACGACATCGACACCACCACCACCCCGGTCGAAGCCGGGCTGAACTGGGCCATGCAGAAAGTGCGGCGCACCGACGGCGAACGCGCGGGCGGTTTCCCGGGCGCCGATGTGGTGTTGGCCCAGCTGTCGGGCGCGCTGGCGCCGCAGCGCCGGCGCGTTGGCCTGATCGCCAAGGAACGCATTCCCGTGCGCGAGCCCGCTGTGCTTGAAAACCTGGACGGCCAGGCCATCGGCCAGATCACCAGCGGCTTGCTCAGTCCCACGCTGGACCAGCCCATTGCCATCGGCTACGTCGAATCCGATTACGCCGCGCTGGGCACCGAGCTGTTCGCCATGGTGCGCGGCAAAGGGGTGCCGATGGTGGTGTCTGCCACACCCTTCCTGCCGCCGCGCTACCATCGCGGTTAGTTTTATGCCAAAACCGGCTATAGACGGCAACCAACCTGCGCAAGCAGCTCTCATTTCAGGAGCAAATCAATGACCACCAAATTCACAGAAGACCACGAATGGATCCGCACTGAGGGCGATACCGTCATCGTCGGCATCACCATCCACGCGCAAGAGGCGCTGGGCGACGTAGTGTTTGTCGACCTGCCCGAAATCGGCAAAACCTACGAGCAGAAGGAAGTGGCCGGCGTGGTCGAAAGCGTCAAGGCCGCGGCCGACGTGTACATGCCCCTGACCGGTGAAGTGACCGAGGTCAACGAAGCCCTGCGCGCCGAACCCAGCCTGGCCAACAGCGACCCGATGGGCGCTGGCTGGTTCTTCAAGGTCAAGCTGGCAGACGCCAGCCAAGTGGACGCGCTGATGGACGAAGCGGGTTACAGCGCCTTCGCCCAGGGCTGACAAACCACCCAAGCGCTGCGTGAGGCGCGTCGTGTCCGCAAGCCCGCTGAAGCATTCAGCGGCCTGCGGCGTTGCGCGCCTTGCAGAACGCTTTGACTGGAGACCCGACGCATGTCCGCCCCGACCGACTTCCATTCCGATTTGAGCCAGCTGGAAGACGCTGGTGAATTCATTGCGCGCCACATCGGCGTGACGCCCGACGACGAGCGAAAGATGCTGGCCGTGATTGGCGAGCCCTCGCGCCAGTCGCTGATCGATTCGATCGTCCCGCGCAGCATCGCCCGCGCCGACGACATGCAGCTGCCGCCTGCCATCACCGAGGCGGCGGCGCTGGCCGAATTGCGTGCACTGGCCGGCAAGAACCAGCTGCTGAAAAGCTTCATTGGCCAGGGCTACTACGGCTGCCACACGCCCGGCGTTATCCTGCGCAACGTGCTGGAAAACCCCGCCTGGTACACCGCGTACACGCCCTACCAGGCCGAGATCAGCCAGGGCCGCATGGAGGCGCTGGTCAACTTCCAGACGATGGTGACCGACCTGACCGGCATGGACATCGCCAACGCGTCCATGCTGGACGAAGCCACCGCCGCCGCCGAAGCGATGACGCTGGCGCGCCGCACCGTCAAGGCCAAGGGCAATGCGATCGTGGTGGCGGGCGACGCCCACCCGCAGACCATCGAGGTGATCCGGACCCGCGCCAAACCGCTGAACATCGATGTGAAGCTGGCCAATTCCAAGCAGGAATGGGACGCGCTGCTGGCCCAGGACGATTACTTCGCCGTGCTGGAACAGTATCCATCCACCAGCGGCCGCCTGGGCGAGGAAAGCGACGACGTGAAGACCGCGCACGCCAAGGGCGCCGCCTACATCGTGGCGGCCGACCTGCTGGCGCTGACCTTGCTGGTGCCGCCCGGCCAATGGGGCCAGGGCGATCCGGCGGGCACGGCCGACATCGTCGTCGGCAGCACCCAGCGCTTTGGCATGCCGATGGGCGCGGGCGGCCCGCACGCGGCCTTCATGGCCTGCAAAGACGCGTTCAAGCGCAGCCTGCCCGGGCGCCTGGTGGGCGTCAGCGTGGACGTGCATGGCAACCCCGCCTACCGCCTGGCGCTGCAAACGCGCGAACAGCACATCCGGCGCGAAAAAGCCACCAGCAACATCTGCACCGCGCAGGTGCTGCCAGCGGTGGTGGCCAGCATGTACGCCGTGTACCACGGGCCGGTGGGGCTCAAGCGCATTGCCGAGCGCGTGGCGCGCCTGACCAGCATCTTCACCGCCGGCATGGCGCAACTGGGCCTGACCAGTACGCACAACGAATCGGCGTTTGACACGGTCTGCTTCAAGACCGACGGCGCTACCGATTCAATAGCTGCCCGCGCCGTACAGGCGGGCGTTAACCTGCGAAAAACCTGGAAAGACTACCTGTGCGTTGCGTTCGACGAAACGCACACCCGCGCCGATGTGGAACTGCTGTGGTCGGTGTTTGCCAACGGCCAGGCGCTGCCCGACTTCGCCGCGCTGGAACGCAGCGCGCCCGACCTGCTGCCCGTCGCCCTGCACCGCACCAGCGCCTACCTGACGCACCCGGTCTTCAACAGCCACCACAGCGAAACCGGCATGCTGCGCTACATCCGCCAGCTGTCCGACAAAGACATTGCGCTGGACCGCAGCATGATCCCGCTGGGCAGCTGCACCATGAAGCTGAACGCCACCAGCGAGATGATTCCCATCACCTGGCCCGAGTTCGCCAACGTCCACCCCTTCGCGCCCGCCGATCAGCAGGCCGGCTATGCCGAGCTGGACGCGCAGCTGCGCCGCTGGCTGTCCACCATTACCGGTTACGCCGATGTCAGCCTGCAGCCCAACGCCGGCAGCCAGGGCGAATACGCGGGCCTGCTGGCCATCAAGGCCTGGCACGCGGCGCGCGGCGACGCGCAGCGCGACATCTGCCTGATCCCCAGCAGCGCGCACGGCACCAACCCGGCCAGCGCGCAGATGGCGGGCCTGCGCGTGGTCGTCACCAAGTGCGACGAGCAAGGCAACGTCGATCTGGCCGACCTGCGCGCCAAGTGCGAACAGCACAGCCAGCAGCTGGCCTGCGTGATGATCACCTACCCCAGCACGCACGGCGTGTTTGAGACGCAGGTCAAGGAACTGTGCGCGCTGGTGCACCAGCACGGCGGCCGCGTGTACGTGGACGGCGCCAACATGAACGCCATGGTCGGCGTGGCCGCGCCGGGCGCCTTTGGCGGCGACGTCAGCCACCTGAACCTGCACAAGACTTTCTGCATTCCGCACGGCGGCGGCGGCCCCGGCGTGGGCCCGGTGTGCGTGGTGCAAGACCTGGTGCCCTTTCTGCCCGCGCACCCTGGCCAGGGTGACGCGCCGGTGGATGCACCGGCAGGCGGCGTAGGCCCCGTCAGCGCCGCGCCGTATGGCAATGCCAGCGTGCTGCCGATCAGCTGGATGTACATCCGCATGATGGGCGCCGCCGGCCTGAAACACGCCACCGAAGCCGCGATCCTGAGCGCCAACTACATCAGCAAGCGCCTGGCCGAGCATTACCCCACGCTGTACGCGTCGGCCAACGGCCACGTGGCGCACGAATGCATTCTGGATCTGCGCGAACTGAAGGACCGCAGCGGCGTGATGGCCGAAGACGTGGCCAAGCGCCTGGCCGACTATGGCTTTCACGCGCCCACGCTGAGTTTTCCGGTGGCCAACACCCTGATGGTCGAGCCCACCGAAAGCGAAACGCTGCAAGAGCTGGACCGCTTCATCGACGCCATGATCGCCATCCGCCACGAGATTCGCCGCATCGAGCAAGGCGAATGGCCGCAGGATGACAACCCGCTGAAGCACGCACCGCACACCGCCGCCAGCCTGCTGGCCACCGATTGGCCGCACGCCTACCCGCGTGAGGTGGGCGCCGCGCTGGCCCAACGGCTGCCTGGCAGCGTGAAATACTGGCCGCCGGTGGGGCGCGTCGACAACGTGTACGGCGACCGCAACCTGTTCTGCAGCTGCCTGCCGGTGGAAGAGTTTGCGGCATGATCGCGGCGCCAGGCCCAGCCTGACTGTCGCGCAACGCCCGCCAACGCCGGCATCGACGTTGGCATCGGCATCGCCCCGCGGTCAGCGCACTGCGGGGCAAATGCGTTACACCTGTTGACGCAAGCGGCAGGCGTTGCCGCTAACCTTCTTTCTTTTGTTCGCTTTTCGGAGCTTGTTCTTCATGTCGATTTCCACCCAGACCCCGCCCCGTGCCCTTGCGCTGTCGCGCAAAAACTGGCTGCAGGCGGCCATGTTTCTGATGGTGCTGTGCGCCTTGTGGCTGGCCAGTGGCGTTGCCATGGCGCAAGAGGCCAAGTTGTCCGATGCCGACGAAACGGCCTTGCGCACTTACGTACTGCGCCCCGAGATCGTCGATCGCTCGTTGCAGCTGGCCCAGGATGCGCGTCGCCAGCAGATCAAGGGCAGCGCCGGCAAGGGCACCAAGACGCTGGACGGATTCGCCAGCGGCCTGAGCAGCGACCCCAAGGCCAAGGCGCTGCTGGACAAACACCAGCTCAGCGCGCGCGACTACGTGATGACCATGATCGCGCTGATGCGCGCTGGCTTCGCCTCCGAAGCGAATCCCAAGACGCCGGAGGAAGCCGGCACCAACGCCGCCAACATCGCCTACGTCAAAGCCAACAAAGAACGCATTGCGACGGCCATGCGCGGCGGCAGCGACAAGGCTGAACCCAAGGCCAGCGCAGCCAGCAAGCCGGCGCAACCAGCCAGCAAGTAAGTAAGCCAGTCGGGCAGGTCGCGCACCGCCGTTGCGGTTTGCGCGCCTGCGCACCTGTGCAACTGGGCGTCCGCGCCTTTGCACTTTTGCGAATTTGCGCGCGCCCGACCCCATCGCCGCGCGCGCTCGCCTTCTAAATCTTCCCGTGACATCCAACGCCCTTCCCATGGACACAGACCAAACAGCGCTTCTCGCGGTGCGGCGCGTTGACTACCGCGATGCCCACGACAGCCGTGCGCTGGTCGCGCTGCTGGACGGCTACGCCCAAGACCCCATGGGCGGCGGGCAGGCCTTGTCGGCCGACGTGCACCAACGCCTGTGCGACGACCTGGCGCGCCTGCCGCACGCGGCCAGCTTCATCGCCTGGCTGGGCGACGAGCCGGTGGGCCTGATCAACACCTTTGAGGCCTATTCCACCTTCAAGGCGCGCCCGCTGGTCAACGTGCACGACGTGGCGGTGGCGCCGGGCCATCGCGGCCGCGGCGTTGGCCAGGCGTTGCTGGCGGCGGCCGAGGCCCATGCGCGCGAGCGCGGCGCCTGCAAGCTGACGCTGGAAGTGCTGACCGGCAACCAGCGCGCCCTGCGCAGCTATGAACAGTTTGGCTTCGCGCCCTACAGGCTGGACCCGCGCGAAGGCCAGGCGCAGCTGATGCAGAAATGGCTGTGACGGCACCGCGCCAGATCGGCGCACGCGGGTTATCGCCACATCGGCAATAGCTAGTGTTTTCATAGCTGCCAGCGCATACGCTGCCAGCGCCAGAGGCCTTTTTTGTTCATAATGCACCCTGCGGTGGGCCATGGCATGGCGCACCGCGCCTACCGATGAACACCTCGACCAACCCCCACCTCCTGGCCGCCCCCTGGCAGCCCGATTCATGGCGCGCCCACCCCGCGCGCCAAATGCCCACCTACCCCGACGCCGACGCGCTGGCCCGCGCGTGCGGCCAGCTGCGGCAGTTTCCGCCGCTGGTGGTCGAAGACGAAGTGCTGGCCCTGCGCGCGCAGCTGGCCGAGGTGTCCGCCGGCCGCGCCTTTCTGCTGCAGGGCGGCGACTGCGCCGAAAGCTTTGACATGCTGGACGGCGAAGGCGCGCGCGAAACCTTCCGCGTGCTGCTGCAGATGGCGGTGGTGCTGACCTACGGCGCCGCGCGCCCGGTGGTCAAGGTGGGGCGCATTGCCGGGCAGTACGCCAAGCCGCGCTCGGCCGACAGCGAGACGCAGGGTGGCGTCACCCTGCCCAGCTACCGGGGCGACATCGTCAACGGCGCCGACTTCACGCCCGCCGAACGCGCCCCGCAGCCCGAACGCCTGCTGCGCGCCTATTCGGCCAGCGCCGCCACGCTGAACCTGCTGCGCGCGCTGGCGCAGGGCGGCTTTGCCGATCTGCACCAGGTACACGGATGGACGGCCGATTTCGTGCGCGCCAGCCCGCAGGGCCAGCGCTACCGCGAACTGGCCGACCGCATTGGCGAAACCCTGGCCTTCATGGCGGCCTGCGGCTTCACCGGCGACCACATGGCGCAGCTGCGCAAGGTCGAGTTCTACACCTCGCACGAAGCCTTGCTGTTGCCGTATGAAGAAGCGCTGACCCGCCAGCCCCTGGCCGG
>JAGOEM010000275.1 GCA_017997715.1 Ottowia sp.
AGTCGGGCGCCAGCGTGCTGATTGCGGGCGGCATTCTGAAGACGGTGGCCTTCATCTTCATATCACCGCTGCTCGGCTTTTTGCTGGGTTCGCTGATGATGGTGGCGGTGGCCTGGATCTTTCGGCGAACGCGCCCCAGCCGGGTCGACAAATGGTTTCGGCGGCTGCAGCTGGTGTCGGCCGGGGCGTACAGCCTGGGCCATGGCGGCAACGACGCGCAAAAGACCATCGGCATCATCTGGATGCTGCTGATCGCCACCGGCTACACTGCGGCCAGCGACGCGTCGCCACCCATTTGGGCCATCGTCAGCTGCTACGTGGCCATCGCCATGGGCACCATGTTCGGCGGCTGGCGCATCGTCAAGACGATGGGCCAGAAGATCACCAAGCTGAAGCCCGTGGGCGGCTTCTGCGCCGAAACCGGCGGCGCGCTGACGCTGTTCATCGCCACGGCGCTGGGTATTCCGGTGTCAACCACGCACACCATCACCGGCGCCATCGTCGGCGTGGGGTCCACCCAGCGCGCCAGCGCGGTGCGCTGGGGCGTGGCGGGCAACATCGTCTGGGCATGGATCCTGACCATTCCGGCCAGTGCCACGGTGGCCGCGCTGGCTTATTGGATCAGCTTGTATCTGTTCTGATTTGCTTCTGAAAGCATAGCTGCTTGCGCCCATCTGCTGGGCGCTGGCGGTCAATTTGGCTTGAAACTTGGCGGGCTGATCCTGATCGGTCAGGCCAGGCCAGGCCAGGTCAGGTCACAGGTCACAGGTCACAGGTCACAGGTCACAGGTCACAGGTCACAGGTCATGACAGCGCCCGAGGTGGAGCCACCCATCACTGCACCAAACCCAGCACCAGGCGCGCCATCATCAGCGCCACGCCCAGCCAGCGCAGGCCGCGCGCCCACAGCGGTACAGCGCGCATCACGCTGACTTCGCGCACCGTGCGCCGTAGGTGAACGACAAGTCGACCCGGTTCAGGCGGTCGTTGGCCACCTTGTGAATCCAGTCGTACCAAACCCCCGCGTCATGGCGGCCGACCACCAGGCCGGTGCTGTCTTAGCCGGCCACCGGCAACAGGGTTTTACGGAACCAGAATCCGGTGGCCAGCGCGTGGGCACCGGGGATCAGAAGCAGGCTGGCGGCGCCCATGGCGGGGCGCGGTGCAAATGTGGAAGACCGCCAAGTCAACTATAAAAACAATAGCTGGTAGCGCTTGAATGGTGGGCGCTACAGGCCAGTTTTGCTTATAACCAGCCTACTGCGATATCTTGCGCGCCTCTTCGATCTGGTATTCAAAATAACGCTGAAAGCTGAATGCCAGCGACGCCATCAGCACGGCCGTGCCAATCATCAGCGCCGCCGCCAGCCCGACCACGGTGAACCAGTTGGTCTGGCCGGGCACGGCGTCTGGCGCGGCGGCGGGGTTGAAGCGCGCGTTCCATTTTTCAGGCGCCATCAGGCCATAGATGATCGCCATCAGCGCGCAGCCGGCGATGGTGAAGCCCAGCAGCGGAATCAGCAGCCAGCTCCATAGATCGTCCTGCCCCAGGCTTTGCACGCGTTCGATGCCGTACAGGCCCAGCGCCGTGGGAATCGGCAGCATCCAGCCCCACAGATCGCCCATGCCGCGCAGGTAAAAGCGGTGCAGGCCCAGCGGCCCGCCCAGAAAGGTCAGCCAGGTGGCGACGGTTTTGTTTTTCAGCTTCATGGCGGGGATTTTGGGGTTTACTAGGCGGCGTCGGTGGGGGCTTGCGTGGCGCCGGGGCCGATCGCTTTTTCCATCAGAACGATGTCCAGCCAGCGGTCGAACTTCCAGCCGCAGGATGCGATGGTGCCCACGTCCTGAAACCCCATGGCGCGGTGCAAGCCGACCGAGCCGGCGTTGGCCGAATCGCCAATCACCGCAATCAGCTTGCGTACGCCGGCGGCCTGCGCCTGGCGCTCCAGCTCGGCCAGCAGCGCGCGGCCCAGGCCACGCGCCTGCGCGTTGGGGTGCAGGTAGATCGAGTCTTCGGCAGAAAACCGGTAGGCCGCGCGCGGCTTGAACCAGTTGCAGTAAGCGTAGCCAATCACCTGGCCCGACGCATCCTCCGCCACCAGCCAGGGCAGGGCGCGCCCCAGCACGTCGCGGCGGCGCTGGGCCATGTCGGCTTCATTCGGGGGATCGGTTTCGAAAGTGCCCGTGCCGTGCAGCACATGGTGGGCGTAAATGGCGGTGATGGCGGCGACATCGTCGTCCGTGCTGGGGCGAATAAGTGGCATGCAAACGTGCAGGTAAGGCGAAAATCCAGCGCCAAGCGGCGGGAATCACGCAAAATACAGGGCGATTCGGGGTGAAAACACGACACCAAGGCCAGCCAACAGGCCTTGGGGGCCAAGCGGCAGCCTATAATCATAGGCTTTCCGATGTGTCGCTGGCCGGGTGGCCATGTCGCGTGTCTCAACATCGAAAGAACCAGGTGCCGAAGCCTCCAGCCCCAACCCGAGGTCACTGGCGCCGAACACCACCCACTGGATACTAAACACCATGGTCGTTATTCGTCTCTCGCGCGGCGGCGCAAAAGCCCGCCCTTTCTACAACATCGTCGTTGCCGACAAACGCGTTCGCCGCGATGGCCGCTTCATCGAACGCGTGGGTTTCTACAACCCCGGCGCCGTTGGTGGTGAAGAAACGCTGCGCGTCGTTCAAGATCGCCTGACCTACTGGACCGGCGTGGGCGCCCAGATGTCGCCCACCGTGGCCCGCCTGGTCAAGCAGGCAGCCAAGGCTGCACCTGCTGCTGCCTGATCGCCCGATGGTGCCCGGCGCACTGGAGCCGGCCGAGCTGCCACCCGACGCGGTGGAAATCGGCCGCGTACTGGACGCCTGGGGCATCAAGGGCTGGATCAAGATCCAGCCCTATAGCGCCTCACCCGAGGCGCTTTTTTCTTCCAAGCGCTGGTTCCTGCAGCCGCCCGAACGTGGCGCCAGGCATTTCAGCGGCACGGTGGGCCTGTCGATAAAGCAAGCGCGCGAGCACGCCGACACGGTGGTGGCCAGCGCGCACGAACTGCCTGACCGCAACGCCGCCGAAGCACTGAAGGGCGCGCGCATCTTCATCGCGCGATCATCCTTCCCCACGCCCGCCGAGGGCGAGTACTACTGGGTCGATCTGATCGGCCTGGTCGTGGTCAACCGCGAAGGCATCGAGCTGGGGCGCGTCAGCGAGCTGATGTCCACCGGCCCGCAACAAGTGCTGGTGCTGGGCTACGAGGAAGACGGCAAGCTGCTGGAGCGCCTGATACCGTTCGTGGGCGCCTATGTCGACGATGTCGATCTGGTGGCCAAGCGGATCACGGTCGATTGGCAGGCCGATTACTGACCATCGGGGGCCAACGGTGGTCTGGCCGGGCATCTGCCGCGCAGACTGCTAGGCCTGTTGGCCTGGAACTGGCGCAACTGCCAGTAGGAAACGAAGCCAGCGCTGTGCGTTTTACCGCGGCGTGACCTGCACGAAGATCTCGTTGGGCTTGACCATGCCCAGCTCCATGCGGGCTTTTTCTTCCACCATGCCCAGGCCGGCCTTGAGGTCTTCGACTTCAGAGCTGAGTTGCTCGTTGGCCGTGTGCGCCCG
>JAGOEM010000276.1 GCA_017997715.1 Ottowia sp.
GCCATCGCCTTGCCGCCCAGTGGCAGCCATCAGGCCTTGGGCAGCGTCACGCCCACCTGGCCCTGGTATTTGCCGCCGCGGTCTTTGTAGCTGACCTCGCACACGTCGTCGGGGTCGCTTTCAAAGAACAGCACCTGCGCGCAGCCTTCGCCCGCGTAGATCTTGGCGGGCAGGGGCGTGGTGTTGCTGAATTCCAGCGTCACGTAGCCTTCCCATTCGGGCTCGAACGGGGTGACGTTGACGATGATGCCGCAGCGCGCGTAGGTGCTTTTGCCCAGGCAGATGGTCAGCACGTTGCGCGGGATGCGGAAATATTCCACCGTGCGCGCCAGCGCAAAGCTGTTGGGCGGAATGATGCAGACCGGCGCGTTGATGTCGACAAAGCTTTTTTCGTCGAAGTTCTTCGGGTCCACCACCGTGCTGTGGATGTTGGTGAACACCTTGAATTCGGGTGCGCAGCGGATGTCGTAGCCGTAGCTGCTGGTGCCGTAGCTGACGATCTTTTCGCCAGCGGCGTTCTGGCGGATCTGGCCGGGCTCGAACGGCTCGATCATGCCGTGCTGCTGGGCCATGCGGCGGATCCACTTGTCGCTTTTGATGCTCATCACAGACCTTGTCTGAACTTTGGCCTTGGGAGAGTCAGATTACACAAGGCCTGACAACTATAAAATACATAGCGATATGCGCTTGCCAGTCAAGCGCACCGGGCATATTTTATGCAGGTCATTGGCGCCCCCGGCGACGCAGCTAAGCTAGGCGCCTGCGCGGCAGAAGGAACGTCGGCTGCAAGGCGCGATAAAACGGTCCATCGCGCTGCTGCCCGCGGCGCCCATCGCTTGGCGATGGGCTTGTCGGCATCACCACACAGCCCTCGTTTTTCGCACGTTTCGCTTCGACGCCTTTTGCCACGCAGACGCCCAGCCTGTTGATCCCTACCCCCTCCTTGATCGCCATGAAACTTCACATCACGCTGCTGCTGTCGGCAGCCTCGTTTGCCTTTGCCCTTACGCCAGCCAGCGCCCAGGAATCGCGTGAAGCGCTGATCCGGCAGCTGGTGGCAGAGCAAAAGATCGAGGCCATGTTCGAGCAGCAAATTGCCCAATCGCGCGAAGCCATCAAGGGGCAAGGCAGCCAGCTGCTGCAAAGCATGACCGGCGGCGCCAAGCCCGACGCCAAGATGGCGCAGGCACTGGACCGGTACATGGAACGTGCCACGCGCCTGTTCACCGCCGACGAATACCTCAGCGTTTGGGCCAAGCAATACGGTGCCGATCTGTCGGACGAAGATCTGCGCCAGCTGCTGGCGCATTACCGTTCGCCCATCGGTCGCAAGGAAGTCGCGGCCAACCAGCGTGCGATGGCGGGCTTTTCGGCCTGGGCGAATGAAGAGGGGCTCAAACGCGCGACCGCGTTGATGACCGACTTCGCCAGGGAACTGGACGCAGCCGCCCGCTGAGCCGGGCAGCAATGGCGCGTTCAGGCGCCTGAACGCGGGCCGGCGCCCAGCCCTGCGGGGGCGCTGGAGGCGGCCTGTTGGCCGTTGACCCAGGTTTGCTCAACCACCCGGTCGTCGCCCAGGATGATGAGCGCAAACAGCAGCTCGGCCAGCGATTGGGCCTGGCTGCTGCGGCGCGCCAGCAGGGGCGTGGCCTGCGGGTTCAGCACCACAAAGTCGGCCTCGCAACCGGGCCGCAGGTTGCCCACCACGCCTTCCAGATCCAGCGCGCGCGCGGCGCCCGCCGTGTGCAGCCACCACAGGCGTTCGGGTGGCAAGCTTTGGCCCGGCTTGGTCTGGCCTTCGCGGCCGACGAAGTACGCGGCGCGCATGGTCACGAAGGGCGAAAAGCTGGTGCCGCCACCCACATCGCTGGCCAGGCCGTACGGCAACGAACCCTCGCGAATTTGCGCATTCGCCCCGGGGCTGCTTGGCGGCGCAAGGCCCGCGCGGTCGGCGGCGGCAAAGTCAAAAAATCCGCTGCCCAGAAACAGGTTGCTGGTCGGGCATACGGCGGCGGCGGTGTGGGTGTCGCGCATCAGCGCGCGGTCGGCGTCGTCCAGGTGGATGCAGTGGGCATACACCGCACGGCGGCGCATCAGGCCGTGGTCGCCGTAGATGGCCAGGTAGCTGCGCGAGGCCGGGTACAACGCGCGCGCCCAACGAATCTCATCGATGTTTTCGGCCACGTGGGACTGGATCCACACATCGGGGTAGCGCGCCGCCAGTTCACCGGCGCCGCGCAATTGCGCGGGCGAGCTGGTGGGCGCAAAACGTGGGGTGATGGCGTAGCCCAGGCGGTCCACGCCATGCCAGCGCGCGATGAGGGCTTCGGTGTCGGCCAGGCTTTGCTCGGTCTGGTCGCGCACGCCGTCGGGGCTGTGGCAATCCTGCAGCACCTTGCCGGTGATCAGGCGCAGCTGGCGGCGCTGTGCTTCGGCAAACAGCGCGTTGACCGAGGCGGGGTGCGAGGTGCTGAAGGTCAGCGCCGTGGTGACGCCGTTGCGCTGTAACTCGTCGCAAAAGAAGCGCGCCACTTCGTCCGCGTGCGCCGGGTCGGCAAAGCGCGCTTCGTGCGGAAAGGTGTAGTGCTCCAGCCAGGGCAGCAGGCCATCGGCTGGCGCGCCGATCACGTCGGTCTGCGGGTAGTGGATGTGCATGTCCACAAAGCCCGGCGCGATGAGCCGGCCGGGCAGGTGGCTGCAGGGCACGTGGGCGTACTGCGGGGCCAGTGCGGCATGGCTGCCGATGGCGATCACGACATCGCAGCCGGCCGGGCCCGGGCCGGTCACCAAAAGGCCGTCGCTTTCGTACAGCGCTTGGCCGTCGTTATCGAACCACAGGAGGGAGGCGCGCCAAGACTTCATGGCGCCATTTTGCCCCGCTGCGTGCGGCATGGTGTTACCTGTGAAACATGCCATGCCGAATAACATAGTTAACCCGAAAGGCCACTGATATGCTGATTTCAGGTCAAGTTGTTTACTGAGATTGAGCGAGTTAAATGCGCGGACGGGTGCGCCAGAAAATGGTTGAAGGAGCTTCACGGGTGCTGGCGCGCAGGGGCTTGCACGCCACGTCTTTTTCCGAAGTGTTGGCGGTTACCGGCGCGTCGCGCGGTTCCATCTACCACCACTTTCCGGGAGGCAAGGCGGAGCTGATCGAGGCGGTGCTGGAAGACTACGGCGCGCGCGTTGACGATGCGCTGCAGGAGCTGCACGGCCAACCGCTGATGACGGTGGTGCGTGGCGCCCTGGCCTTGTGGCGCGAGCCGCTGGCCGAGGACCACTGCGAGGCCGGCTGCCCAGTGGCCGCCGTGTCGCAGGAGGCCAATTCCAGCCGCCTGGAAAGCGATTGCCGCGACATCTTCGACCAATGGGTGGCGACGCTGACCGGTGCGCTGACCAGCGCCGGGCTCAAGCGCGCGGGCCAGGCACGCGCCCTGGCCACCTTGATCGTGGCGGGGGTGGAAGGCGGCACGGTGCTGGCGCGCGCACCGGGCTGCATCGAACCCTACGACCTGGTGGCCCGCCAGATCACCGCTTACGCCGAACAGCTGGGCGCGTAGCCGTGGCGGCGTGGCCCGCTGCGTAGGGCAAACCGGCGGGGGCCGGGG
>JAGOEM010000104.1 GCA_017997715.1 Ottowia sp.
GGTCTACACCGTCAGCGACCCGCGCAACGTGGTCATCAAGGGCGTGGCCAAGCAACTGTCTGACGACGCCGGCAGCACCAAGATGTACGACATTGCCGAGCGCCTGGAATCGGTGATGTGGGAAGTCAAGCAAATGTTCCCCAACCTGGACTGGTTCAGCGCCGTCAGCTACCACATGATGGGCGTGCCCACGGCCATGTTCACACCGCTGTTCGTGATGGCCCGCACCAGCGGCTGGGCCGCGCACGTGATCGAGCAGCGCGTGGACAACAAGATCATTCGCCCCAGCGCCAACTACACCGGGCCGGACGACCAGGCGTTTGTGCCGATCGGTGAACGCGGCTGAAGCCACGCGACCGATTCACGTGGCTGATTTCACCCGGCGGGTTCACCCTGCGATCGGCTGTTTATAGATAAAAAAGGCTTCCAGCGCCCGTCTGCAGGGCGCAAGCAGCTATCAAAATGATATTCCCATGAACAACACCGCCCACCGCAAGGCCTTGCCCGGCACCGCGCTGCAGTACTTTGATGCGCGCGAAGCCGTCAACGCCATCCAGCCCGGCGCCTGGGACAAGCTGCCCTACACCGCCCGCGTGCACGCCGAAAACCTGGTGCGCCGCGCCGAACCCGCGCGCCTGACCGACTACCTGACGCAGCTGATCGAACGCCGCCGCGATGTGGACTTTCCGTGGTTTCCGGTGCGCGTGGTGTGCCACGACATCCTGGGCCAGACCGCGCTGGTCGACCTGGCTGGTCTGCGTGACGCGATTGCCAAAGAGGGCGGCGACCCGGCGGCGGTGAACCCGGTGGTGCCGGTGCAGCTGATCGTGGACCATTCGCTGGCCGTGGAGTGCGGCGGCTTTGTGCCCGACGCCTTTGAAAAGAACCGCGCGATTGAAGACCGCCGCAACGAAGACCGCTTTCACTTCATCGAGTGGACCAAGAAGGCCTTTGCCAACGTGGACGTGATCCCGGCGGGCAACGGCATCATGCACCAGATCAACCTGGAAAAGATGTCGCCCGTGGTCTACGTGCAGAAGGACGAGCAGGGCAGCCTGGCCTTTCCCGACACCTGCGTCGGCACCGACAGCCACACGCCGCACGTCGATGCGCTGGGCGTGATTGCCGTGGGCGTGGGCGGGCTGGAGGCCGAAAACGTGATGCTGGGTCGCGCCTCCTGGATGCGCCTGCCTGACATCGTGGGCGTGCGCCTGAGCGGGCGGCGCCAACCGGGCATCACCGCCACCGACATTGCGCTGGCGCTGACCGAATTCCTGCGCCAGGAAAAAGTGGTGGGCGCGTACGTCGAATTCTTTGGCGAAGGCGCCGACAGCCTGTCGATTGGCGACCGCGCCACCATTTCCAACATGTGCCCCGAATACGGCGCCACGGCGGCGCTGTTCTACATCGACCAGCAAACCACCGACTACCTGCGCCTGACCGACCGCGCACCCCAGCAGGTGCAGCTGGTCGAGACCTATGCCAAACACGCCGGCTTTTGGGCCGACACGCTGCACACGGCCGAGTACGAACGCGTGCTGTCGTTCGACTTGTCCAGCGTGGTGCGCAACATGGCCGGGCCCAGCAACCCGCACCGCCGCCTGCCGACATCGGCGCTGGTCGAGCGCGGCATTGCCGGCCCGATCAAGCTGGAAATGGCCCGCGCCGAAGAAGCCAACGGCCTGATGCCCGATGGCGCCGTGATCATTGCCGCCATCACCAGCTGCACCAACACCAGCAACCCGCGCAACGTGATCGCTGCCGCGCTGCTGGCGCGCAACGCCAACCGCCTGGGCCTGGTGCGCAAGCCGTGGGTCAAGTCGTCGCTGGCGCCGGGCTCGAAAGCGGTCGAGCTGTACCTGAAAGAGGCCGATCTGCTGGGCGATCTGGAACAGCTGGGCTTTGGCATCGTCGCCTTTGCCTGCACCACCTGCAACGGCATGTCGGGCGCGCTGGACCCGGCGATCCAGCAGGAAATCATCGAGCGCGACCTGTACGCCACCGCCGTGCTGTCGGGTAACCGCAACTTCGACGGGCGCATTCACCCCTATGCCAAGCAGGCGTTCTTGGCCAGCCCGCCGCTGGTGGTGGCCTACGCCATCGCCGGCACCATGCGCTTTGACATTGAAAACGACGTGCTGGCCGTGGTCGACGGGCGCGAGATTCGCCTGAAAGACCTGTGGCCCAGCGACGAGGAGATCGACGCCATCGTCGCCCAGGCGGTCAAGCCCGAGCAGTTCCGCGCCGTGTACGAGCCCATGTTCGCCATCCGTGTGGACGACGGCGAACGCGCCGCGCCGCAGTACGACTGGCGCTCGCAGTCCACCTACATTCGCCGCCCGCCGTACTGGGACACGGAAGGCGTGGGCGCGCTGGCGGCCTTTCCGCGCACGCTGAAAGGCATGCGCCCGCTGGCGCTGCTGCCCGACAACATCACCACCGATCACCTGTCGCCGTCCAACGCCATCCTGATGGACAGCGCCGCGGGCGAATACCTGCACAAGATGGGCCTGCCCGAGGAGGACTTCAACTCTTACGCCACGCACCGGGGCGATCACCTGACGGCCATGCGCGCCACCTTTGCCAACCCGCAACTGGTCAACGAAATGGCGGTGGTGGATGGCGTGGTCAAGAAGGGATCGCTGGCGCGCATTGAGCCCGAAGGCCAGGTGGTGCGCATGTGGGAAGCCATGGAAACCTACCTGAACCGCCGCCAGCCGCTGATCATCATCGCGGGGGCCGACTACGGCCAGGGCTCCAGTCGCGACTGGGCCGCCAAGGGCGTGCGCCTGGCCGGGGTTGAAACCGTGGTGGCCGAAGGCTTTGAGCGCATCCACCGCACCAACCTGATCGGCATGGGCGTGCTGCCGCTGGAATTCTTGCCCGGCACCACGCGCCTGACGCTGCGCCTGGACGGCACCGAGACCTACGACGTGGCCGGCGCACGCACGCCGCGCGCCACCCTCACGCTGCGGGTGCACCGCAAAAACGGCGAGACGACAGAAGTGCCTGTCACCTGCCGGCTGGACACGGCCGAGGAAGTATCGGTCTACGAAGCCGGTGGCGTGCTGCAGCGCTTCGCGCAAGATTTTTTGGCATCAAACAAGGCGCTAGCGATTGCCTGACGGGCGCAGGCAGCTATTATTTTTGATATGACGACGCATCCACCCCAGATCAAGATACCCGCCACCTACCTGCGCGGCGGCACCAGCAAGGGCGTGTTCTTTCGCCTGCAGGACCTGCCCGAAGCCGCGCAGCAGCCCGGCGCCGCGCGCGACCGATTGCTGCAGCGCGTGATCGGCAGCCCCGACCCGTATGGCAAGCAGATCGACGGCATGGGCGCGGCCACCTCGTCCACCAGCAAGACCGTGATCGTCAGCAAGAGCGCGCGGCCCGACCACGACGTGGACTACCTGTTTGGCCAGGTCGCCATCGACAGCGACTTTGTCGACTGGACGGGCAACTGCGGCAATCTGTCGGCGGCCGTGGGCCCGTTCGCGATCGCCAGCGGCTTCATCGACGCCGCCAGGCTGCCCGCCAACGGCATCTGCATCGTGCGCATCTGGCAGGCCAACATCGGCAAGACCATCGTCGCGCATGTGCCCATCACCGATGGGCAGGTGCAGGAGACGGGCGATTTCGAGCTGGACGGCGTGACCTTTCCTGCCGCCGAGGTGCAGCTTGAATTCCTCGACCCGGCCGATGAAGGCGACGGCGATGGCGGCGGGGCGATGTTCCCCACGGGCAACTTGGTTGACGAACTCGACGTGCCTGGCATCGGCACCTTCAAAACCACGCTGATCAACGCCGGCATTCCCACCATCTTTCTGAACGCCGCCGACATTGGCTACACGGGCACCGAGCTGCAGGACGCCATCAATGGCGACGCCGCCGCGCTGGCGCGCTTTGAAACCATCCGCGCCTGGGGCGCCGTCAAGATGGGCTTGATCAAAGACGTGCAAGAGGCCGCCAAGCGCCAGCACACGCCCAAGGTGGCTTTCGTCGCGCCGCCCGCTGGCTACACCGCGTCCAGCGGCAAGCCGGTGGCTGCGGGCGATGTGGATCTGCTGGTGCGCGCACTGTCCATGGGCAAGCTGCACCACGCCATGATGGGCACGGCGGCCGTCGCCATTGGCACAGCAGCGGCGGTGCCCGGCACGCTGGTCAACCTGGCCGCGGGTGGCGGCGAACGCGCCGCCGTGCGCTTTGGCCACCCGTCGGGCACGCTGCGTGTGGGCGCGCAAGCCAGGTTGGTCGATGGCCAATGGCAGGTCACCAAGGCGCTGATGAGCCGCAGCGCCCGGGTGCTGATGGAGGGCTGGGTCAAAGTGCCACCAACCCCCTGAGCGGCTGTGCCGCTTCCCCCTTCTCTCTGCGCGCTTCGCGCTACGGGCAGGGGGACGACGCCAGCGCGGCGGGGCGGCCCTTGCGCGGCGCCCGCTGGCACAAGCCCGGCAGCGCGCCCCCGTGCGTCACCTGCCCTACCCGAATTGACTGACCAGCAAAGCACTAGAAGATGAATACGAAAAAGCAACTCAAACAACTGGTGGAAGCCCGCAACGGCCTCATCGTGCCGGGCGCTTTCAACGCGCTGTCGGCCAAGGTGATCGCTGACCTGGGCTTTAAGGCGATCTACATCACCGGCGCGGGCGTGACCAACATGTGGTTCGGCATGCCCGACCAGGGTTTCATGGGCCTGGCCGAGATCGCCGACCACACCGCGCGCATTCGCGATGCGGTGGATGTGCCCCTGCTGGTCGATGCCGATACCGGCTTTGGCAATGCCTTGAACGTCTATCACACGGTGCGCACGCTGGAGCGCGCAGGCGCCGACTGCATCCAGCTGGAAGACCAGGTGGCGCCCAAGCGCTGCGGCCACTTCAGCGGCAAGGAAGTGATCAGCACCGAAGAGGCGGTCAGCAAGATCAAAGCCGCCGTTGACGCGCGGCGCGACCCGGATCTGCTGATCATGGCGCGCACCGACGCCGCCGCCACCCACGGCTTTGAGGCGGCGGTCGAGCGCGCACAGAAATTTGCCGAGGCCGGCGCCGACATCCTGTTTGTGGAAGCCGTGACGCAGGCCGACGAGGTGCGCGCGCTGCCGCAGCGCCTGTCCAAACCGCAGCTGATGAACATGGTGATCGGCGGCAAGACGCCGATCTTCAACGCCGAACAGCTGGGCGAGCTGGGCTTTGGCATCGTGCTGTATGCCAACGCGGCGCTGCAGGGCGCGGTGGCCGGCATGCAAAAGGCGCTGACCGAGCTGCGCGATGAGAAGGAAGTGCAGGAATCCGGTGGCCTGGTCACCCCGTTTGCCGAGCGCCAGCGGCTGGTCGGCAAACCGGCGTGGGACGCGCTGGAAAAGCGCTACGGTTGAACCGCGTGGTGGCGGCGCGGCAAGGTCAAGCGCGTGGCCGCTGCCACAGGCGCCAGGCCAGCATGCCCGCCGCCATGGCGATAACGAAAACCGCCGCCTGCCCGCTGCCCAGCGCCGTGGCCACGATGCCCGGCCCGGGGCAGATGCCCGCCAAGCCCCACCCGATGCCAAACAGCAGGCTGCCCGCCACCAGGCGCCGGTCGATATTGCGTGCGGTGGGCAACTGCGCGGCTTCGCCCGCCAGCGTGCGGCCGCGCCGGCCCACCCACCAGAACGCCGGGGCGGCAACCACCACGGCAGCGCCCATCACGAAGGCCAGCCGAGGGTTCCAGGCGCCGGTGACATCCAGAAAACCGATCACGTTGACCGGATCGGTCATGCCCGAAATCAGCAGGCCCAGCCCGAACAGCCCGCCGGCGAACAGCGCGCCCGCATAGGCCAACCAGGGGGCGCGGCGCGGCGCGTTCATGCCGACGCCCAGCGCAATGCCGCCACCACGGCGATGCCCGCCAGCATGAACAGCCCGGTGGCGACCAGCGATCGCGGCGACAGGCGTGCCGTGCCGCAAACCCCGTGCCCGCTGGTGCAGCCACCACCCAGCCGCGTGCCAAAGCCCACCAGCAAACCGGCCACGATCAGCGTGGCGGTGCTGGCAGCGATGCCGATCGGCGGCATGCCGCGCCAGGCCACATAAAGCAATGGCGCGCCCACCAGGCCGACCAGAAAGGCCAGGCGCCAGCCCCATTCGCGCGCCACGAACGGCCCGCCCAGCACGCCGCCCAAAATGCCGCTGATGCCGGCAACGCGCCCGTTGATCAGCACCAGGGCCGCCGCCGCCGCGCCGATCAGCGCGCCACCCAACAGGGCGGGCAAGACGGAAGAGGGGTCGAACGCGATGCTCATGGCGCACCTCTTTCGCAAAACAGCTCGTGCAGGGTTTGCAACAGGCGCAGCACATCGGGTTGCGCAATGCTGTAGTAGATGTTCTTGCCTTCGCGGCGGGTGCTGACCACCTCTTCGTTGCGCAGCACGCCCAATTGCTGCGACAGCGTGGGCTGCCGAATGCCCAGCGATTCTTCCAGCTCGCTCACGCAGCATTCGCCCTGCGACAGCTGGCAAAGCAGCAGCAAGCGGTCTTCATTGCCAAGCAGCTTGAGCAGGCCAACGGCCGCGTGCGCGCCGTGGCGCATCGCCTGAACGTCAAGCGTCAAAGAGGGTGGGACGTGGTCGGTCATCGTGGGTGTGAACGCGCTGGTGGCGCGAGCACTTGCAATAGTCTATCAAAAAATATAATATAAAAAAAGAGATTGAAACCCAACCCCGAGTGCATCGTATGACCAAAAGCTACCAAGAGATCATCAGCCACACCACCAGCTGGCTGGCGCCGCTGCGCAAAGACATTCCCGACACCACGCGCGGCTTTGGCGCCCTGTCTCAGGCGGCCATGGCCGGCGGCACGCTGGACAAGAAAACCAAGGAGCTGATCGCCATGGCGCTGGGCGTGGCCGCGCGCTGCGACCCGTGCCTGGGCTTTCATGCGCAGGCGCTGGTCAAGCTGGGCTGCACGCGCGCCGAGCTGCAAGACATGCTGAGCGTGTGCGTCTACATGGGCGGCGGGCCAGCCTTGATGTATGCGGCCAACGCGCTGGCCGCCTATGAGGAGATGGGCGGCGAGAAATCGGCTGTTTCTGCCTGATGGCGCGCGCCAGTGCTGGTGTGTCAGCTATCGTTTTTGAATAACTTTAAAAGGAAGCATGAAATGAAATTCAACGTAGGCGGCATTGACCGCATCTTGCGCATCGTGGTGGGCGCGGTGTTGATCGGCCTGGCGGCCACCGGCACCGTGGGTTGGTGGGGTTGGCTGGGCGTGGTTCCGCTGGCAACCGGCTTGTTCCGCTTTTGCCCGGCGTACATGCTGTTCGGGCTGAACACCTGCCCCTTCAAATCCCGGTCCTGATCCGGGGCCGACAAACCACAGCCGAAACCAAAACGCCCGCATGCAGCGGGCGTTTTTTTGGGCGCAAGCCAGGGGCTGGCTTACTCGATCTTCACGCCCGCATCGCGCACGATCTTTTCCCACTGGTGGTAGTCGTGGTTCAGCTGCTTGCCGAAGGCGGTGGCGCTCATGGCTTGCGGCTCGGCGCCCTGGTCGTGAATGGCCTTTTGCACCTCGGCCGTGGCCAGCAGCTTGTTGACGGCGGCGTTCATGGTGTCGACCTGGGCCTTGGGCGTGCCTGCGGGCATCAGCAGGCCGTACCAGGTGCTCACGTCAAAACCCTTGAAGCCGCTTTCAGCCACCGTGGGCACATCGGGCAGCGAACTGCTGCGCTTGGCCGACGTCACGGCCAGCGGCCGCAGCTTGCCCGCCCTGACCTGCGCCATGGCCGACGGCACCGACGACACCAGCAGATCCACGTTGCCGGCCAGCGCGTCCATCAGCGCGGGGTTGGAGCCCTTGTACGGAATGTGGCGCAGCTTGATGCCCGCCGCTTTCTCGAACAGATCGCCCGCCAGGTGAATGGTGGTGCCATTGCCGGGCGACCCGTAGGTAAGCGTGTCCGGCGCCGCCTTGGCCGCCGCCACCACATCGGCCAGCGTCTTGTACTTGCTGTTGACGCTGGTGGCGATGATCACCGGCGACCAGGCCACGTGCGCCACCGCCACGAAGTCCTTGGTGGGGTTCCACGGCAGGTTCTTGTACAGCCAGGGGCCCACCACCAGGTTGTCCTTCTGGCCCATCACCATGTCGTAGCCATCGGGCTTGCCCTTGGCCGCTTCGGTAATGCCCAGCGTGCCGCCCGCGCCAGCGCGGTTGTCCGGCACCACGGTCCACTTGGTGGCCTCGGTCAGCTTGTGCGCCACCAGCCGGCCCAGAATGTCCGTGCCGCCGCCCGGCGGGAACGGAATGACCATGCGAATGGGCTTGTCAGGGTAGCTTTGGGCGTGGGCCGCAGAGGCCAGCAGCCCGATAGCCAGCAGCGATGAGAATGTGCGCAGCATGTGGATCGAAGACGGAGTCGTGACAAAGGAAGCCGACCATCTTAGCGCCTGCCATGGTGCACCCGCACAGGCCCAGAACCCAATGCGAAGCGGGCAAGCGCTCGCATCCGCGGCTAAGGGCTGAACCAGGCCGCCGGCCGCCAACAACATGTCAAAACAGCCTGTGGCGCAATCATGGCGTGCGCCTGCAGCTATCAAAAGTGAAGTGATCCGCCAGCGCCCGCCACAACGGGTGGTGGCGTGGCATCGGCTTCGTGCGTCGCAACGTAATGGCGACGATCCGTGTGCAATGCCCCGCAGTCAAACAGCGGACGCATGCCCAGCATCCAGACCGTTGGCTTTGAAGCCGACATGGCTGCCTGCGCAGCGATCGACTGAGACTTCAACCGGTGCCGCTAGATGGCGGCGTTGGCGTGAATGCTGGGTTAGCCGCAGGCTTTGACGCCGATGTAGATGGTTGCGGTGCTTGGTCCGTCGTACCGCTCAAAGTCTGTCGAAAATACTCTTTCATACGGCGGATTATTTGAAAAGAAATCCCAAACCGCCTTCCAGGCACCAATGATGGCCCCAGGCATTGGCCCGTCGGCCCGGAACGCAAGGTAAGTGCCGGGCGTAACCACGACGACGGAACCTTCGGTGGTGCCGGTTGTTGTGCCGGCCGTCACCGTGTATTCACCCATTTCATTTGACTGGTAATCCGAATAGACCCCGTAAACCGGTTCTGACGATGGGGGGCGCGACGGGTAGTAGCTGGCCCAAAGGCCGGCCAGCTTTCCGGCGCCACTGGCCTCCAATGCATTGTTTGTACGAATGCACGGGCCGCCGACGGCGAATGACTCGATTTCTACAGTTCCCATTGCATAAGCCTTAAAGGATCGGGTTTTATGGCAGCTTGGGAATCAGCCAAAGAACCAAGCAAGCCGCCCGCTGCCGGCGCGTCGGCTTGAAGGAGTTATCTCGGATCAATTTCCCAAGCGAGATAAAAATGGTAGTAACATGATTGCGCCGCCGATCATGAACCCAATGACGACTGCGCTGATAAGTCCTTGTTTCCAGGATGGTAGCTTGTCCCATGATTTGGCTAAGCGAGAGAGGGAGGCGCCTGCCAGAGCCTCAATAATCCCGACCAAGACATAGGCGCCGGCTGCAATGGCGAGTAGTTTCGCAATATCTGCGACTGGCGCAATGTATGTGGCGCCGATTGCGGCAAGTAGGAGCGGAATGCCCACGAGCAGTTTTGTTCGTCCACTGCGTTGAGATAGCGGAGCGACCTCTTCTTTTTCTGAATTCTTCATAGCATCACCGTTTGAGTACTAATGTTTGAAATGAGCTGCGGCCGATGCGCATAGCCTGTTGGACGTCAGCTCGATGGAAGGGTTAGGTCTACTTCGCACAGGCACTCAATTGCTGAGTGAAAGCAAGTACGCGTTGTTGCAGCTGCGCAATTTCGGCGTCATCTTGTGCTTTGCGTTCTGCCTCCAGCTTCTCTTGCTCCTGCGTATTGCCACTCAATACATAGATGCCAGAGCCCCGGATTCTCTTTCCATTACTGATGTTGAATATTTGTTGTTGTGTTGCAGCGATCTGCTGCTGCAAGAAGTCACACGTGCTTGCTCGGCCAAGACGCTCGTTGAGTGTCGCGATCTGCTTGTCGCGTTCTACGACCTGCACGTTGAGATTGGAGGAGTAGTCGACAAACTGTTTGAGTTTCTCAGCAACTTGCTGGCTTCGCTCCGTTTGCACGATGGCCTCCGCAGCTGCCTTCGAAAGCTGCGCTGACAAAGCGTTCATCCTTTCTTGGGCTGCCATTTCACCAACGCGGCTTCCGAGCGCAAAGCCGCCAGTTGCCGTAGCGGCGAATGCGGTGAAGCAAGCCAAAACGAAAGCCCATATCTTGCTAACCGTAAGTTTGCCAATGACGTGAGAAAGAGTCGGCGATGACTCCGCTACTGGGTTTTCTGACGGCGTGGCTTTTGTCATGTGGATACGGATGTTGAATGAGTAGACCTAACGGACAAAGTAAGCCGCCCGCCGTAGGCGGGTCAGCTTGACTGCCGGGTTAGACCCGACGGTCGATGAAGGGGTACAGCGCCCGCACGAAACGCTACCAAAGGCGTAGCTGCTTGCGCCCGCTGGACGGGCGCTGAAGGCCAAAAAGGCTTGAAACTTTCGACCGATTTGCAGGCGAAGCCCGGCGTACGGCCCAAACCCCAGCAGAAAACCGTTTGCGAAGGTGAATGCCGGTGAATAAACCATGAGCTTGGGCGGTGCGGATTATGCGGGCCTAACGCCCTGAGTTCAGCCGCCGCCGTAGGCGGTCGGCTGCGACGAAATGTTAGGCAATTTTTTGTGCAGAAGTCGTGTCAATCCATCCCATCCATCAAGAATCGGCGACCGATTCCGGGGATCTTCAATTTGAACTTCCTCAAGAAGCCAAACCCCTCGACCAAACTGGCATGGCCCGCAGGCGGTTACTAAATTTTCTGGCTCATTACTCCCACCTCTCTTGTGAGGAACAAGATGATCAAGAGTTGCGCTTAAGGTCGCCAACCCGAAATGGTTGTCCTCATTGGTTCTTCCTTTTCGTGCCACCACAGGAAAATAACGTCGAAAAATATTGCGTGCTTCCTTTGATATTACTCTTGATTCGCAATAACGACAGTGCCAACCATCACGCTTGTAAATTTGTCGTTCAATTATTTTCGATGGCATCCTTTTAACGCCACGAATTGTAGTTGGTGTGAACTGAGGCATTCTGGTTTGCCTATGAATTTCAAAACTAATTGGCCCGGCGACTTTATATGCAAATTCTCTTAGTTCCCGCATATCAGCTTGAGCTAGAAAACTAGCGCAACGTCTAAAATCTCCAGCTAGTAGCGAATTTGCAGCGATACTTAATAAATCAGCAGCCAGTCGGTGCTCAATTATTGGCTCCATCAAGCAGCGGCGAAAATTTCTTCTTGTCATGAGCAAGCCTAACGCTTGAGTTCAGCGGTCGCCGCAGGCGATCCGCTGGAACGATGGGTTAGACCCAACGCTTGAAAAGAAACAGCCTTGAACGCTAAACGAGCAGTACAAGGCTGGGCGAAGCCAAACACCAGCGGAAATGCCTGCATACCTGCCAAAAAGCGCAAGGCCAGCAGGCGAAGCCCAGCACGCACGCCAGCACCCAGCGGAAAACCGCTTGAAATGGTGATTGCTGGGGAATAAAGCATGGACTTGAATAT
>JAGOEM010000277.1 GCA_017997715.1 Ottowia sp.
ATGCAGATAGTGCCGTCAGGCGCTCAGCGCGCAGTTGGGCGGCCGGCGTGCAGCATCTCACGCATGTCCTGCAGCGACACGGCACTGCTGCCCTCCATACGCACGCGCGGCGCGGGCTTGAAGGCATGGCCGTAGATGATTTCAAAGCTCAGAGCCAGTTGCCCATCGTTGCGCGTGTCTGCCAGGCTCTGTGCCAGGGCCTGCTCCAGCCGCACACGCCAGTTGCGCCCACGCAACGCGGCAAAACGCCCTGGGTGCAGGTTTCGCCCCAGACCGCGCAGTTCCTGCAGCAAACGCTGCGGCGTGGCGAAAGTCAGCGTGATGCGCTCCATGTCCATGATGGGCTCGGCAAAGCCGGCGTGCACCAGCATGTCGCCCCAGTCGTGCATGTCGGTCAGCGCGTGACCTGGCGCAGGCCAGCCCAGGGTCGCATACAACGCGCGCAACTCACGCAGCGTATCCGGCCCCAGGCAGGAGAACATCAGGTAGCCATCCACCGCTAGCGCCCGGTGCCACTGTGCCACCAGGGCCTGCGGATCCGCCGCCATGTGCAGCGCCATGTTGGACCACAGCATCTGCACACTGCCGGCTTCAGGCAAACCAAAGCGCGGCGTGCTAGCGGCCCAGCGCGCGGGACTCCACCAGGGCCTGGCAAAGCGTTCGCGCGCCACGGCCTCGCCTTGGGGCGATGAGGTCTCAGTGACCTGGCACGCGGCCTGCGGATAGTGCGCTCCGACCAGTGCATGGCCTTCCACGCCGCCGCGCAGTGGATCCCAATCGCACCATGCGGCCGGTGGCTTGACGATCCACTGCAACCTGTCGTGCATGCGCCGCGCCACCTCTTCGTGCAGCCAGGGCGATTCGGCTGGCACCATGCCATGCCAGCGCGCTGCGGCAACCGGGTCTATGGTGGGCGGACGTTCTTCAGGCATGGCAGAGCGCAAATGGCGGCGAGTATATTGAGCCCATGCTTTACACGCGTCCCGCAGGGTTATGGCACCGAGGGCTGGCGGCCCTGACGGCGATCGTCTCTCGGCTGCCCAGCCAATGTGCCATTTGCCATGCCTGGCCCGCGCAGCGCGTGTGCACCGCTTGCCGCGAACGGTTTGCGCCGCGGCTGGCGCGCTGCGCCACCTGCGCCTGCGTGGTGCACGGCGGCGTGACGCAATGCGGGCAATGCCTGCTCCACCCGCCGCCGCTGGACGCCTGCCTGGCTGCCACCGACTACGGCTACCCATGGTCGCAGTTGCTGACGGAATTCAAGTTCCAGGGCGACCCGGGCTGGGCTGCAGCCTTGGCCTCATTGATGCAACAAGCCCCCTGCGCGCCGAACCTGCTGACCCAGGCCGATTGGGTGCTGCCGGTGCCGCTGTCGCCCGGACGGCTGCGCCAGCGCGGCTACAACCAGGCGCTGCTGCTGGCGCGGCAGTTGGCCGGCGCGCGCGTGCAGCCCGCGCTGCTACTGCGCACGCGCGAGGCCGAGGCGCAAAGCCACCTCACGCGCGCGCAGCGCCTGCGCAACCTGCGCGGCGCCTTTGCAATCGACCCGCTGCGTGCGCACCTGCTGGCAGGCAGTCGTGTCGTGTTGGTGGACGACGTGATGACCACCGGCGCCACCCTGCACGCAGCCGCCGCGCCGCTGCGCGAGGCCGGCGTGGCGCACATCGGCGCCATAGTGCTGGCGCGCACACCGTAACCGCCCTGCGCCCGCGCCACGGCAGTGGCTGACTGCTGGCGGTGAACGGTTGACGGTTGGCCGTTGACAATAGCGACATGTTTCACATCGTCCTCTTCGAGCCCGAAATCCCGCCCAACACCGGCAACGTGATCCGCCTGTCGGCCAATACCGGCTGCACACTGCACCTGGTGGAGCCCCTGGGTTTTTCGATGGAAGACCGCCTCATGCGCCGCGCCGGGCTGGACTATCACGAATATGCCGAAGTGCGCCGCCACGCGGACTGGCCGGCTCTGCTGCGCGACATGCAGCCCGACCCGGCACGCATGTTCGCCCTCACCACCCACGGCACGCGCCTGGTGCACGATACGGGCTTCCTGCCCGGCGACTGGTTCGTGTTTGGCGCCGAATCGCGCGGCCTGCCGCCCGAGCTGCGCGAGGGCTTTGCACCCGCGCAACGCCTGCGCCTGCCGATGCTGGCCGGCCAGCGCAGCCTGAACCTGTCGAACGCGGTAGCGGTGACCGTGTTCGAGGCCTGGCGGCAAAACGGCTTTGTGGCGCCGCAGGCGTGATCCGTCAGGCCGCGTCGAGCCAGCTGCAAATACCCTGCCACTGCTCCATGTCGCGCGCCACGCGCGCGCCGGCCACGTCGAACACCGACTGCCCTTGCGCCGCCAGCTGCACGTAGTTTTGCGTGTTGCGCAAATAGCCCAGCACCGGCAGACCCAGGCTGTCCACGAAGTTGCGCAGTTTCTCGGCAACGATGGTGCGCGGATCGACGCGCATGCCGACGATGGCCACGCGCTCCAGCCCGCCGGGGCGCTGGGCCGCCAGCTCGTCCAGGTACTGGCCGGTAGCGTAGATGTCAAACAGGCTGGGCTGCAGCGGCACGATGATGCGGTCGGCCAGCTTCAGCGCATCCTTCAGGCGCCAGCCGCCCAGGCCGGCGGGGGTGTCCAGCACGGCATGCGTGGCCTGCTTCGGCGGAGCGCTGATCCAGTCGGCATCCACCTCCCACACTCCTATCGGGCGGGCCGTGGGCGGCCGTTGCTGCAGCCACAGGCGTGCGGACTGCTGACGATCCGCGTCGCCCAGCACCACGGAGTGACCGCGGCTGGCCAGGTAGCCAGCGATGTTGGTGGACAGCGTGGACTTGCCCACGCCTCCCTTGGGACTGGCAACAGCAATGATTGGCATGCGGAAACCCTCTCTGGTTTGAATCAAACAAGCCTATAGCGCCCGCCCACCAAGCGCTTAAAGCTATATTTTAAATAGCATTACTGGTGTTGCGTACCACGCTTGACGAAGAACAGCCCCGCCCCCACCAGCATCAGCAAGCCGCCAAACACACGGTTTTGCGCACGCATGGCGCTGGCGTTCTGCATCCAGCGGCGCAGCACGCTGGCGCCGGCGGCATAGCCGTTCATCACGATCAAGTCCACCCCCACCAGCGTCACGGCCATCACCAGCAGCTGGCTCCAGAGCGGGCGCGATTCACTCATGAACTGCGGCAGCACCGCCACCATGAACAAGATGCCCTTGGGGTTGGTGGCATTCGTCAGCGCACCGATCAGCACGCGCCGGCGCCAGCTCACCGGCGCGGCGACCAGATCGCCGCCCAGCGTGCCGGCCGAGCCCGCGCGCCATTGGCACCAGCCCAGATAGATGAGGTAGCAGGCGCCCAGCACCTTGACCACGGTGAAGGCCAGCTCCGACGCAATCAGCAGCGAGCCCACGCCCGCGCCCGCCACGATGAGGATGAACAGCAGCCCCAGCTCCAGCCCGAGGATGGTGGCGCCGGCCTTGCGCACGCCGTACGACAGCCCATGGCTCATGGACAGCACGGCGCCCGAGCCCGGCGAAATGGCGATCACCCACGACGCCGCAAAAAAAGCCATCCAGGTATGCCAGTC
>JAGOEM010000105.1 GCA_017997715.1 Ottowia sp.
GATGGCCTCCGGGTCCAGCCGCGTGTTCAGCGTGTTCAGCACGGCGCCGGCCATGGGAATGCCGAAGTGCGCCTCGACCATGGGCGGGGTGTTGGGCAGCATCACCGCCACGGTGTCGTTCTTGCCGATGCCGGCCTTTTGCAGCGCGCTGGCCAACTGGCGGCAGCGGGTGTAGGTGTCGCCCCAGTTCTGGCGCAAGTCACCGTGCACGATGGCCAAGCGATCGGGGTAGACCTCGGCCGTGCGCTGGATGAAGGCCAGCGGCGTCATCGGCGCATAGTTGGCCGGGGTGCGCGGCAGGTCGGTGTCGTAGATGCTGGCCACGGTGTTCTTCTCCTGAAGGGGCTCGTCGTAGGTGGAATGCGCGCGCCGGCTACGGGTAACTACCGGGTTCACGGGCAACATTTCATGATAGCCAGCCAAACTGGCCGCGGTCTGACATCAGGGCGCCGCTGGGCGGGCGGGTTGGCAGGCGGGTTTGGCCGCAGAAAAATATCAGCCAAACAGGCCTTTAGCGCCCGAACGGCGGGCGCAAGCAGCTATCAATATTAAAGTGACCAAGGTGGCTGAGGCCGCCCCCGGATTGCCGCCCCGCCAGCCGGGCGCCGGTGGCCACCCCGCGCGTCTGTGACAATGTCGGCGTGGCGATTCCGCAGCATTTTGTTCAAGAACTTCTGGCACGCGCCGACGTGGTCGAGATCGTCGGCCGCTACGTGCAGCTGAAGAAGACTGGCGCCAATTTTTCGGGCCTGTGCCCTTTTCACAGCGAAAAGTCGCCCTCGTTCACGGTCAGCCCGTCCAAGCAGTTCTATCACTGCTTTGGCTGCGGCAAGAACGGCAACGCCATCGGCTTTCTGATGGACCACACCGGCGCCGGCTTTGTCGAAGTGGTGCACGACCTGGCCCAGCAGTACGGCATGCAGGTGCCCGAGGACGATCGCAGCCCGGCCGAACGCGAACGCGCCAGCCAGGAATCGGCCCAGCGCGCCACGCTGACCAGCGTGCTGGCCCGCGCCACCGACGCCTACCGCGAACACCTCAAACACTCGCCCAAGGCCATCGCCTACCTGAAGCAGCGCGGGCTGTCCGGCCAGATCGCCAAGCAGTTCGGCCTGGGCTATGCGCCCGAGGGCTGGCGCGCCCTGGCCAGCGTGTTCCCCGACTACGCCGACGCGCTGCTGGACGAAAGCGGCCTGGTCATCACTGGCGAGGGCGACGACGGCAAACGCTACGACCGCTTCCGCGACCGCGTGATGTTCCCCATCCGCAGCGTCAAAGGCGAGGTGATCGGCTTTGGCGGGCGCGTGCTGGGCGATGAAAAGCCCAAATACCTGAATTCGCCCGAAACGCCGGTGTTCCACAAGGGGCGCGAACTGTACGGCCTGTTTGAAGCCCGCTCGGCCCTGCGCGAGATGGGCTACGCGCTGGTCACCGAAGGCTACATGGACGTGGTGGCGCTGGCGCAGCTGGGTTTTGGCAACGCGGTGGCCACCTTGGGCACCGCCTGCACGCCTGATCACGTGCAAAAGCTGTTCCGCTTCACCGACAGCGTGGTGTTCAGCTTTGACGGCGACGCCGCTGGCCGGCGCGCCGCGCGCAAGGCGCTGGACGCGGCGCTGCCGCTGGCCACGGATACGCGCAGCGTGAAATTCCTCTTCTTGCCGGCCGAACACGACCCGGACAGCTTCATCCGCGCCGAAGGGACCGAGGCGTTTGGCGAAGCCGTGCGCCAGGCCACGCCGCTGTCGCGCTTTTTGCTGGAAGCAGCGGCCGAAGACTGCGACATGAGCAGCGCCGAAGGCCGTTCGCACTTTGCCGCCAACGCCCGGCCGCTGTGGCAGCTGCTGCCCACCGGCGCGCTGGCGCAGCAACTGCTGGCGGAAATCGCCGCACAGGTGCAGCTGGGCACGCACGAGCTGGAAGACCTGTGGGGCCTGCGCCGGCCCGCCGCCCGCCCACAAGGCGCAAATCGCTCTGAAAACAGGAGCTACCCGCGCAATGCTGACAAGCGCGACAGGCCCAATTCACCCCGAATGCCCGAACGCGCCGCGCCCGGCCGCCCGGTGCGCGCGCAACCCGGTTCACGCGCCGCCCGGGCGCTGCAGATTCTGCTGACCGAGCCATCGTCCTGGGACGCACTCAGCCAGAGCGAACACCTGCTGCTGTGCGAGCTGCCCGCGCCGCACGGCCCGCTTTTCACCTGGCTGGCCGGCCAGTCGATGGACCACGGCGCGCAGCCCTGGGGGGCGCTGCGCGAGGCGCTGCGTGGGCACGCGCAAGAGGCCTTCGCCGTCGAGCTGGTGGACCGCGTGCCGCCCGATATCCTGTCGGAACCGTCGGAGCTGCGCGAGATTCTGCGCACCGAACGGCGCGAGGGCCTGCAACGCCGCATGGCCGCCGCCGCCGCCAGTGGCGACGTGCAAAGCTACCAGCGCCTGATGCAGGAGCTGGGCGATCTGGACCGCGAACCGCGCGATATCGCCCACCGCAGCTCTTGAAATCTGCCAAAAAAAGTATAATTAAGAGCTTGTCACCGGCAAGAGCGACAGCAGCACCTCCGGCCCGGCCAGCGCGCACACTTCCTGCGCGCCCTACCTCGCAAAAGGGATGGCCAACATACCGCAAGGACTGCACCCCAAATGATCGCCCTACCCTTGCCCTTGACGGATTGCGTGCTTCCGGCCTGACGTTGCCAGGTCTGCTCGCATCGCGTATTTCCGTTTGTTGCCGCGTCTGACTTTGGCCGCTTCCGTAAAAAGCGCCATCGTTTGACCACGCGCCCTTTGCAAGGTTGATTCATGCCCACCAGTTCCAAAACCGCCAAGCCCGCTGCCAAGACCCCGGCCAAATCCGCCGCTGCCGCCGCGTCCGCAGCCGAAGACGTGACCCAGCCAGTGCCCGCCAAGGCCGCTGCCAAGAAAGCCGCCGGCGCATCGGCTGCGGCCACACCCGCCAAGAAGGCCGGCCGCCCCGCCAAGGGCGCCGCGGCCGCTGAAAAATCGACCCCCGCCAAGCGAGGCCGGCCCGGTAAAACCGCTGGCCGTGCGGGCGAGGACGATGCCGACATGGCGGACATCGAAGACGACCTGCAGGGCGAACCGGCGGCACCCGCCGCACCTGAACCAGGCGCCGAAAAGCCCAAGCCGCTGCGCATGAAGATCAGCAAGGCCAAGGAACGCGCCTTGATGAAGGAATTCGGCCTGGACGAAACCGTCCTGTCCGAAGAGGAAATGAGCGCGCGCCGCTCCAACCTGAAAACCTTGCTGAAGCTGGGCAAAACGCGTGGCTACCTCACCCACGTCGAGATTTCCGACCACTTGCCCGACAAGCTGTTCGACGCTGAAACGCTGGAAGCCGTCATCGCCACACTGAACGACCTGGGCGTTGCGGTGTACGAGCAGACGCCCGACGCCGAGGCGCTGATCATCACGGACAACGCACCGTCCGGCTCCAGCGAGGAAGAAGCGGAAGAAGCGGCCGAAGCGGCGCTGTCGACCGTGGATTCGGAATTCGGCCGAACCACCGACCCGGTGCGCATGTACATGCGCGAAATGGGCACGGTGGAGCTGCTGACGCGCGAGGGCGAGATCGAGATTGCCAAGCGCATCGAAGGCGGCCTGATGGCGATGATGGAGGCAATCAGCGCCAGCCCGTCGACCATCGCCGAAATCCTGCGGATGGCAGAAGAGATCCGTGAGGGCAAGGTCGTCATCAACACCATCGTCGACGGCTTTTCTGACGCCAACGAAAACGACGACTACGTGGCCGAAGAAGACTTCGACGAATACGACGAAGAAGACGACGACGACGGCAAGGGCGGCTCCAAGGCGATGACCAAATTGCTGGAAGCGCTGAAGACCCAGGCGCTGGTGCGTTTTGACGAAATCGCCAGCCTGTTCGAGAAAGTGCACCGCATCTACGACAAGGAAGGCTGGGGATCGCCCAGCTACGTCAAGTCGCAGCACGCGCTGTCTGAGCGCCTGATGTCGATCCGCTTCACCGCCAAGACCATCGAAAAGCTGTGCGACATGCTGCGCAGCCAGGTGGACGACGTGCGCAAGTACGAACGTGAGCTGCGCCGCGTCATCGTTGACAAATGCGGCTTCCCCCAAGAGCAGTTCATTGCCGAATTCTCGGGCCGCGACCGCAACGGCAACAAGGTGCGTTCGCACCTGCTGGACCTGCAGTGGGTCGAAAAACAGTCGACCGCCGGCAAGCCCTGGAGCACGGTCATGGAACGCAACATTCCGCCGGTCCAGGATCTGCAGCAGAAGCTGCTGGACCTGCAATCGCGAGTGGTGGTGCCGCTGGACGAGCTCAAAGGCATCAACAAGCGCATGAACGAGGGCGAAGCGGCTTCGCGCGATGCCAAGAAAGAGATGATCGAGGCCAACCTGCGCCTGGTGATCTCCATCGCCAAGAAGTACACCAACCGTGGCCTGCAGTTCCTCGATCTGATTCAGGAAGGCAACATCGGCCTGATGAAGGCGGTGGACAAGTTCGAATACCGCCGTGGCTACAAGTTCTCGACCTACGCCACGTGGTGGATTCGCCAGGCCATCACCCGCTCGATTGCCGATCAGGCGCGCACCATCCGCATTCCGGTGCACATGATCGAGACCATCAACAAGATGAACCGCATTTCGCGCCAGCACTTGCAGGAGTTCGGCTTTGAGCCCGACGCCGGCATCCTGGCCGAGAAGATGGAGATTCCTGAGGACAAGATCCGCAAGATCATGAAGATCGCCAAAGAGCCGATCTCCATGGAAACGCCGATCGGCGACGACGATGACAGCCACCTGGGTGATTTCATCGAGGATTCGAACAACACCGCGCCGATCGAAGCCGCCATGCAGGCTGGCCTGCGCGACGTGGTCAAGGACATCCTCGACAGCCTGACGCCGCGCGAAGCCAAGGTGCTGCGCATGCGCTTCGGCATCGAAATGAGCACCGACCACACGCTGGAAGAAGTCGGCAAGCAGTTCGACGTAACGCGCGAGCGCATTCGCCAGATAGAAGCCAAGGCGCTGCGCAAGTTGAAGCACCCAAGCCGCAGCGACAAACTGCGCAGCTTCATCGACCCGACGTAAAGCGCTGACCGCCACACAACGCCCACGCGAGCCCCTCGAAGGCTTTCGTGGGCGTTGTGGCGTCGCGGTTACCCAACATTGCGGGCCTATCCCGCGCTGCTGCGCCGGCGGATCGCGCCAGCCGGTTAGAATCGCGGGCTTATGAACGCCCCGGCTTGCCTTGCTTACGCGCTTTCGACCCGTCAGGTCGAATTGCCGGGGATGCAGCGTTCTCGCATTACCACGACCACCAAGAAAGACTGACTCAGTCTGGTTCGTCGTGCGCCCGCCTCCCGGAGCTTCTGACGAGCCGGAGGGGTCAGACAGATTCACTTTGTTTGAAAGGCGCGAAAAATGAAAATAGGTAACGTCGTAGGCCTCGTCGGCTGGCGCGGCATGGTGGGCTCTGTGCTCATGGATCGCATGCAGGCCGAAAACGACTTCGACTTGATCGAGCCGGTGTTCTTCTCCACCAGCAACGCGGGCGGCCCTGCCCCGCTGATGGCCAAGAATGAAAAGCTCCTCAAGGACGCGCACGATCTGGACGCGCTGAAGCGCTGCGACGTGATCCTGACCTGCCAGGGCGGCGACTACACCTCGGAAGTCTTCCCCAAGCTGCGCGCCGCGGGCTGGAACGGCCACTGGATTGACGCGGCCAGCACCTTGCGCATGAACGGCGACGCCGTCATCGTGCTGGATCCGGTGAACCTGCCCATCATCCAGTCGACCCTGGCCAAGGGCGGCAAGAACTGGGTCGGCGGCAACTGCACGGTCAGTTGCATGCTGATGGGCGTCGGCGCCCTTTACAAGGCGGGGCTGGTCGACTGGATGAGCACGCAGACCTACCAGGCAGCCAGCGGCGGCGGCGCACAGCATATGCGCGAGCTGCTGACCCAATTTGGCACCTTGAACGCTGAAGTGGCCAGCCTGCTGCAGGACCCCAAAAGTGCCATTCTGGAAATCGACCGCAAAGTGATCGCCAAGCAGCGCGCACTGAGCGGCGAGGAAGTCGCGCAGTTTGGCGTGCCGCTGGGCGGTTCACTGATCCCCTGGATCGACAAGGATCTGGGCAACGGGGTCAGCCGCGAAGAGTGGAAGGGCATGGCCGAGACCAACAAGATCCTGGGACTTGGCGAAGGCTTCGAGCAGGCTGCGATTCCCGTGGATGGGTTCTGCGTACGGGTCGGCGCCATGCGCTGCCACAGTCAGGCACTGACCTTCAAGCTGAAGAAAAACGTGCCCCTGGACGAAATCGAGGGCATGCTCGCCGCGGATAACGATTGGGTCAAAGTCGTGCCCAATACCAAGGAAGCCACCCTGGTGGATCTCACGCCCGTGGCCGTGACAGGCACCATGACGATTCCAGTTGGGCGTATTCGCAAGCTGGCGATGGGCCCCGAATATCTGGGCGCTTTCACCATCGGCGACCAGCTGCTCTGGGGGGCAGCCGAACCGCTGCGCCGCATGCTGCGTATCCTGCTGCAAGCCTGATAGGCTATCGGGCTGGCGGTCGTTCGTGTCGGCAGCCGTTGCCTGCCGACAACATCCAAGTCACGGTTTTGACGTAACGCCGACTTGTGAGAAGAGTTAACCAGTGTCTCAGCTTGTCAGCCTAATTTGTTGATGTTAATGTCGATTTTCACTTTCGTCCCGGCTAGGCTGAGCCTGCCCCAATCCGATATGCAGAACAAGATCGTCCCGACCCGCAAGGGTTCGCCGTTGCACCAGGGGCTCGCCGCTCCGCTCTGGAAAAAAGGCCTGCTGGCCAGCGCCGCAGGCTTGGTGCTTCTCGGCGCTAGCCTGAATGCCCAGGCGCTTGCGCTGGGCGCGGTTACGGTGCGGTCGTCGCTCGGCGAGCCACTGCGTGCCGAAATCGAAGTGCCTCAAATCTCCTCCGAAGAAGCGTCGACATTGCAGGCTGCAATGGGCTCGCCGCAGGCATTCCGTGCCGCTGGCGTCGAGTACAGCCCGTCGCTGAGCGGTGCGCGGGTGACATTGCACCGCCGCCCCAGTGGTCAAGCCTATCTGCGTGTGGTCGGCGACAAGCCCATCAACGAGCCCTTCCTGGGCATCGTGATCGAAGCGAACTGGGCCAACGGCCGGGTCGTGCGCGACTACACGATGCTGGTTGACCCGCCCGGCCGCGCTGCGCCGCCCCCTGTCACCGTGACAGAGTCACGCACTGCGGCGCCTCCACCTGCGCCGTCCCTGCCCACTGCGCCCGCACCTGTGACGGCTGCGCCGGCCTCGGTGGCAGAACAAACCACGCCTTCGGCAACGACAGAGCGGCCAGAACGCCCCCGCCCCAGTGCGCGTCGGTCAACCAGTGCGGCGCCCACAGAGGCCACTGGCGGGGGTGGCCAGGTCACAGTTCACCGCGGAGACACGGCCTACGGCATTGCTTCTGCAGCCGGTGCCCAAGGCGTATCGCTCGACCAAATGCTGGTCGCGATGCTGCGCGCCAACCCTGGCGCCTTTGTCGGCGGCAACGTCAACCGGATGCGCGCTGGCGCGGTGTTGAACATGCCCACGGCAGAGCAGGCATCCACCGTCTCGCGCCGCGATGCACGCCGCGCCGTGGTTGCCCAGACGCGGGATTTCAACGGCTTCCGCCGCGGCTTGGCGTCTCGGGCCCAGTCGACACCCACCACGGCATCGACGCGCAGCGCGTCCGGCGGTGTGCAGGCGCAAGTGCAAGACAGCCGCGCGCCCGCACCCAGCCAGGATCGTCTGACGGTGTCCAAAGGCGGCACCCCCAGCGGGACCGAGGCCAAACTTGCTCAGTCGCGCCAGGCCAAGGAACAGGCCGATCGCGTTGCCGAGTTGAACAAGAACATCGACGACCTGGCGCGCCTGCAGGCCGCGTCGGGTGCGGCGCCCGGCAGCACCCCGGGCAGCGTTGCCGCGCCAGGCATCACCGTCCCGGTGACCCCACCGGCGGGCGTGAGCGCTACCGCATCTGCCGCCGTCTCTGCGGCCGCGCTGGCCGCCTCGGCCGCTGCGAGCGCTGCCAGCGGCGCCGTTGCGGCGGCGTCTGAAGCCGTCGCCCCAGCTGTCGATGCGGCATCCGAGGCCGCTGCAGCCGTGGCTGCGGCAGCTTCCGCTGCTGAAGCTGCCAGCGCCGCAGCCGCAGCGGCCGCGCCAGCACCCGTGGTCGCTCCGCCTCCTCCGCGCCCAGCGCCTGCACCGGTCGCTGAGCCGTCACTCCTCGACACCTTGACCGAAAACCCCTTGCTGCCAATCGCAGGTTTGGGCGTGCTGGGTCTGCTGGGTTACGGCGTGTACCGGTTGCGCAAGAAAAAAAACAACGCCGCCCCTTTGGACAGCGCCTTCATTGAAAGCCGCTTGCAGCCCGATTCGTTCTTCGGCGCCAGCGGTGGCCAACGCGTGAACACCAAGGACGCCGGCCCCGCCAGTGGCGGCGCTTCGTCCATGGCTTACTCGCCCAGCCAGCTCGACGCTGCAGGCGATGTCGATCCGGTGGCGGAAGCCGACGTCTATCTGGCGTATGGCCGCGACATGCAGGCGGAAGAAATCCTCAAGGAGGCGCTTCGCACCCAACCTGGCCGTGTGGCGATCCACAAGAACCTGGCCAGCATCTACGCCAAGCGCCGCGATGCGCGCGCCTTGGAAGCCATTGCGACGGAGGCTTACCACCTGACCCACGGCGAGGGCGCCGATTGGCTGGCCATTTCCAACCTCGGGGCCGAGCTGGATGCAGACAACCCGCTCTACAAACCAGGTGGTGCCCCGGTTGCGCGCACGTCGCCCGTGCCGATACGCCCCTCTTTTGGCGCGGACACGGAACCTCAGACCGCCCAGCTGGCTGAGAAGAAAGAACCCGTCAGCTCGGGCATGCCGCTCGATCTTGACCTGAACCTGGACGATGCGCCGGTTCGCGCTGCGGCTTCGCCGGCGCCTGCCGCTGCGCGGCCTTCCAACGTGGCCGCCGCTGCCGCATTGGGGGCCACTGCCCGCAGTACGCCACCAGTGGCTGCGCCTTCGCCTGTCGCGCCGGCCCCGGCCTCCAACGCGCCGGTCGATTTCGATCTGGACATCGACTTCTCTCCACCGTCCGAGCTCGGCCCACATGGCAGCGCCACCAAGGCGCCTGTAACAGCGCCTGCCGCTGTAGCAGCAGCTGCACCTACGGCGTCCGGCATGATCGATTTCGACATGAACGCCTTGTCTATCGATCCCGATTCGCGCTCCGGCGGTGAGTTGCGCACGGAACAGCCCGATGACGCGGACGAAGACCCGATTGCCACCAAACTGGCATTGGCACAGGAGTTCCACGCAATCGGTGACACGGAAGGTGCTCGGTCCCTGGTCAAAGAGGTGATCGCTGAATCTTCGGGCTCGCTCCGCGCTCGCGCTGAGCGGTTCCTGGCAGAGTTGAGCTGATCTTCATCTAAGGCCCTGCCCCCAAGCAGCGATGGCGCCTTTTGGCGCCATCGCTGTTTTCATTCTCCCCTTCCTTGGATTCGGCGAAAGCGCGGTTCGCGCGTTCGGCGACAATCTCCTCGTGCGCATCGCTCTTGGACTCAGTTACCTCGGCACCCGGTACCAGGGCTGGCAAAGCCAGCTTTCCGGTCAAACGGTTCAGGATCATCTGGAAAGCGCGCTGCGCCAGTTCAGCACCGTGCCCGTGGGCACCTTGTGCGCTGGGCGCACCGATGCCGGCGTGCACGGCCTGATGCAGGTGGTTCACTTCGATATCGACCTCCATCGCGAGCCTGCCTCATGGGTGCGTGGCACCAACCGCTACCTGCCAAGCGACATTGCCATTGAGTGGGCGCAGCCCGTGCCAGACGAGTTTCATGCGCGCGCCAGCGCCATAGCGCGCCGCTACACCTACATCGTGCGCGATTCGGAGGTGCGCCCCAGCCTCGACAGCGGCCGGGTCGGCTGGACATTCCGCCCCCTGGAAGGGGCGGCCATGCTGCAAGCCGCACAACACCTGGTGGGCGAGCACGACTTCACCTCGTTTCGTGCGTCAGCGTGTCAGGCGCTCTCGCCCGTCAAGCAGCTGACCCAGCTGGACATTCGCCAGCGCGGCGCGTATTGGCGTTTTGACTTTCAGGCCAACGCCTTCCTGCACCACATGATCCGCAACCTGATGGGCTGCCTGATTCTGGTTGGCCAGGGCCGTCAGCACCCCGACTGGGTCCGGGAAGTGCTGGCCGCGCGCGACCGGGACGCGGCCGCACCCACGTTCTCGCCCGATGGCCTGTACTTTCGCGGACCCGTGTACGACGCCAAGTGGGGGCTGCCGACACGCACCGCCGCCTATGATTGGTTGCCATGACTGTCGATCACACCCCATCGCCCTTGCGCCGCAGGGCGCCCCCAACGCGCATCAAGGTCTGCGGCCTGACGCGCGAGCAAGACATTGACGCCTGCGTGGCAGCGGGTGTCGACGCGATTGGCTTCAACCTTTACCCGAAAAGCCCGCGTTACATCACGATCGACCGCGCGGCCGAACTGGCCCGGCGCCTGCCCGCCTTCGTCACACCCGTGCTTCTGTTCGTCAACGCGGATGCTACCAATGTGATAGCTGCCTGCGCCCGTGTACCGGGCGCTATAGCTCAATTTCATGGTGATGAATCACCGGCGTACTGCCTGGCTGCCACCGGCAATGGCGAACGCGCCTTTCTGCGCGCCGCGCGCATTCCGCTGGCCGGCGCCGAATCGTTCGACTTGGTAAAATTCGCCCACGATTACGCCGCTGCCCAGGCCCTGCTGCTCGACGCATTGATAGACGGGTTTGGCGGCGGTGGAAAGACATTCGATTGGTCACGACTACCTCCAAACGTACCCGCTCACCTCGTCTTGTCTGGTGGGCTTACACCTGCAAACGTCAGCGCTGGCATCGCCGCCTTGCGCGGGCGAGGTCTCTCGCTCGCGGTTGACGTTTCATCCGGCGTTGAAGCCGATGGCCCTGACGGTACGCCGCGCAAGGGCATCAAGGACGCCGAAAAGATTGACCGCTTTGTCGCTGCCGTGCGTGCAGCCGACGAAGCCAGCCCTTTTCTTCCATGACCGAATACCACCAGCCCGACGCCAGCGGGCACTTTGGCCGCTACGGCGGCAGTTTTGTCAGCGAAACGCTGACCTACGCCATCAACGAGCTCAAAAGCGCCTACGCCAAGTACCAGCACGACCCGGCCTTTCTGGCCGAATTTCACTACGAGCTGGCGCATTACGTAGGCCGCCCCTCGCCCGTGTACCACGCCGCGCGCACCAGCCACGAGCTGGGTGGCGCGCAGATCTACCTCAAGCGCGAAGACCTCAACCACACCGGCGCGCACAAGATCAACAACGTGATCGGCCAGGCCATGCTGGCCAAGCGCATGGGCAAGCCGCGCATCATTGCCGAAACCGGCGCCGGCCAGCACGGCGTGGCCACCGCCACCATCTGCGCCCGCTACGGCCTGGAATGCGTGGTCTACATGGGCAGCGAAGACGTCAAGCGCCAGTCGCCCAACGTGTACCGCATGAAGCTGCTGGGCGCCACCGTGGTG